>NZ_JALNUO010000003.1:0-369464 GCF_026540835.1 Sphingomonas sp. GC_Shp_6 | reverse complement strand
AGAGCGGCGATGCTCATGGTTCTGATCGGCGCGGCTCTGGGATCGGGCCCGGCCGCATCAAGTGGGACGGCGATGGAGCCGCCCGCCGCGATCGCCGCGGCGGACGCGGCATCGTCGAACGGGCGTACCGGGCGGTTCGTGATGACGGTCGTTTCCACAGCCAAGACCGCGCGTGGCACGTTCCTCAATTCGACGGACGATTATCGCCGCCCCGACGATCTGACGTTCGACCTGTCGCGCGTCGCGGCGAATGAACTCGCCAAACGCTATGGCGCGCCGCCCGAAGTCTATTTCAAGGGGCGCCATATCGTGGTGGATGGTGTCGTGCGCCGCAACCTGATCGTCAACACGGTATCGGGGCGCGCGCACAGCGTGAACCGCTATCAGCACGTCGTCCGGATTCAGCATCCGCAGCAGATCGTCGCGGTCGACTGACCCGCACGCGCACCGTCTCGGGCGCTCAGATCGCGCCCGAGAAGGTGTCGCATTGCGCGGGATCGCCGCTGTCCAGCCCGCGCTTCAGCCACTTCATGCGTTCGGCCGAGGTGCCATGGGTGAAGCTGTCGGGCACGACGCGGCCCTGGCTTTCCTGCTGCAGCGTGTCGTCGCCGATCGCGTGCGCGGCGGTGAGCCCTTCCTGGATGTCGCCCGGATCGAGCCGGTCGCGGTTGTTGGCCGCCCACACGCCCGCATAGCAATCCGCCTGAAGCTCGAGGCGCACCGACAGCGCGTTGCCCTGCGTCTCGCTCGCCTGGCGCTGTGCGTTGGACACCTGATCCGACACGCCCAGCAGATTCTGGATGTGGTGGCCGAACTCGTGCGCGATCACATAATCCTGCGCAAAATCGCCGCCGGCGTGGAAGCGGTTCTGCAATTCCTGGAAGAAGCTGGTGTCGAGATAGATGCCGCGATCGGTCGGGCAATAGAACGGGCCCATCGCACTCTGCGCCGCACCGCAGCCCGAACGGCCGCTGCGACTGTAGAATTGCAGCGAGGGCGCTTCGAACGTCTTGCCCTCGCGCTGGAAGATCGCCGCCCAGGTCTTGTCGGCCGAACTGAACGCGTTGCAGGCGGCAGTGCTCGAGGCATCGACCCTGCAGGCGGTCGTTGCCTCGCTCTTGCGCGCCGATTGCTGCGTGGGGGCCGAGGTCTGGCTGCCGCCGCCACCGCCGAGCATCGAACCGATATTGCCCAGACCGCCGAAGACGGCGAGCACGATCAGCACCACGACGATCCCACCGCAACCGAACCGGCTGCCGATCAGCGGGAGCAGGCCGAACAGCAGGCCGCCACCGCCACCACCCCCAAAGCCACCGCCGCCGCTTTCGCCGCGCTGGTCGCCGACGTTGATGTTCGGGTCGAAATCGTCGAGCCGCATCATGGGCCTCCCTTGTCGTCTCCCCTGCGCAATGCTCGGCCTCCCGCGTGGTTGCAAGGTTGATCGCGACGGCGCGCGGGCGCAGGAGGGGGACGAGTGGAGGATCGGTGCATGTTTCTGAAGGGCAAGACTGCGGTCGTCACCGGCTCCACCTCGGGAATCGGCCTCGCCTATGCGCGCGCGCTGGCGGCCGAAGGCGCGACGGTGGTGCTCAACGGCTTCGGCGAGGCGGACGTGATCGCGGCGGTGCGAGACGAGCTGACGGCGACGAGCGGCGCGGCGGCGCTGTACGATGCGGCGGACATGACCGATCCCGCCGCGATCGCTGCGCTGGTCGAGCGCGCCGTCGCCGAGACGGGCCGGATCGACATCGCGATCAACAATGCCGGCATCCAGCATGTCGCGTCGATCGAGGATTTTCCGATCGACGCGTTCGACCGGGTCCTGGCGATCAACCTGTCCTCCGCCTGGCACGTGATGCGCGCCGTGGTGCCGCACATGAAGCGGCAGGGCTGGGGCCGGATCATCTCGACCGCCTCGGCGCATTCGCTCGTCGCGAGCCCGGGCAAATCGGCTTATGTCGCCGCCAAACATGGTCTCGTCGGGCTCACCAAGACGGTGGCGCTGGAGACGGCGCGGCACGGCATCACCGTCAACGCGATCTCGCCGGGCTATGTCTGGACGCCGTTGGTCGAACGCCAGATCCCCGACACGATGGCGGCGCGCGGGATGACGCGCGATCAGGTGATGAACGACGTGCTGCTCGCCGCGCAGCCGACGCGCGAATTCGTCACCCCCGAACAGGTGGCGGCGCTCGCGCTGTTTCTCTGTCGCGACCAGGCGGCGTCGATCACGGGCGCGAACCTGTCGGTCGATGGCGGGTGGACGGCGGCATGAGCGCGCGGATCGCGCAGGCTGCCGCCGCCCTGCTGCTGGTCGCCGGCCCGGTGATGGCGCGCGACGTGCCGACCGACTGGCGCCGCGCCGCCAGCCCGGCGGATCGCGACCGGCTGCGGCGGTGGCGCGACGCGTGGATCGAGGCGCTGGGCAAGGCGCAGCGCAGCGGCGGCGGTGCGCAGATCGCGGCACAGGGTGCGCTGCTCGATCCCGATCACGCGCTGGCCGGCGCGTCCCCGCCGCCCGGCGCCTATCGCTGCCGGACGATCCGGCTCGGCGGTTATGGCGGCGGTGACGGCTTTGCGCCGGGGGTGTGGGCGCCGTGCCTGATCGCGGGAGAGGGCACGAACCGAGGCTTCGCCGCGCTCAGCGGGCCGCAGCGCACCACCGGCACGATCTTCGAGGATACCGGTGCGCGCAGCGTGTATCTCGGCGCGCTGATGCTCGGCGACGAGACGCGGCGCATGGCCTATGGCCGCGATGCGCGCCGCAACATGGTGGGGGTGGTCGAGCGGATCGGGCCGGCGCGCTGGCGGATCGTGCTGCCCTATCCGAGCTTCCAGTCGACGCTCGACGTCATCGAACTGGTGCCGGCGCCGGTCGAACCGGAAGCGGCGCCGCCGCACTGAGCGCCGGCGCTGCCGCGGCGGCCGCGCCGATCGGCGGCAGTGCGGCCAGATAGACGGTCCCGCTCTCGTCGATCCTGGTGATGCGCGACCCGTTCGCGGCGGCAACCGCCTGGAGATAGGAGCGCGGGCGCTTCATCAGATCGGGATGGTCGAGCCCGATGAGCCCCATGATCCGCGCCGCGGCCATGACGAAATGGACGCAATTGTGCGTCTTCAGGTCATAGGTGCTGTCTGCGCCCTTGTCGTCCCACGCCGCTGCCAGCGCCAGCACGGCGGCATATTGCGCGTCGGTCATGGTTGTCGAGAATTGGGCGGTGCTGCTGCGGACATAATAGGGCGTGGCGATATCGAGCTTGCCGCGCACGGAGCGGAACAGCAGCGCCGGACTCAGCGTGCGCGCGGTGAAGCCGAAGTTGCGATCGACCGCCGCCCCGCCGGCATCGGGCACGCCGCGGAGCGTGACGAAGGCGTGGGGGAAACTGTCTCCCAGTTCGTGGCTCCAGAAGGCGATCGTCACCGCGGCGTGCGCGGGCAGCGCGGCCCCGATCGAGAGCAGCACGAACGCGACGAGATGGGAGAGGCGAGGCATGATGCTAGCCTATCGCACTGGTTTGTCCCGGGAAAGCGGCGATGGCGTCCTTGCGCTTCTCCGGCCGGATATAGATGGAGGCGAGCATCGGCTCGGCCGCCTTCAGCTTCGCCTCGATCCGCTCCACCAGCGTTTCGCCTTCGCCCATCGTCAGCGAATCGTCGAAATCGGCGCTGATCGCCACGAAGATGCTCGTCGGTCCGGTGTGGATCGTGCGGACATGGTTGACCGCGGTGACGCGCGGTTCGGCGGCGACGATGGCGCGCACCGTCTCGACGATCGCGGGGTCGGCGCGCTCGCCGATCAGCAGCCCCTTGGCCTCGCGCGCCAGCAGCATCGCGACCAGCCCGAGCACCAGCCCGATCAGGATCGAGGCGATGCCGTCGATCCGCGGCTCGGCGAGCGCATGGCTGAGCCACACGCCCGCCGCGGCGATCACCAGTCCGGCCAGCGCCGCGCTGTCCTCGAACAGGACGATGAACCCCGCCGGATCCTTGGAGCGCCGGATCGAGGCCCACCAGCCGAGCGGTCCCTTGGCGCGGCCGAACGCGCGCATCGCCAGGAACCAGCTGGTGCCTTCGAGCGCGGTGGAGACGCCCAGCACGATGTAATTGACCAGCGGCGAGCGCAGCGGCTCGGGATCGATGATGTGGAGATAGCCCTCATAGACCGACACGCCCGCGCCCACCGCGAAGATCAGGATCGCGACGACGAAGCTCCAGAAATAGAGTTCGCGCGCATAGCCGAACGGGTGGATCTCGTCCGCCGGCCGCTTCGCACGATGCTGGCCGTAGAGCAGCAGCAATTGGTTGCCGCTGTCGACCACCGAATGGACGCCTTCGGTCAGCATGGAGGAGGATCCGGTGATCGTGGCGGCCACGAATTTGGCCACGGCGATGCCGAGATTGGCGGCGAGTGCCGCCAGGATGACGAGATTGGATTCGCGTTCGACGGGTTCGGCCATGGTCACTCTATGCGGGGGGCGGGCGCGAGATGCGAGCTTTGCGTGACGCGGCAAGCATGTTGTTACGTCAGTATGAACATCGCCCTGAAAATCATTCGCTTCGGCAACTCCGTGGGCGTCATCATCCCCAAGGAAATGCTTTCCAAGCTGCGCGTCGATCTGGGGGATCAGATCGTTTTGACCGAACAATCGGACGGCTTCGCAATCCGACCGCATGATCCGGCCTTCGTCGAAGCGATGACGGCTGCCGAGGCGATCATGCGCGAAGACCGCGACATACTCGCCGGTCTCGCCAATTGACGTCGTCGGGCACGCCGCGTTTTCCCAGTGCAGACATTGCGCGTGCGGTGCATGATCGGAAACTGGCCGAACATGGCGGACCAGCGGGCGTCAAGGACATAGGCCTGCTCGAGTCAGCCATCGCACGGCCGGTCAACAAACGTGGCTGTAGAGAAGACGATCTCTGCGCCTCAGCGGCCGCTTATGCGTTCGGCATCGCCCGAAATCACCCGTTCGCGGATGGCAACAAGCGCGCCGCATGGGTCATGGCGCGCTTGTTCCTGCGCCTGAACGCCGTAGAGATCGAGTTCGACAAGGCGGACGCCATTCGCACCATGTTGGCACTCGTCTCCGGTACGCTGGCAGAGGACGATTTCGCCGCTTGGTTTCGCGAGCACATCGTTCGCGCCTGACACCGCGCCCCGGTCACACCCCCGCGTCGGTCAGCCGTTCGCGCTGGTCGGGGGTGAGCGTCAGGTCCATCGCCGGCAGCAGATCCTCGATCTGCGCGGCGCTGGTCGCACTGGCAATCGGCGCGGTCACGCCGGGTTGCGCCATCAGCCAGGCGAGCGCGATCTGCGCGAGGCTGGCGCCGGTCTCCGCCGCGACCGAGTCCATTGCCGCCAGCACGACCTTGCCCTTGCCCTCCAGCAGATCGCCCATCCGACCGCCGCGCACGCTTTGCCCCAGATCGGCGGTGCTCCGGTATTTGCCGGTGAGGAAGCCCGAGGCGAGGCCGTAATAGGGCGTCACGCCGATATTCTCGGCCACGCAATAATCCTGCAGTTCGCCCTCGAACTTCTCGCGGCTCACCAGATTATATTCGGGCTGGAGCACGTGATAGCGCGGCAGATGCGCAGCGATAGCGGCGTCGTTCGCCGATTTCAGGCGCCCGGCGTGGAAGTTGGAAGCGCCGATCACCCGGACCTTGCCGGCGTCGACCAGCCGGCCGAACGCCTCGAGCACCGCGTCCTGCGGAACGGAATCGTCGTCCTGATGCGCGAAATACAGGTCGATGCGGTCGGTGCCGAGCCGCTTCAGCGAGGCCTCCGCCGCGGCGGCGATGCGCGCGGGGGCCAGCTTCTCGCCGCCTTCGCCCGGCAGCATCCCCACCTTGGTCGCGATCAGCACCCGGTCGCGTTTGCCGCCCTGCGCGAGCCATTCGCCGATCATCGTCTCCGATTCGCCGCCGCGGTGGCCGTCCGCCCAGGCGGAATAGACGTCGGCGGTATCGATCATCGTGCCGCCGCCGGCGACGAAGGCGTCAAGCACGGCGAAGCTCGCGGCCTTGTCCGCGGTCCAACCGAACACGTTGCCGCCCAATACCAGCGGCGCGATCTTCAGGTCGGTGGAGCCCAGGCGGCGAAGTTCGGTCATGATGGATCGCTTTCGTTGTCGCCACCGACGGCATTGGCGTCGACGCTGTTGGCATCGAGCATCGCGGCGGCGTCGTTCAATTGCCGGGCCTCGTCCGCGGTGACGGCGCCCGGCTGATCGGTATGCGACGAGCAGGCGGCGAGCGCGAACGCCGCCGCGGCCGCCATACTCGCGCGGCGGCGCATCAGTTCTTCAGCGAACGGCCGGCGCGCTCCAGCGCGTTACCGGTGGCGTTGGAGGCGCGATCGATGCCGTTGTCGATCGAATTGCCGGCGCGATCGGCGGCCGGGCCGGCACGGTCGATCGAGTTCTGCGCGGCACCCAGCGCGCGGTCGGTGGCGGCGTTCACGTCGTCCACTGCGTTGCGCGTCGTGGCGTTGGCGTCCGCGGCGACCGAATCGGCGGCGTTGGCGCTCGCATCCTGCGCGTTCTGGCTGCAGGCGGCGAGTGCCAACGAGGTGAAGGCCAGCAGGGCCAGCAAAGGCTTCTTCATGATCGTCACTCCCCATGTTGTTGCGGCAATGGTATTCAGGCCCGAACGCGTTGTCACGGCATCGGGTCCGTGCCGGATCGATTGACCGCATATAAAGATATCTTTATATGTTGTTCCCGATGACCCTCGCGCTCGACATCTTCCGTGCCTTGGCCGACGCCACGCGGCTGCGCATCCTGACGCTGCTGCGCTCGATGGAGCTGTCGGTGGGTGAACTCGCGCAGGTGCTGGGCCAGAGCCAGCCGCGCGTGTCGCGGCACGTCAAGATTCTCTGTGACGCAGGCCTCGCCGAACGGCGCAAGGAGGGGAGCTGGGTGTTCGTGGCGCTCGGCAAGCCCGATGCGGTCGCGCCAGTGGCCGCCGCGCTCGATCGCTGGGGCGCGGCCGAGCCCGATCATTGGGCGCTGGCCGACGTCGCGCGCCTTGCCGCTGTGCGTGCCGATCGCGCCGCTTCGGCGGCGGGCTGGTTCGAGGACCATGCCGGCGAATGGGACGCGATCCGCTCGCTCCACATCGCCGAGAGCGAGGTCGAGGCGGCCATGGCGGCGGTGCTGGGCCTGGAAGGCGGAGAGACCGGATCGCTCGGCACGCTGATCGACATCGGCACCGGCACTGGCCGGATGCTCGAGCTATTCGCCGGCCGCGCGCGATCCGCACTCGGGATCGATCGCAGTTCGGAGATGCTGCGGCTCGCGCGCGTGAAGCTGTCCGAACGCGGGCTTTCCAATACCGAGCTGCGCCAGGCGGACCTCTATGCGCTGCCGATGGCGGACGGCGCGGCGGACGTCGCGATCCTGCACCATGTGCTCCATTTCGCGCAGCAGCCCGGCGCCGCGATCGCCGAGGCGGTGCGCGTGCTGGGGCCGGGCGGGCGGTTGCTGATCGCCGATTTCGCGCCGCACGACCGCGAGGATCTGCGAACGCGCGACGCGCACACCCGGCTCGGCTTTTCGGATGCGCAGATGGCGCAGTGGTTCGCCAATGCCAGTCTGGTGCCCGCCCGCATCGAGACGCTGGGCGGCGGCGAGCTGACGGTGAAGCTGTGGCTCGGCCAGAAACGGGACAAGACTGTGGAATTGCGTGAGGTGAAGGCGGCATGACGACGATCTCGATCCCCCAGCTGGCGGAAGCGCGCCGCGCATTGGAGGAGCCGCTGTTCGCCGATCTGGCAGGCGATATCGGCATCAGCTTCGAATTCTTCCCGCCCAAGAGCGAGAAGATGGAGACGCAATTGTGGGAGGCGATCCGCGCGCTGGAGCCGCTCGGCCCCGATTTCGTGTCGGTCACCTATGGCGCGGGTGGCTCCACGCGCGAGCGCACGCATGCCACGGTCGCGCGGATTCAGCGCGAGACCTCGCTAAGCGCCGCCGCGCACCTGACCTGCGTCGAGGCGACCCGCGCCGAGATCGATCAGGTGGCCGAGGATTATTGGGCGGCGGGCGTCCGCCACATCGTCGCGCTGCGCGGCGACATGCCGACGCCGGGCGAGCCCTATCGCCCGCACCCGGGCGGCTATGCCAACGCCGCCGAGCTGGTCACGGGATTGGCCCGGCTGCACCCGTTCGACATTTCGGTCGCGGCCTATCCCGAATGCCATCCTGAAAGCGGCGGCGACCAGGCCGATCTCGACAATCTGCGTGCGAAGTTCGATGCCGGCGCCAATCGCGCGATCACGCAATTCTTCTTCTCGCCCGAGGCCTATTTCCGGTTTCGCGACCGGGTGGCGGCGGCGGGGATCACGGCGGAGATCCTGCCCGGCATCCTTCCCGTTTCGAATGTCGCGCAGTTCCGCAAATTCGCCGGCCAGTGCGGGGCGGCGATCCCCGCCTGGATGGACCGGCTGTTCGAGGGGCTGGACGACCATCCCGCCGCGCGCCAGCTCGTCGCGGCGACGGTGGCCGCCGAGATGTGCCGGCGGCTCTATGCGGGCGGCGTGAAGAACTTCCATTTCTACACGCTCAACCGCGCCGAGCTGGCCTTCGCGATCTGCCACATGCTGGGGGTTCGCGCGAAGCCGACCGAAAAGGCCGTGGCCGCATGAACGCGGCCAGGACGAAGGAAACACCGATGACCGCCCGCGAACGCCTGAACGCCGAAGCCGCCAAGCGCATTCTCATCACCGACGGCGCGTTCGGCACCGAGATCCAGAACTGGAAGCTGGACGAGGCCGCCTATGCGGGCGATCTGGGCTTGCCGCACGACCAGAAGGGCAACAACGACATCCTCGCGATCACCAAGCCGGAGGTGCCCGAGACGATCACGCGCGAATATCTTGATGCCGGATCGGACATCGTCTCCACCAACACGTTCAGCGCGAACCTGATCTCGCAGGCGGATTACGGCGCCGAGCATCTGGTGCGCGAGATCAACCTGCAAAGCGCGAAGATCGCCCGACGCCTCGCCGACGAATATGCCGCGAAGGACGGCCGTCCGCGCTTCGTGGCGGGCGCGATCGGGCCGACCAACAAGACGCTGTCGCTCTCGCCCGACGTCAACGATCCTGGCTACCGGGAGATCGATTTCGATTATCTGAAGGGGGTCTATCGCGACCAGATCGACGCATTGCTGGAAGGCGGCGTGGATTTCATCCTGATCGAGACGGTGTTCGACACGCTGAACGCCAAGGCCGGGATCATGGCCGCGCTCGACGCCGCGGACGATCTGGGGCGCGACGTGCCGATCATGCTGTCGATGACGTTGACCGACCTGTCGGGGCGCAATCTGTCGGGCCACACCGTCGAGGCGTTCTGGCACGCGGTGCGGCATGCCCGGCCGGTGACGATCGGGCTGAACTGCTCGTTCGGCGCCGAACAGCTCCGCCCGCATGTGAAGACGCTGAGCGCCATCGCCGACACGCTCATCATGATCTACCCCAATGCGGGCTTGCCCAACGAACTCGGCGAATATGACGAGATGCCGGCGACCACCGCGGGGCTGGTGGGCGAATGGGCGGCGGCCAGGCAGGTGAACGTACTGGGCGGCTGCTGCGGCTCGACGCCCGCGCATATCAAGGCGATGGCGGACGCGGTGCGCGGGCTGGAGCCCAGGGTGCCGGCCCGCCCCGAGGTGCGGACCAAACTCGCCGGGCTCGAACCGTTCACGATGGCGGCGTGAGCGGACCTGCCGCAATCCTGTCACCGTTCGTGCTGAGCCTGTCGAAGCACCTGCCCGGACCATGCCCTTCGACACGCTCGGGGCGAACGGATGTTGAAAATGACTAGCACAATTTCCTCCACCAATTTCGTCAATATCGGCGAGCGCACCAACGTTACCGGCTCGGCACGCTTCAAGAAGCTCATCATGGCGGGCGACTATCCCGCCGCCGTGGAGGTCGCGCGCCAGCAGGTGGAATCGGGCGCGCAGGTGCTCGACGTCAACATGGACGAGGGGCTGCTCGACGCGCACCACGCGATGACGACGTTCCTGAAGCTGATCGCCGCGGAGCCCGACATCGCGCGCATCCCCTTCATGGTCGACAGCTCGAAATGGAGCGTGATCGAGGCGGGGCTGAAATGCGTCTCCGGCAAGCCGATCGTCAATTCGATCAGCATGAAGGAGGGCGAGGCGCCGTTCCTCGCCCAGGCGAAGAAGTGCATGGCCTATGGCGCCGCGGTCGTCGTCATGGCGTTCGACGAGGTGGGGCAGGCCGACACCAAGGAGCGCAAGGTCGAGATTTGCGAGCGCGCCTATCGCCTGCTCACCGGGATCGGCTTTCCGCCCGAAGACATCATCTTCGATCCCAACGTGTTCGCGGTGGCGACAGGGATCGAGGAGCACAATAATTACGGCGTCGACTTCATCGAGGCCTGCCGCGAGATCAAGGCGCGGTGCCCGCATTGCCACATATCGGGCGGCCTTTCGAACTTCAGTTTCTCGTTCCGCGGCAACGAGCCGGTGCGGCGCGCGATGCACAGCGTGTTCCTCTATCACGCCATCCCCGCTGGCATGGACATGGCGATCGTCAACGCCGGCCAGCTCGACATCTATGACGATATCGATCCCGAGCTGCGCGCGGCAGTCGAGGACGTGGTGCTCAACCATGATCCGGAAGCGGGCGATCGGCTCGTGGCGCTCGCGGAGAAATATCGCGGCACCGACGCGGTGGCGGAAAAGGCGGCGGCGGAATGGCGCGGCCTGCCGGTGACCAAGCGGCTGGAATATGCGCTGGTGAAGGGCATCGACCTCCACGTCGTCGAGGATACCGAAGAGGCCCGCCAGGCGATCGACGATGCCGGCGGCCGGCCGATCGAGGTGATCGAGGGGCCGCTGATGGACGGCATGAACGTCGTCGGCGACCTGTTCGGATCGGGCAAGATGTTCCTGCCGCAGGTGGTGAAGTCGGCGCGGGTGATGAAGAAGGCGGTGGCGCATCTGCTGCCCTTCATCGAGGCGTCCAAGGAGCCCGGCGCGCGCGGCAAGGGCAAGATCATCATGGCGACCGTGAAGGGCGACGTGCACGATATCGGCAAGAACATCGTCGGCGTCGTGCTACAGTGCAACGGCTTCGACGTGGTCGATCTGGGCGTCATGGTGCCTTGGTCGAAGATCCTGGAGGCCGCGAACGAGAATGACGCCGATATGATCGGGCTGTCCGGCCTCATCACGCCCTCGCTCGACGAGATGGTGACGGTCGCCGAGGAGATGAAGCGCGCGGGCATGACGATGCCGCTGCTGATCGGCGGCGCCACCACGTCCAAGGTGCACACCGCGCTGCGCATCTCGCCCGCCTATGATGGTCCGGTGGTGCATGTGCTCGACGCCAGCCGCGCGGTTGGGGTCGCCTCGACGCTCGTCTCTGACACGATCCGCGACGAGTTCGTGACGAAGACCGCGGACGAGTATGAGGCGGTGCGGATGGCGCGCGCGGGCAAGGGGCAAAGCGAATTGCTGCCGCTGGAGACGGCGCGCGAACGCGGGTTCGCCGCCGATTTCGCGCTTAAGCCCGCCGCGCCCGCCAGGCCTGGCCTGCATGTCTTCGCCGCGTGGGATCTGGCCGATCTGCGCGACTATATCGACTGGACGCCGTTCTTCCGCGCCTGGGAACTCGCGGGCAATTTCCCCGCCATCCTCGACGATGCGGTGGTGGGCGAAAGCGCTCGCGCGCTCTATGCCGATGCGCAGGCGATGCTCGAAACGATCGTGGCGGAGAAGTGGCTGACGCCGCGCGGCGTGGTCGGGCTGTGGCCGGCACGGCGCGAGGGCGATGACGTGGTGGTGAGCCATCATGGCGACGTGCGCCTGCCCATGCTCCGCCAGCAGATCGCCAAGCGCGAGGGGCGCGCCAATATGTGCCTCGCCGATTTCATCGATCCCGCGGGCGACTGGTTCGGCGGCTTCGCGGTCGGCATCCACGGCATCGACGACCATATCGCGCGCTTCAAGGCGGGGCACGACGATTATAACGACATTCTGCTGAAGGCGCTGGCGGATCGCTTCGCCGAGGCGTTTGCCGAGCGGCTGCACCGCCATGTCCGCCAGGAGCTCTGGGGCTATGCACCCGACGAGCAACTGACCAACGACGCGCTCATCAAGGAACAATATCGCGGCATCCGCCCTGCACCCGGCTATCCGGCCTGCCCCGATCACAGCCTGAAGCCGATCCTCTTCGAACTGCTGGGCGCGCAGGAGGCGACCGGGCTGGAACTGACCGAAAGCTTCGCGATGTTTCCTACGGCAGCGGTGTCGGGCTTCTATTTCGGCCATCCGCAGGCGGAGTATTTCGGCGTCGCCCGTGTCGGCCGGGACCAGCTGGAGGATTATGCCGTCCGCCGCGGCGTGGAGGTGCAGACGGCGGAGCGCTGGCTGCGGCCCAATTTGGATTGAGCGCATCCCTCCTGTTCCCCGGCCTTCGCCGGGGAACAGGTTCGCAACGCTGCCCGCGATCGTAGGCGCCGTTAACGTCCTTTGTGGCTTGCCGAACCACCGGCTCCGCGTCCACGCTGCCCCCCGAAAAGGACCCATCATGCGCCAGTTCCTCCCGTTCGCCCTGCTCCTTGCCGCTCCCGCCGCCGCGCAGGGCACCGCACCCTTCACCATCGACGGGCACGGCTTCGCGACGTTGCAGGATGCGGTGGATTCGGTGCGGCTGGGAACGGCCACGATCCTGATCGCGCCCGGCGTCTATCACCAATGCGCGGTGCAGGCGGGCGGGCGGATCACCTTCAAGGCGCAGCAGCCCGGCACCGCGATCTTCGACGGCACGCCATGCGAGGGCAAGGCGGTGCTGGTGCTGCGCGGGCAGGGCTCCACGGTCGACGGCCTCGTCTTTCGCGGGATTCGCGTGGCGGACGGCAACGGTGCAGGCGTGCGCACCGAGATGGGCGACCTGACCATCACCAATGCCATGTTCCTCGACAGCCAGGAGGGCGTGCTGGGCGGTGAGCCGACCGCACAGCGCATTGCGATCGACCGGTCCACCTTCTCGGGCCTCGGCCAGTGCGACGAGACGCCCGATTGCGCACATTCCATCTATCTGGCGAACCGCGGCAGCGTGTCGATCACGCATTCGCGTTTCGAGCGCGGGCGCGGCGGCCACTATGTTAAGCTGCGCGTGCCCAACGTATCGATCACCGACAACAGCTTCGACGATACCGGAGGGCGCAAGACCAACTATATGATCGACCTGCCCGAAGGGGCGACCGGGCTGATCGCGGGCAACGTCTTCGTGCAGGGGCGGAACAAGGAAAACCATTCGGGCCTGATCGTCGTGTCGGCCGAGGCGAAGACCTATCGCTCGACCGGGCTGCGGATCGAGAACAACGATGCGCGCCTGTCGCCGGGCGACACCACCAGCCCCGCCTTCGTCGCCGATCTCAGCCACGATCGGCTGGCGGTCGGCGCGAACCGGCTGGGCGCGGGCATCCGCCCGTTCGAGACACGCTGACCGCGCCGGCGCTCAGCCGGGAACGATCGCATAGAGTTCGCTGATGTCGTCGCGCCAGATCCGGCGGAGGCGGCGATCATGATAGCCGGGCGGTAGCTGCACGCCCGTCAGCCAAAGATAATCCGCTTTGTTCAGGGGAAGGGTGCGCAGCGCCATGAGCGCGGTCTGCGCGGGGCGGTAATTGGCATAGGGCTTGAAATCCCGATCGACGCAGTGCGCCGGAAACACCATTTGCGACGGGTCGTCATAATAGGCCGGGGCGGGCCGGTAGGTCACCTGGAGGAGATGAAGGCCGGGCACGCTCCAATGCGCGTTGACCCAGGCGCCGCGAAACGTCGTGGCCAGATTGCCGAGATGCTCCAGCCGCTCCGACCGCCAGCGGTCGCAGCTCACCTCGGCCAGATTGAAGACGCGGGCGCCGTAGCGGACATGATCCAGGGCAGTGAGCTCGCGCCGATAACGCTGGTCGTAGCGGGCGAAACTGACGGTTGTCACCGCGAAGCGGACCGTCAGCAGCGCCAGCCCCGCCAGCAGGATCCATCGGCGCCGGCGCGGATCGACCCGCGACCAATCCTGCATCGCCAGCGCCAGCATCGGGATCAGCGGCGCCAGACGCGTATCGATCTCGTCGCTGCCGCTGATCATGCTGGGCGTGGCCAGGAACAGCGCGATCACGAGGATCACCGCACCCGCCGCGCCACCGTTCAGCCGTGCGCCCCACCGCCAGCCCAGCAGCCAGATGAGAAGGCAGGCGGCGACCGAGCCGATGTCGAACAGCTTGTTCTGGTCGCGCAGCGTTGCTGGGATCGCCCCCAGCTTTCGCGGGAACAGCCAGAGCGTGGCGCCGCGATCCGACGACCCCACCGCCTTCCACAGGACGAGCGTGGCGATCGCCGCCAGTACCGGCGGCCACAGCGTCATCGCGGCGGCGCGGATGGCCGCCCGGTTCCACGCCCGCGGGCGATGGAGCGAACCGGCCCATGTCGCGTGACCGACCATCATCGCGATCAGCGCGACGCCGGCGACGCCGTGGCCGATGGTCAGCACCGGCACCGCGACGACAGCGAGGACCGCCCGCCGGCGCGGCGCGTGCTCCAGCGCCACCCATGCCGCGAAGACGATCAGCGCGAGCGCCTCGCTCAAGGCAAAGTTGAGAAAGCCCCAGAGGAACGGCAGGTTGAAGACGAACAGCAGCGCCCAGGGCAGGGCGTATGCGCCCGCGCGATTGGTCGTGCGCGCGATCGCGGCGATCCCGATCACCGTCAGTGCCGGGGTGGCCGCGCAGAGCAGGCGAACCGTCGGCACCACGCCCAGCCAGGGATGGACCGCCTGGACGATCAGATCGCTCGCGAGATTGAGCGTCAGCGCCCAGTTGAAGCTGAAATAGCGCAGCACCGCGTCGCCCGCCGCCGCGGTCTGCACCGAGAACTGGCCGATATGGCCGGGAACGTCGGTGAGCGGCGGGATCGCGGTGAACAGCAGCGGCAGCGCGGCCAGGATCGCGAGCAACGCCACGATCGGCAGGCGCACAAGCAAGATGGGGCGGTCGTCGGGGTGTTGCGACAATAGGTGTTCCGCCGGTTGTTCGAAGCGCAGGGGTGGGACGCTTAGCGCAAAATCGGCGCGGTGCAGCGTCATTCGGCACGGTACCGCGCGGCTGATGCAAAATCCGAGATACCCCGCTATGCCGCGCCTATGACCCGTTTCCGCCTCGTCGCCCGCGCGCTCGCGCTCATTCTCGCGCTGATCGCCTGGCCCGCGCTGGCCGATACGCTGGGGCCGCCGACGCAGCATCTCGCGATGCGGCTGGTCGCGGAAAGCGCGCACCCGCGCGCCGGCGCGCCGCTGACGATCGCGATCGACACCCGGCCCGAGCGGGGCTGGCACGGCTATTGGCAGAATCCGGGCGATGCGGGCTTCCCTGCGCGCTTCGGCTGGACGTTGCCGAAGGGCATGACGGCGGGCGAGGCGCGCTACCCGGTGCCGGGAACGCTGCTCGTCGCGGGGCTGATGAACTATGTCTACGAGGCGCCCTATGCGCCGCTCGTCCCGCTCCAAGTGCCGGCGGGGCTCGCGACGGGCACGCCGCTGCCGATCCGGCTGAAGCTCGATTATCTCGTCTGCACCGACACGATCTGCGTTCCCGAGGAACAGACGCTCGCGCTCGACCTGACCGTCGGCGACGGCGCGGTGGACCCGGCGGCGCGTGGCGCGTTCGACGGCTGGCGCCGCGCGATCCCGCATCCGCTCGATGCCGTGGCGCATTATGCCGTTGGCAAGGATGGCGCGGTGCGGATCGCGGTGCCCTATCCCGCGGCGGCAGCGGTGACGAACGCCTATTTCTTTCCGCTCACCGCCGGCGCGATCGACTATGCCGCGCCGCAGACGGTATCACGCGACGGCGACACGCTGACGATCGCCACCAGGGGCAAGGCCGCAACCGGCCCGATCGACGGCGTGCTGCGGATCGGCGCGGGGCAGGGGCTCGCGGTCCATGCGGTGCCGGGCGCGATCGGCGCGGACACGGGGGCTGCGGCGCCCGCGCAGGGCGTGCTGCTCGCCACGCTCGTCGCCTTTGCGGGCGCGGTGCTGGGGGGGCTGATCCTCAACATCATGCCGTGCGTGTTTCCGATCCTCAGCCTCAAGGCGCTCAGTCTCGCGCGCGGCAACACGGATGCGCGCACCGCGCGCCACGACGCGCTGGCCTATACTGCGGGAGTGGTGCTCGTGCTGCTGGCGTTGGGCGGCGCGATCCTGGCGCTGCGCGCGGGGGGCAGCGCGATCGGCTGGGCGTTCCAGTTGCAGGATCCGCGCGCGATCGTCGTGTTGCTGCTGCTGTCGGTGGCGATTTCGCTCAACCTATCCGGGCTGTTCGAGGTGCCGATGCCGCGGTTCGCGGGCAATAGCGGCGTGAGCGGCTCGTTCGCGACCGGCGCGCTGGCCGCCTTTGTCGCGACGCCGTGCACCGGGCCGTTCATGGGCGCGGCGCTGGGCGCGGCTTTGGTGCTGCCATGGCCCGCCGCGCTCGCGGTGTTCGGCGGCCTGGGGCTCGGGCTTTCCCTGCCGTTCCTCGCGGTCGGGTTCGTGCCCGCGCTGCGGCGGCGGCTGCCCAAGCCCGGCGCCTGGATGGAGACGTTTCGCCGCATACTCAGCGTGCCGATGTGGCTGACCGCGATCGCGCTCGCCTGGGTGCTTGGGCGGCAATCGGGTGTCGACGCGCAGAGCTTCGCGCTGCTCGTCGCGCTGCTGCTCGGCTTCGTGCTGTGGTGGGCTGGCACGCGTCAGCGCCGGGGCGAGGCCGCGGGGATCGTGCTCGCGCTGGGGCTGATCGCGGTGCTCGCGATCGGCGTGGCGGCACTACCCAAGGCGCAGCCACGCGGTGCGGAAGCCGTGGCGGGCACCACGCCGTTCAGCGAGGCGAAGCTGGCGGAACTGCGCAAGGCGAACCGACCGGTCTTCGCCTATTTCACCGCCGACTGGTGCCTGACGTGCAAGGTGAACGAAAAGGCCGCGATCGAGACGGCCGGCGTCCAGGCCGCGTTCCGCCAGCATAAGGTCGCGGTGCTGCTGGGCGACTGGACCGATGGCGACGCGGTGCTCGGCCGTTTCATCCAGGCGCACAACCGCGCCGGCGTGCCGCTCTATCTCTATTACGCGCCCGGCGCCGCGGAGCCGCGGGTGCTGCCGCAGGTGCTGACGCCGGGGATGCTTGCTACGCTTGGCGAGTAATCAGAATTTGAACCCGACCGCCACGCCGTAACGCCGCGGATCGATCGTGAAGATGTTGGTGAACAGCCCCGAGGACTGGTCGCCGACACCCTGGCCGGTGATCGCGTTGTTGTTCGTCAGGTTCTGCACGAAGCCGCGGATATAATAGCGGTCGGCGCGCGCGTTGAGCTGCACCTGCATGTTGATGACCTCATAGGCCGGCACGCGGTCGATCGGCTGGTTGAAGATGCTGGCATAGAGGCCGCCGGTGAAGTTCAGGTCGGCACGCGGCACGAGGCTCATGCCATTGGCGAAGTCGATCGTGTACTGTGCGCCCACCGCGAACTTGTAGGTCGGCGCCTGAGGCAGGCGGTTGCCGCGGATGTTCGTCGTCACGCCGTCGAGCACCTGAACGCCGCTGGCGGGCGCCACCGCCGACAGCAGCGAGCAGATCCCGAAGGCGCCGCGCGCCGCCACGCCCGGGATCGCGGTGGTGCCGGCGAGCCCCGCGCCCCCCTGCACGCCTGCCGCTGCGAAGGCACCCGCGTTGATCGCCGCGTTCGTGCCGTTGACGAAGCCGTTGGTCAGCGCCGCCCCACCCGCGCCGGTGGGCAGCACGACGCAGTTGGACGCGTTGGTGATGTCCTTGATGATGACCGCGTCCGATCGGCCGCCGGACACGTCGCGCGGGTTCACCAGATATTTGTCGCTCGATACCCGCGAATGAAGGTAGCTCGCGTTCATGTTGACGACGAATGCCGGGATCGGCGTGATGATCGCCTCGGCCTCCACGCCATAGATATCGGCATCGACATTGTCGTTCACCGCGGTGCGCGCGACGATCCGGCTCAGCTGCAGATTCTTGTATTGGTAGAAGAAGCCCGTCAGGTTCAACCGCAATTGCCCATGGCCGAAGCTGTTCTTCGATCCGATCTCATAGGCGTTGACCTGTTCGGGGCCGAACGTGGCCGGCGCGTTGAACTGCGGCAGCAGCGGCGGATTGATTCCGCCCGATTTGTACCCGCGCGAATAGGAGGCATAGAGCAGATTGTTGTCGGTGATCTTGTAATCGAGCACCGCACGCCCGGTCAGCCGCGAGAAGCTCACCTGCCCGAAGGCATATTCCTGCGTGCCGGCGATGTTCGGGTCGAAATCGGTCGCGGCATAATTCAGCCCCTGGTTGATGTTCGTCGATCCGATCGCCGAAAGCACGTTCAGCGCGGTGTTGCGCGCCTGATCGGTCTTCTGGTCGTGATTGTAGCGCAGGCCGAGCGTCAGCTTCAGCTTGTCGTTGAACGCGAAATAGGTCTCGCCGAAGATGCCGTAGGATTTCAGCCGGAATTGCTCGTCGGCGTTGCGGTAGAAGGGCGTGCTGAGGAAATAGCCGTTGCCGTTGGGCAGGCCCGCGGCGAACGCCTTGGCCGAACCGAGAATGCCCGACGCGTAATCGAGCCCGAACGCGGTGACGAAATAATCGGTGTTGGTGGATTTGCTGTCGACATAGATGCCGCCCAGCAGGAAGTTGAACGGTCCGTCGAAGTGGCTGTCGATATGCGCCTCGGCCGAATATTGGCGGTTCACCTGGCGCGACCGATCGAAATCGATGCTTTGCGGATAGCAGCCGATGCCGTTGCCGCCATAGACGCCGACGCCGTTCGGATCGGCCGCGGATTGGCACACGCTACCGGCGCCGTTCGGGATCAGCGTCTGGCGCACGCCGTTCAGGAACGGGGCCAGGCTGCCGGTGCGACCATAGGCGTTGAGCGCGGCCAGCCCGGCATTGTTGGCCAGCGAACCCTCCACCGCGAGGTTGTAGTCGGTCGTGCTGTCGACGACGTTGCGCGTATAGCCACCGGTGAAGGTGAAGTTCACCGTGCCGAAATCATGGAAGACCTTGGCGGTATATTGTTCTTCTTCGGCATAATAGGTCGGGTCGTGATCGATGTTCACGGTGCGCACGTCGGCCGGGTTGGTGACGCCGGCATAGGTGTCGGTCCCGTTCAGATCCTGCAATCCGAACGGGCGCAGCCCAGCGCCGCCCTGCGTGGCGAACAACTGGCTGGAGCTCAGCACCGCGGCGAGCGTCGAATTGCCGTTCGGTTCTTCATAGGCGAGCCGATCGGGCAGGCAGCCCAGAATGCCGGTCGGGTCGCGGTGGCAGAGCTGTTTCTGGATGCGGCTGCGATCGTCGCGCTCGTGGAAATAATAGCCGATCAGGTCGATCCGGGTGTCGCTCGTCGGTGCCCAGGACAGCGTGCCGCGCAGCGAATACAGGTCGCGCCCGTCGATGTCGCGGTTGTCGTAGGTGTTGTGGGTATAGCCGCCACGGTTGAGATATGTGCCCGCCAGCCGGATTCCCAGCGTGTCGGTAAAGGGCAGGTTGAGCATCGCCTTCACGCGCTTCGAATCGTAATTGCCATATTCGAACTCGCCCGCCGAATGGATGCCCGACAGATCGGGTTTGGCGGTGATGAAGTTGACGACACCCGAGGTGGCGTTGCGGCCGAACAGCGTGCCCTGCGGCCCGCGCAGCACCTCGACGCGCTCCAGATCGAAGAACTCGCTTTCGAACAGGCGCGTCGTCACCAGCGGCATGTCGTTGACGTGGATCGCCGTCGCGGTGTCGCAGGTCGCGCCGGTGCACAGGTCGCCGATGCCGCGGATCGTGAAGCTGGACGTCGTGAAATTGGTCTTGGTGAAGGTGACGTTGGGCAAGGTCTGCTGAAGCGCCAGCGGGTTGACGATCTGCTGCCGCTCCAGATTCTCGGCGGTGAAGGCGCTGACCGCGATCGGCACGTCTTGCAGCCGCTGCGACTGGCGCTGCGCGGTGACGACGATATCGCCCGGCATCGTCGCAGGCGCGGTGCGGGCGTCATCGGTGGGCGTGGAGGTCGCCTCCTGCCCGGGCCCGTTGGTGGGCGCGCCATCCTGCGCGGAGGTGGTCGAGGCGGTCTGCGCCACGGCGGGCGTAGCGATCAGCAACGCGAGCGCCGACGCGGCGAGCAGTTCGGTCTTTTTCATGCTAGCATCCCCCCATTCGAGCCCCCGCCGATCTTGCGCCGGCGGTGTTCGATTGTTCGGTACGGAGATTAGCGACGAAAAAAAATGGCCGTCAATCGAATTTTATCCTGCTTTGCCGCGGGTCAACGGAGATGTTGCCGGAATGAAACAGTTGCTGTTTAGAACTTATGTCCTGCTGGCCGACAACGGCCGTAGCGGCATCTCGGGATCGGTGGAGGCGTCGCATGGATGATCTTCACGCGTCGCCCGACGATGGCGACCTGATCGCCGTGCCCGGCCAGAGCGACGTGCCCGCCGATGTCGCCGCCGCCATCCGCACGCTGATCGCCTGGGCCGGCGACGACCCCGGGCGCGAGGGGCTGGTCGACACGCCCCGCCGAGTCGCCAAGGCGTGGAAGGAATATTGCGCGGGCTATGCCGACGACCCGGCGCATCATCTGGAGCGCGTGTTCGAGGAGGTGGGCGGCTATGACGAGATCGTGCTGCTGAAGGACATCCCGTTCCAGTCGCATTGCGAGCATCACATGGCGCCGATCATCGGCCGCGCGCATATCGCCTATCTTCCCAAGGACCATGTCGTCGGCATTTCCAAGCTGGCGCGCGTGCTTCACGGCTTCGCACGGCGCTTGCAGGTGCAGGAGCGGCTCACGGCCCAGGTGGCGGATTGTATCTGGAACAAGCTGCAGCCGCAGGGCGTGGCGGTGGTGATCGAGGCGAGCCATGCCTGCATGACCGCGCGCGGCGTGCGCACCCCCGGCGTGACGATGGTGACGAGCCGGATGATGGGCGTGTTCCGCGACGACGATCGCAGCCGCAAGGAGGTGCTCGCGTTGATGGGGCATCGCTCGTGATGCGAACCGTTCTGGTTACCGGTGGTGCGCGGCGGCTGGGGGGTGCGATCGCGCAGGCGCTCGCCGCGGCCGGGCACCGTGTGGTGATACATCACCATGGTTCGGCGTCCGATGCGAACGCGGTGGCGGCGCGGATCGGAGCGGTGACTGCCGAGGCGGACCTGTCCGATCTGGCGCAGGCCTCCGCGCTGATCGGCCGTGCACGCGCGGCGGCGGGTGCTCCGATTGACGGGCTGGTGAACAGCGCGTCGGCGTTCCTGTTCGACCGGCCCGAGGCGATCGACCCGGCGTTGTTCGCGACGCTGGGCGCGATCAACGCGGGCGCGCCCTCGCTGCTCGCGAGCGCGCTGGCGGCGCAGGACGATGTGGCGGACGGATCGGTGGTGAACATCCTCGATCAGAAGGTCGCGAACCTCAATCCCGACTATTTCTCCTATACCTGCGGCAAGCTGGCGCTGGACGGTGCGACGCGGATGCTGGCGCAGGCGCTCGGCCCCCGGATCCGCGTGAACGCCGTCTCGCCGGGTCTCACGCTGCCGAGCGGCGCTCAGACGTCCGAGCAGTTCGCCAGCGTCGCGAGCCGGAACCTGTTGCGTCGGCCGGTGGGCGCCGATGCGGTGGCGGATGCGGTGGTGTACCTGATCGGTTCGCATGGCGTCACCGGGCAGAATCTCTTCGTCGACTGCGGCCAGCGCTTCGTCGCCTCGGCGCGCGACGTGATGTTCGAGGACGCGACGGCGGAAGGCGCACATGGCTGAATTCACCACCATCCTCGACGCGCTGTCGGTGATGATCCGCCTCGGCATCCACCCGCACGAGGCCGAGCCGCAGCGCGTGATCGTCTCGCTCGCAATGACCGTCGACTATCCCGCACCGCTCGACGAGGATTCGATCGACCGGGTGCTCGACTATGATTTCGTCCGCGAGGCCATCCTGTCGCTGGCGGCCACGCGCCGCTTCGCGCTTCAGGAAACGCTGTGCGAGACGATCGCCGCTTTGTGCCTCGCCGACGCTCGCGTGACGCGCGTCACCGTCCGCACGATGAAGGCGGACATATACCCTGACGCGCGCGTCGGCTGCGAGGTGATGCGCGGGCGGTGAGGGGGGCTGGTCGGATGGCCTCGCGAGCAAAGGTGCGTCGACAGAAACGCTTAATGGTTAACTTTGTTGGGAGACCATCATGTCGCGATTGACGGTAAAAAGGTGCGTCATAACCGGTGCGGCGCGCGGTATCGGCCGCGCAATCGCCGTCCGCTTCCATGAGGAAGGGGCGCTCGTCATCCTCACCGATATCAATGAAGAGATGGGATCGGCGGCGGCTGCCGAGATCGGCTGCCGGTTCGAACCGCTCGACGTGCGTGAAGAAGCCGACTGGTCACGTCTGGCGGCCATCATTCCCGCGGCCGATGTGGTGGTCAACAATGCCGGTGTCACAGGGTTCGAGGCGGGGATGGTGCCCCATGATCCGGAACATGCCAGCCTTGCGGATTGGCGGGAGGTGCACCGCGTCAACCTCGATGGAACGTTTCTCGGCTGCCGTTACGCCATCGGCGCGATGAAAGAAGCCGGCATGGGATCGATCATCAACATATCCTCGCGATCGGGACTGGTCGGTATCCCCGGTGCGGCCGCCTACGCCTCGTCCAAGGCCGCGATCCGCAATCACAGCAAGACCGTCGCGCTCTACTGCGCCCAACAAGGCTGGCGCATCCGGTGCAACTCCATCCACCCCGCCGCCATCCTCACGCCGATGTGGGAAGCGATGCTGGGCAACGGTGCAGACCGGGATTCCAAAATGCAGGCGTTGGTAGCCGACACGCCGCTCAAGCGGTTTGGATTACCCGAAGAGGTAGCGGCTATCGCGGTCACGCTCGCCTCCGACGAAGCCACCTATGTCACCGGCACGGAAGTGAACATCGATGGCGGGTTGCTCGCCGGCTCGGCCGCATCGCCGGGGTGACTGTGGCGGGCGTGATGGATGACTGCCTATGCGTCTTTCAACTTCGAAAGCATGGAGAGGATAGCTGGGTGGCGAGCCGCAATCCCGTTGCCGATTAAGCAGAGTAACTACGGCGCCCCCCGCGGCGGCGCTCACTCACACCCGGTTCGCCGCGCTCAGCACCGCGCGGACGCTGGCGGTGGCGATGTCGGTGTCGAGGCCCACGCCGAACACGGTGCGCCCGTCCGCGGTCCGGCATTCGACATAGGCGGCGGCTTGCGCATCGGCGCCGTGGCCGATCGCGTGCTCGCTATAATCCACGACGTCGAGCGCCGGGCCGGTGCTCGTCTCCAAGGCGGCGATCACGCCCGAGATCAGGCCGTTGCCGCGGCCGGTGATCGAGCGCTCCTCGCCGTCCACCGCGACGCGGCCGATGAAGATCCGCTCGCCCGTCGCGCCGCTCTCCTCATAATCGCGCAGCACGAACCGGTCCGCGTCGCGCGGCAGATAGACCTGCTCGAACCGGCCCCAGATGTCGGCGGCGTTCAGCTCGCGGCTGGTCTCGTCCGCCAGCCGCTGGACGTGCGCGCTGAAATCGGCCTGGAGGCGCTTGGGCAGTTTCAGCCCCTTGTCCTGCTCGATCACCCAGGCGACACCGCCCTTGCCTGACTGCGAGTTGACGCGGATCACCGCCTCGTAGCTGCGCCCCAGATCGGCGGGGTCGATCGGCAGATAGGGCACCTCCCACAGCGTGTCGTTCTTCGCGGCCTGCGCGGCGAAGCCCTTCTTGATCGCATCCTGATGGCTGCCCGAAAAAGCGGTGAACACCAGATCGCCCGCATAGGGGGTGCGCGGGTGGATGGGGATGTTGGTGCAATAATTCACCGTGTTCACCACCGCATCGATGTCCGACAGGTCGAGCTTCGGGTCGACGCCCTGGGTGTAGAGATTGAGCGCGACGGTGACGAGATCGCAATTGCCGGTGCGCTCGCCATTGCCGAGCAGGCAGCCTTCGACCCGGTCGGCGCCCGCCATCATTCCCAGCTCCGCGGCCGCCACGCCGGTGCCGCGATCATTGTGCGTGTGCAGGCTGACCACGACGCTGTCGCGGTTGCGGATGTGCCGGCCGAACCATTCGATTTGATCGGCATAGACGTTGGGCGTCGCGCATTCGACGGTGGCGGGCAGGTTGAAGATGATCGGCCGTTCGGGCGTCGGTGCCAGCACCTCCATCACCGCCTCGCAGACCTCCAGGCTGAAATCGAGTTCGGCGGTCGAGAAGGTTTCCGGGCTGTATTCGAACTGCCAGGCGACATCCGGCTGCTTCGCGGCTTCGTCGCGCAGCACCTTGGCGCCGGCGATCGCGATTTGCTTCACCTGCGCGCGGTCCATGCCGAAGACGATCTTGCGCCATGCCGGGCTCACCGCGTTGTAGAGATGGACGATCGCCGATTTCGCGCCCTTGAGGCTGGCGAAACTCGTCTCGATCAGGTCGCGGCGCGACTGAGTCAGCACCTGGATCGTCACGTCGTCGGGAATGCGATCCTGCCGGACGAGGCCGGAGATGAAGTCGAATTCGGTCGCGCCGGCGCTGGGAAAGCCGACTTCGATCTCCTTCAGGCCGATCTTCACCAGCAGATCGAAGAAGCGCGTCTTCTTCTCGGCGTCCATCGGGTCGATCAGCGCCTGGTTGCCGTCGCGCAGGTCGGTCGAGAGCCAGCGGGGCGCCTGGGTGATGGTGCGCGACGGCCATTGGCGGTCGGGCAGGGCGATGGTGGGAAAGGGGCGGTATTTGGTCGATGGGTCGCGCAGCATGGCTCGGTCTCTCGGTGGTTCGGGAGCGTTCGGGTCAGCCCTCAGGCGCGGGGTGCGCCGCAGCGGGCACACCATCGGGTGACGCGCCTAAGGGCGCGTAAGTCGAAGGAGCGTGGGCCGCCGATGCGTCATCGCCGTGCTGGGTAGCGCGTCACGGGCGCAATTGTCCAGCAGAACCGTCGAACAGCCGATCGAGAGGGCTGGCGGGGAGGAACCACAGCATCGCCACCAGCGCGGCGGCGGCGATGCCGAGCCAGGGCTCCCAGAGCGTCAGCACGAGCCCCAGCGCATAGATCAGCGTGGCGGCCACGCCCTTGCGGATCGTGCGCCGGTGGTAACGCTCCGCGCGCGGGCCCTGGATGCCCGTCCGCCGGATCACGCGCTGCAACGGCACATAGGCGAGCGTAGGCAGCAGCAGGATGACGAGATACACCCCGGTCGCACCGCGGCTGAAATGCTGGCCCCCCAGATAGGCCGTGGCGAACGGCACGAGCGACAGCGTGAAGAGCAAGGCGAGGTTCCACCAGATCAGCGCGTTCGTCACCCGGCGGGCATGGCTGAACAAGCGGTGATGGTTCGCCCAATAGAGACCGACATAGGGAAAGCTCAGCGCATAGGCGAGGAGCGTCGGCCAGAGCGACCAGAGATGCCCGAGCCCCGCCGCCTCGGGCGGATGGAACTCGAGCACCATGATGGTGATGATGATCGCGATGACGCCGTCGGAAAAGGCCTCGACCCGGCCGATGCCGGGAACACCCTCGCCGACGGCATCGTCGTCGCTCACTGCTTCTCGAATGCCGCGTTGATGACGAGCACGGTTTCGTCCGAAACGAGCGGGACGTATTTGGTCACGCCGAAATCGGCGCGCTTGATCGCGATGCGGCCGAGAAAGCCGACCGAGGCCTTCTTGCTCATCGGGTTGGTTGCCGCGCCGAAGAAACGGGCACGCAGGACGACGGGTTTGGTGACGCCGTGCAGCGTCAGCATGCCGTCGATCTCCGCGCCGCCACCCATCGCGCGCACCGCGGTCGACTTGAAGGTCGCGGTCGGGAACCTAGCGGTGTCGAGCCAGTCGGCGCTGTTCAGCTCCTCGGTCAGCTTGGTGCTGGTGGTCTGGATGCTGGTCGTCGGGATCGTGACGGAAACGGTGGCGGCCGTCGGTTTGGCCGGGTCGATCGTCAGCTTGCCGCTACCGCCCGAGAAGGTGCCGGCGAACGGCGAAATGCCCATGTGGCTGACGCTGAACGTCACCTGCGTGTGAGTGGGTTCCAGCGCGTAAGTGCCCGCGGCCACGTCGGCGGGTGCGCCCGCGCCGTGAAGCGGATCGGGGATCGCCATCTGTGCAAGGGTGGGACTGGCAACGAGCGCGGCGAGCGCGAGCGGAAGGATGAAACGGCGCATGGTGAACTCCCTTTTGATGATGGGGAGAGTGACGGGCTGGCACGCCGAGGTCAAACGCCGTCCTCGCAACGATATGTTTCCGCATGCCTCCCCTCCCGTACGGGGAGGGGAGGCATGTCCGATCAGTTCCGGGCCTTGTCGACCAGCGCGTTCTTGCCGATCCACGGCATCATCGCGCGAAGCTCCGCGCCGACCTTCTCGATTGGATGCGCGGCGGCGGCCTTGCGGGCGGCCTTCAGCTCGGGTTGCCCGGCGCGGTTGTCGAGCACGAAATCCTTCACGAACCGGCCGCCCTGGATGTCGGCGAGCACGCGCTTCATCTCGGCCTTCGTCTCGTTGGTGATGATCCGGGGGCCGGTGGTGATGTCGCCATATTCGGCGGTGTTGCTGATCGAATAGCGCATGTTGGCGATGCCGCCTTCGTACATCAGGTCGACGATCAGCTTCACCTCGTGCAGGCATTCGAAATATGCCATCTCGGGCGCATAGCCGGCCTCGGTCAGCGTCTCGAAGCCGGCCTGGATCAGGTGGGTCAGGCCGCCGCAAAGCACGGCCTGTTCGCCGAACAGATCGGTTTCGCATTCCTCGCGGAAGTTCGTCTCGATCACGCCCGACCGGCCGCCGCCCACGCCGCTGGCATAAGCGAGCGCCAGGTCATGCGCGTTGCCGCTGGCGTCGCGTTCGATCGCGATCAGGCAGGGTACGCCGCCGCCGCGGACATATTCGCTGCGCACCGTGTGGCCCGGGCCCTTGGGCGCGATCATGATGACGTCGAGATCGGCGCGCGGCTCGATCAGGCCAAAATGCACGTTGAGGCCATGTGCGAAGGCGAGGGCGGCGCCCTGCTTCATATGCTCGTGATAATCGGCGGCATAGATCGCGGCCTGATGCTCGTCGGGGGCGAGGAACATCACGATATCGGCCCATTCGGCGGCTTCGCGGTTCGACTTGACCGCGAAACCCGCCTCGATCGCCTTCTTCGCGGTGGCCGAGCCTTCGCGCAGTGCGATGGCGACGTCCTTCACGCCGCTGTCGCGCAGGTTCTGCGCATGCGCATGGCCCTGGCTGCCATAGCCGACGATGGCGATCTTCTTGTCGGTGATGAGGTTCAGATCGGCGTCGCGATCATAATAGACACGCATTTCTTTTCCCTTTTCCCCCCTCCCCTTGCGGGAGAGGCTACGAAGACTTGCCAGCTTGCTGGCCGGTCGGAGTTGGTGAAGGGGAGCGGGTGGGGGACCCCCTCACCCTCCCATCGGCTTTGCCGACGGGCCCCTCCCTCTCCCGCGAGGGGAGAGGGGATGAATCAAGCGGCGTCCCGACCCCGTGCGATGGCGACGATGCCGGTGCGGGCCACCTCGACCAGGCCCACCTCTGCCATCAGGCTGACGAACGTGTCGATCTTCTCGATTCCGCCCGTCACTTCGAACACGAAGCTGGTGGTGGTCGCATCGAGCACGCGGGCGCGATAGACTTCGGCGAGGCGCAGCGCCTCGATCCGGTGATCGCCCGTGCCGGCCACCTTCACCAGCGCCAGTTCGCGCTCGACATGCGGGCCCGCCGCGGTGAGATCGGTCACCTTGTGGACCGGGATCAGCCGGTCCAGCTGCGCCACGATCTGTTCGAGCACCGAGGGCGAGGCCGACGTCACGATCGTGATCCGGCTGACCGCCTTGTCCGCGGTCACCTCGCTGACGGTCAGGCTCTCGATATTGTAGCCGCGCGCGGTGAACAGCCCGGCGATCCGCGCGAGGATCCCCGGTTCGTTGTCGACGATGACGGCGAGCGTATGCCGCTCGGCCTTGTCCTGCGTGATGTGCATGGGTCTACACCAGCGCCTTGGCTTCGTCGTCCATCGTGCCGGACACCTCGTTGGCCTGAAGGATCATGTCGGTATGCGCCGCGCCGCTGGGGATCATCGGGAAACAGTTGACGAGCTTCGACACCATGCAGTCCACGATCACCGGCCCGTCATGCGCCAGCATCGCGGCGATGCCGCTTTCCAGCGCGTCCGGCCGCTCGATCCGGATGCCCTTCCAGCCATAGGCTTCGCCGAGCTTCACGAAATCGGGCAGGCTGTCCGAATAGCTTTCGGAATAGCGGCTCTCATAGGTCAGTTCCTGCCACTGGCGCACCATCCCCATATATTCGTTGTTGAGGATGAAGATCTTGACGGGCAGCCGGTATTGCTTGGCGGTGGCGAGTTCCTGGATGTTCATCTGGATCGACGCCTCGCCGGCAATGTCGATCACCAGCGCGTTGGGATTGCCGAGCTGCGCGCCGATCGCGGCGGGCAGGCCGTAGCCCATCGTGCCCAAACCGCCACTCGTCAGCCACGTGTTGGGCTTTTCGAACCCGAAATGCTGCGCGGCCCACATCTGGTGCTGCCCCACCTCGGTGGTGATGATCGGATCGCGGGCATGCGTCGCCTCCCACAAGGCGCGGATCGCGCGTTGCGGCATGATGGCGGCGCCGTCCTCGGGAAAGTCGAGGCTCTTGCGCGCGCGCCAGCCGGCGATGCGGCGCTGCCACTCGGCGGTGTCGGGCCGGGGATGCTGGCGCGCCTTCCAGATGCGGACCATGTCCTCCAGCGCATGGCCGACATCGGCGACGATGCCGAGATCGACGCGCACCGTCTTGTTGATCGACGAGCGATCGATGTCGACATGCACCTTGCGGCTGTTGGGGCTGAACGCATCGAGCCGCCCGGTCACGCGGTCATCGAACCGGCTGCCCAGTGCGACCACCAGATCGGCCTGGTTCATCGCCATATTGGCTTCGTAGGTGCCGTGCATGCCGAGCATGCCGAGCCATTGCGGGCCGCTTGCCGGATAGGCGCCCAGGCCCATCAGCGTCGAAGTGACCGGCGCACCGGTGATCCGCACCAGCTCGCGCAGCAACTGGCTGGCCATCGGCCCCGAATTGATGATCCCGCCGCCGGTATAGAGCACCGGCCGTTCGGCGGCGGCGAGCATGTCTACGAGCTGCTCGATCTGCGCCGGATCCGCCTTCACCTGCGGGCGATAGGTCTTGTGGCGGATCGGCCCGGGCTTCGCATAGCGCGCGGTCGCGACCTGGACGTCCTTGGGAATGTCGACCACCACAGGACCCGGGCGGCCCGAGGTGGCGATGTGGAACGCCTCGTGAATCACCGCGCCCAGGCGGGCGGGATCCTTCACGAGATAATTGTGCTTCGAGCAATGGCGCGTGATGCCGACGGTATCGGCCTCCTGAAAGGCGTCCGATCCGATCAGCGCGGTCGGCACCTGCCCGGTGATGACCACCATAGGGATCGAATCCATCAGCGCGTCGGTGATCCCGGTCACCGCATTGGTGGCGCCGGGGCCCGAGGTGACGAGCACGACGCCGGGCTTGCCGGTGGAGCGGGCATAGCCCTCGGCGGCGTGCGTCGCGGCCTGTTCGTGGCGCACGAGGATATGCTTGATCCGGCCGCTGCGGAACAGCGCGTCGTAGATCGGCAGGACGGCACCGCCCGGATAGCCGAAGACGATCTCCACGCCGAGATCGCACAGCGCCTCGACGAGGATATCGGCTCCGCTTTTCTCGGCCATGATCGTGCTCCATTCGGGTGACACGCTCCCTTAGCGTGCCAAGGTGGCAGCGGCTAGGGGATTGAAAGATGCGCGTCAACCATCTTTCACATAACTAAATTGCTCGAAGAATCGGCCGGCGGGGTGGTCGCGATTGGCCATTCGGCGGGCAATTGGTTGCGAAACCACGTATATTGCCGCTTGGCATATTGCCGGCTCGCCAGTTTTGCCGTTTCCAGCGCCGCGGCGCGCGACAGGGTGCCCGCCAGCATGGCGGCGACGGGCGCGACCCCGATAGCGCGGCGGACGGGCGCGTCTTCGGGCAGATCGGACCGCGCCACGAGCGCGGCGACTTCGGCGATCGCGCCTTCCTCGAACATCGTATCGAGCCGGCGATCGATCCGCGCGAACAGCCAGTCGCGATCGGGCAGCAGGATGCGGGGATCGAGCGTTACGGCGTCGCCGATCCCGCCGCTTTTCGCGCGCTGCCAGTCGGCGAGCGGGCGGCCGGTCGAGCGCACCACCTCCAGCGCGCGGGCGACCCGGGTCGTGTCGGCGGGGGCGAGACGCGCGGCGGCGGCGGGGTCCTCGTCAGCCAACGCGGCATGTGCATCGGCCACGGGGAGCGCGCGGACCGCGGCGCGCACCGCGGCGTCGATCGGCGGCACGGGCGCGATCCCGTCGATCAGCGTGCGGAGGTAGAGGCCGGTGCCGCCCACCAGCACGGGCAATCGCCCCTCCGCCAGCACCGCGGCGATCGTCGCGCGCGCATCCGTCGCCCATGCCGCTGCCGAATAGGACACCGCGCCATCGACATGGCCGAAGAGCCGGTGCGGCACCGCCGCCTCGTCCGCGATCGAGGGCCGCGCGCTCAGGACGCGCAGGTCGCGATAGACCTGCGCCGAGTCCGCATTGACGACGACGCCGTTCTCGGTGGCGGCCACCGTGATGGCCAGCGCGGACTTGCCGCTGGCGGTGGGCCCTGCGATGAGCACGATCCGCGGCTTGGGAGACGATATGTTCACAGCGACGCTGATAGCAGCCGGCGGTCTGGCTGCAGGCGATATTTCCGCCGCGACCGATCGGCTGGCGCAGGCGGGTTGCGCGCCAGGACCGTCACGCTGGATCGACGAGGCGGTGGCCGTCGACCTGATATTCGCACGCGATCCGGATGCGGCGCGTCGCGTGCTGGAGGGCGCGTTTGCACGGACCGACGTGATCGTGCAGCCGCGTGTCGCGCGCGCCAAGGCGTTGCTCGTGGCGGACATGGATTCGACCATGATTACGGTCGAATGCATCGACGAACTCGCCGATTATGCGGGGATCAAGCCGCAGATCGCCGCGGTAACCGAAGCCGCGATGCGGGGAGAGCTCGATTTCGCCGCGGCGCTCGATGCGCGCGTGGCGCTGCTCGCGGGGCTGGACGAGGGGGCGATCGACCGGTGTCTCGCCGAGCGGGTCGCCATCATGCCCGGCGCGGTGGCGCTGGTGCGCACGATGCGCGCGCGCGGGGCACGGTGCGTGCTGGTGTCGGGCGGGTTCACGCGCTTCGCCGAACCAGTTGCGGCGCAGATCGGGTTCGATCTCGCGATCGCCAATGTGCTGGAGGTGGCGGACGGCCGGCTGACCGGGCGGGTGGCCAAGCCGATCGTCGGTTCGGACACCAAGCGCACGACGCTCGACCGCGAGATCGCCGCGCGTGGGATCGCGCCCGCCGCGAGCCTTGCGGTGGGCGACGGCGCGAACGATCTGGCGATGATCCGCGCCGCTGGGCTGGGCGTGGCCTATCATGCCAAGCCAATTGTGGCCGATGCCGCCGCCGCGCGGATCGACCATGGCGACCTGACCACGTTGCTCTACGCGCAGGGGATCGCGCGGCGCGACTGGATCACGGCCGAATAAGCCCGTGCCGGCGACCACTGGGATCGCAGGACCTCGCTTGCCCGGATCAGGGCGCCAGCACCACACAGGCCGAACCTGCGCTCTTCGCCGCCGCACAGGCCCGCGTCGCGTCCGCGTGCGAGCCGAACGGGCCGGCGACGAGACGCGTCACCGCACCGGCCTTTTCGTAGCTGGGCGTGCTGCCCGTCATTCGGCCGCGCACCTTGGCCCATTGCACCTGCGCATTGCCTGCATCGCGGAACGCGCCGAGCTGGACGCGCCAATGGCCGCCAGCAGGTGCGGCATGCACGGGGGCCGGGCGGGGCTCGGGCGATGCGTGCGCGATCACGGGCGGCCGGGGGGCGGGCGACGGTGCGGCGTGGGTCATCGGCGCGGCGGGGCGGGGCATCGGGCGCGGCGCGGCATCGGCGATGCGCGACGGCGGCACGTCGACATTGGCGATGCTGCCCGCGCGGCGCGGCGCGGGTGCGGGCTGCGCCTTGGCCTGGGCGGCATATTGCGCGGCCATCGCGGTGCCGCGCTCGCGATCGGCCGGGCTGATATACTGATCCATTTGCGACAGCGTCTGCGAGGCGGACTGGAGCCCCGACTGCGAGGCGCGCGTCATCAGCGCATAGGCGCGCGGCCAATCCTTGGCGACGCCGTCACCGTTGAACAGCATCGTGCCCAGCACGAGCTGCGCGCGCGGCTCGCCGCGGGCGACCGACTTTTCGAGCCATGGCACGGCCTCGCTCTTCCGGTCCGCCTGGAACAGCGCGAGCCCGTAATTGTCCTCCGCCTGAAGATGGCCCTGAAGTGCGGCCTTGCGGAACCAGCTTTCGGCGAGCGCCGGATCGACGGGCACGCCGCGGCCGAGCTTGTAGGCCTGGCCCAGATTGAATTCCGCATCGGCGTCGCCGGCGATCGCGGGGCCGCGCCATTGCTCGACGGCGGCACGGTAATCGCCCGCCTTCCACGCATCGACGCCCGTCTTTACATCGGCTGCTGCTGGTGCGGCGACAGCCAGCGCCGCCATCCCGATCGCACCCAAGATCCGCTTGTCCATCGCCACCACCTGAAAACGCGCCACTTGAAAAATCCGCGCCCACCATGGCGCCGTTCGCGAGCGTTGGCAAAGCCGTTAACCGCTTCTTAGTCCACCCCATGCGATCGATCTTGCAATTGGCGGGAGTTCTGGGGACCTATGCGCGTTCTCGCGATGGCATCACAAAAGGGTGGTTCGGGCAAGACGACCCTGTCGGGGCATCTGGCCGTGCAGGCGCAGCGTGCCGGATCGGGCCCGGTCGTGCTGATCGACATCGATCCGCAGGGCAGCCTGGCGGATTGGTGGAACGAGCGCGAGGCCGAATATCCCGCCTTCGCCTCCACCACCGTTGCGCGGCTCGCGGCCGATCTCGAAGTGCTGCGCCAGCAGGGCTTCAAGCTGGCGATGATCGACACCCCGCCCGCCATCACGATGGCGATCCAGAGCGTCATCAACGTCGCCGAACTGGTCGTGGTGCCGACGCGCCCGTCGCCGCACGATCTGCGCGCGGTGGGCGCGACGGTCGATCTGTGCGACCGCGCCGGCAAGCCGCTGATCTTCGTCGTCAACGCCGCCACGCCCAAGGCGCGGATCACGTCGGAGGCCGCGGTCGCGCTGTCGCAGCACGGCACGGTCGCGCCGATCACGGTCCATCATCGCGTCGATTTCGCGGCCTCGATGATCGACGGACGCACGGTCATGGAGGTCGATCCCGGCGGCAAGTCCGCCGGCGAGATCGAGGCGCTGTGGACCTATGTCTCGGACCGTCTGGAAAAGAATTTCCGCCGCACCGTGTTCAGCGTACCGCAGGCGGGCGCTGGCGCGGGCCAGCGGCCGCAGGGTGGGGGTTTCGGCCGCCGCGTGGTGGGCTGAGCGATGTTCGGAGGACCAAAACCGCTCGCATCGCTGTCGTCGGGCCTTTTGGCGCGCAAGGGGCAGGCACGCCCCGCGATGCGGCCGCAGGGCGGCAGCTTCGCCGCCACCGCCGACGATCTCGGCTGGAACGACATGGGCGCGCCCGTGCCGATCCCGCCCGTACTCGTCGCCCGCGAGGCGCTCCAGGAAGAATTCGCGGAACCCGCGCCCGCCCCTGCAGCCGCGCCCCAGGCGCCGCCGACGATCGCATCCGATGCGCCCGTCGCGGTGAAGCCGGTCTCGCTCGCCACTGCGGCGCGCATCGGTCGCGAGGCGGCGGCCAAGACGGCGAAGGGCAGCAAGGCCGCGTTCACGCTGCGCCTCGATGCCGATCGGCACCTGCGGCTTCGGCTCGCGAGCGCCGTCGCCAACCAATCCTCGCAGGCGCTGGTCGCGCAGGCGCTCGATGCTTTCCTGAAGACGTTGCCGGAGGTGGAGGCGCTCGTCGCCCAGCTTCCGAAGCCGAAGACACGGTGATGGGGTTCACAGCCATGAAGACGCGCATGATATTGGTCGGCGGCCTTTCCGCCCTGGTGCTGGGCGGCACGATGGTCGGGTGCTCGGCCACCGGCGGTGGCGGCGGCGTCGCCTCGGCGAGCGTTCGCAGCGCGGCCGTCGCGGCCCGGAGCGCGGCGGCCGAGGCGGACAAGGCCACGCACGCGCTCGCCCGGCACGAACCGATGGTGGCGGTGGGCTTTGCCGAGGGAGCCGCCGGCCTTGCACCGCGCAACGCCGCGTACCGGATGCTGCTCGGCCAGGCCTATCTTCAGTCCGGCCGGTTCGTCTCCGCCAAGGCGGCGTTCGGCGAGGCGCTCGCGCTTTCGCCGCAGAACGGCCGCGCCGCGCTGAACCTCGCATTGTCCACCATCGCGACCGGCGATTATCCCGCGGCGCGGCGCGTGCTCGACGCCAACAGCGCGACCATCCCGGTGGCCGATCGCGGCCTGGCCATGGCGCTGGCGGGCGATCCCGCAGGCGCGGTGGCAGTGCTGACCCAGCTTGCGCGCTCGCCGCAGAGCGATGCCAAGGCGCGGCAGAATCTGGCGCTGGCGCTGGCGCTCGGCGGCCAGTGGCAGGGCGCGCGGGTCGTCGCGGCGGCCGATATGTCGCCCGCCGATGTCGATCGGCGGATGCAGGAATGGGCGGCGTTCGCGCAGCCCGCCACAGCCTCCGACCAGGTGGCGCAATTGCTCGGCGTGCACGCCGTGGCCGATCAGGGCCAGCCGATCGCGCTCGCGCTGAACGGCACGGTCTCGGTCGCGCAGGCGACGCCGGTGGAGGGTCCCACGAGCCCGGTTCCGGCGACGGCGGTCGCGGCAGCACCCGCTGGCAGGATCGCGTTCGCTGCGCCGCATGCGGTCGTCCAGCCGTTGCCGGCGCCGCTGCTGCGCGCGGAGCCCGGCGCCACCAAGGTCGCGCTCGGCGCGGCTTCGGTCGTCCCGGCGGCCCAGGGTCCCTTCTATGTCCAGCTCGGCGCGTTCGGCAATGCAAGCGTGGCGCGCGATGCCTGGGGCCGCGCCAACCGCCGCTTCGTCGGCTTTGCCGGCCATGTGCCCTCGGCCATGACGATCCGCGCGCGCGGTGCGGCGCTGTATCGCCTGTCGGTCGGCGGCTATGCGCGCGGCGAGGCGGATGCGGTGTGCCGCCGTTATCGCCAGGCCGGCGGCGCCTGTTTCGTCCGCCACGGCGCGGGCGATCAGGTCGCGGCCTGGGCGCACAAATCGGTGCAGCTCGCCGCGCGCTGAGCTCACGCCGGCGGCGGGGCGATCTCCCGGCCGCCCTTCCACAGTCGCAGCACGCGGCCCTGGACCGGCAGACCGTCGAAGGGTGTGTTGCCGGCCGACGCCACGAACGAGTCGCCGCTGATCCGCCACGGCGCGGCGCCATCGAACAGCAGCAGGTCGGCCGGCTTGCCCGGCTCCAGCGTGCCGGTGTCGAGTCCCAGCACCGCCGCCGGGTTGCGCGCGAGCAGCGCGAACAGCGCGGGCAGCGTCACCAGACCGTCGCGCACCAGCATCAGCGCGAGCGGCAGCAGCGTTTCCGCCCCCGCCATGCCGGCCGCCGAATCGGCGAAGGGCAGGCGCTTGGCCTCGGGGCCCTGCGGATCATGGCCGGAGGCGATCACGTCGATCGTTCCGTCCGCCACCGCGGCCAGCGCGGCGCGCCGGTCGTTCTCCGCGCGCAGCGGCGGCGAAAGATGCGCGAAGGTGCGGAAATCGCTCATCGCGATGTCGGACAGATGGAGATGCGCAGGGGTGATCCCGCACGTCACCGGCACCCCCCGGCGCCTGGCCGCGCGGACGAGATCGAATCCGCCCGCGGTCGTCACCTGGCGGATGTGGAGCCGTGCCCCCGTATCCTCCGCCAGCATCAGGTCGCGCGCGATCGCCAGCGCCTCGGCGGCGGCGGGGGCGGCGGGCAGGCCGAGCCGAGTCGCGGTCTCGCCCGCGGTCGCCACCGCATCGCCGATCAGCCCGCCATCCTCGGCATGGACGACCACCGCAACGTCGAGATCGCGCGCATAGGCGAGCGCGCGGTGCATCACGCCGGCATCCGCGATCCATCCCCGCCCGGTGCCGACCGCACGCGCGCCAGCCGAAGCGCAGATCGCCATCTCGGCCAGATCCGCGCCCGCCAGCCCGCGCGTGGCGGCGGCGATCGGGTGGATCCACAGATCGGGCTTGCCGATCAGCGCGGCGCGCTGGACGATGCCGGGATCGTCCAGTACCGGCGACTGATCGGGCATCAGCCCCACGCGGACGATCCCGCCCGCGCGGCAGGCGGCGCGATCGACCTTGAACACGCCCAGATCGACCAGCGCGGGCGCCAGCATCTTGCCCCCGCAATCCACCGTTTCTGCGTCGGAAGGCAGGTCGAAATTGCCGACCGCGCGGATCGTGCCGTCCTCGACCAGCAGGCCGCCCGGCCGCTCGCCACCCACCGGGCAGACGAGCGATGCGTTGAGGAATGCGCGCTTCATGCCCAGCCCTCCACGCCGCGCGCACGCCGGGTCAGCACGTCGAGACACGCCATCCGCACCGCCACGCCCATCTCCACCTGCTCGGTGATGGCCGAGCGCGCATGGTCCGCCACCACCGAGTCGATCTCGACGCCCCGGTTCATCGGCCCCGGATGCATCACCAGCGCGTCGGGCACGCGCGCGAACCGCGCCTCCGTCAGCCCGTAGCGCATCCGATATTCGCGCGCCGAGGGGATATAGCCGCCCGCCATCCGCTCGTTCTGCACGCGCAGCATCATCACCACGTCCGCCCCCACCAGCGCGGCGTCGAAATCGGTGAAGGCGGTGACGCCCATCCGCTCGATGGCGGGCGGCATCAGCGTGGAGGGCGCGCATACCCGCACCTCCGCCGCCAGTGCGGTGAGCGCCAGGATGTTCGACCGCGCGACGCGGCTGTGGAGCACGTCGCCGCAGATCACCACGCGCTGGCCGGCGATGGCGCCGCGCCGCCGCCGGATCGTCAGCGCATCGAGCAGCGCCTGGGTCGGATGCTCGTGCCGCCCGTCGCCCGCGTTGAGCACGGGGCAATCCACCTTGCCCGCGATCAGCCGCACCGCGCCCGACGCCATGTGGCGGATGACGATCACGTCCGCGCGCATCGCGTTCAGCGTCTTGGCGGTGTCGATCAGCGTCTCGCCCTTCTTCACGCTGGATTGCGCGGCGTGCATGTTGACGACGTCGGCGCCCAGACGCTTGCCCGCGATCTCGAACGACAGCAAAGTGCGCGTCGAATTCTCGAAAAAGGCGTTGATCTGCGTCAGGCCGGCCAGCCTCTTGTCGGGCGTGGCATGTGCGCGGTTCGCCTCCACCCAGGTTTCGGCCTCGTCGAGCAGGAAGGCGATCTCGTGCGGCTCGAGGCCGTCGATCCCGGTCAGGTGCCGGTGCGGGAACACGGCGCCCCCGTCGATCAGCGTGGCGGGGCGGTGGTCCGATCTGGTCATCGAGGGTGTCGGGTAGCGGCCGGAACACGGCCGTGCAAGCCGTGCGGCGCCGAAGCGGAGGGCCGAAGTGGAGGAAGTGGAGGAAGTGGAGGTGTGTGAAGCATCGAAGTGGAAGGACAGTGTGGCTGTCGCTCCAGCGGGCGGGCGGGGTGGCGGACGGTGTTCGGCATGCCGCCGAGATCGCACGGATGCCGCCCTGTAGGACAGCGGCTGACGCGGCGTGGTCGCTGCGCTATGGCGCGGCGATGACGGTCCGCACGCTCTTCGCCTCGCTCCTGTACGAAGGGTCGCTCGACGATCCCGCGCTCGTCGCCGATCTGGAGGCGTCGTGCCGTGCGCTGGCCGAGGACGACGGGGCGGGGCGGCGCTGGTCCAAGGCGCATGGCTATCGCGGCTATACCTCCTATGCGTCGCTGAACGACCTGCCGCAGCGCGATCCGGCCTTCGCCGATCTGAAGCGCGCGCTCGACCGGCATGTGGCGGCGTTCGCGAAGGAATGCGCGTTCGATCTGGGCGGGCGCAAGCTGAAGCTCGACAGCCTCTGGGCGAACGTCCTGAAACCCGGGGGCGCCCACACCGCGCATCTCCATCCGCACAGCGTCGTGTCGGGCACCGTCTATATCGCGCTGCCCGAGGGTGCGCGCGGGCTGAAGCTGGAGGATCCCCGGCTGCCGATGATGATGGCCGCGCCGCCACGGCTCGCCGGCGCGCCCGACGCCCTGCGCACCTTCGTGGAGGCGGTGCCGGTGGCGGGCAGCGTGTTCTTGTGGGAAAGCTGGCTGCGCCACGAGGTGCCCGCGGGCACGGGCAAGGGCGAGCGGATCAGCGTGAGCTTCAACTATCGCTGGTAAGTGCCTGTTTCAGAACGCCGGATCACCCGCCACCAGCGCATCGATCGCGCCCTGCAGGATATAGGCGGCGGCCATGTTGTCGACCCGCTCGGCACGTTTGGCGCGGCTCATATCGGCCTCGATCAGGGTGCGCGTGACGGCTTGCGTCGACCAGCGCTCGTCCCACAGCAGGATCGGCAGACCCATGTCGACGCAGTTGCGCGCGAACGCCCGAGTCGACTGGCTGCGCGGGCTTTCGCTGCCGTCGAGATTGAGCGGCAGTCCGATCACGATTCCGCGCACCGCCTGCGCGGCGATCAGCCCGGCGAGCGCGGCCTTGTCCTTCATGAACTTGGTGCGGCGCACGAGCAGCGCGGGGCTGGCGAAGCTCCACCCCGCGTCGCACAGCGCGGTGCCGATCGTCTTGGTGCCGACGTCGAGGCCGATCATCCGGCCGCCCAGCGGCAGCGCTTCGCGAAAGACGGCGCGATCGACGGTCAGCATGCTCATCGCCCGAACGCCGCCAGCCGCCGCGCCGCATCCGCGCGAACATTCGCCCAGAACAGGCTGTAATCATAGACATGATAGTTGTTGCCCGGCAGCACATAGCTGCCGACGTTGGGGGGCGGCCCGATCAGCAACAGCCCCGGAGGGGCGCAGCGCGCGGGCACCGCGTGCGCGGTCATCGCCGCGTTCGACAGATCCTTGGTCGGATAGAGCGTGCCGAGATTCGCGCTGGCCGGCGCGGCGGCATCGGCGGTCCCGGTCAGCGGATTGGTGCAGACCATCGCCGTGCCCTTGCGCGGCGCGCCGGTGAATCCCGTAGTCGCGTCATACCCCTCGACCACCAGAGAAGGATCGGCGGGCTCGGCATAGCTCTGCCAGGACAGGATGCAGCCGGCCTGATCGCCGCGCGTGCATTCGGGCAGCCCGAGCCGCGGCAGATCCGTCGTGCGCGAGATCGGCCAGCCGACGACATAGGCCGCGACGATCCGGCGCGACAAGGCGGGGTCGGGCGCGATCCGCTCGCGAAGCAGGCGTTCGAGATGGAGCGCGCCCTGGCTGTGGCCGGCCAGCACGATCGGCCGGTCGGGCCCGATCTGCGTCAGGAATGCGTCGAACGCCGCGGCCACGTCGCCATAGGCGAGATCGAGCGCGCGACCGGCGTCGGCGGCGGTCGTCAGGAATGCGCCGAACGTCGCCTGGCGGTAGCGCGGCGCCCAGACCTGGCCGACGCCATTGAACGCGCTCGCCTGTGCGCGCAGGAACAAGGCGGCGCGGGCATTGGCCTCGGCATCGTTCAGCGGCGCGTTCCAGTGATCGCGCGCGAGATAGGATGTGGGGTGGACGAAGAAGACCGCCGCGCCCTTCGTGGCCGTGGTCGTGGGCGCAGCCCCCGCGGGCGTCCAGAGCGAGGGGTTGCCGGCGATGTCGGGCCGCGCGATCCACATCGCGGCGGGCGCATAGGCATTGGGCGAGACGCGGCGCTGCACGGCGAACGCCGTTCGCGGCACGAGTGCCATCCGCAGGAGCTGCGTGCCGTAGAGCCGATAGGCGAAGGCGCCCGCGATCACGAGCACGATCAGCACGGCGAAGGCATAGAGGAACTTGCGGGCCATCGTTGCACCCTTGCACGGGGCGCGGGCCGGATGCTAGCCGGGCGCCATGTCCGTCACACCCGCAACCGTGAAGAAGATCGCGAGCCTGGCCCGCATCGCGATCACCGAGGAGGACGCGACCCGGATCGCGCCCGAGCTCGGCAACATCCTGGGCTGGATCGAAATGCTGGAGGAGGTCGACACCCAAGGTGTCGAGCCGATGACGGCGGTGATCCCCAACCATCTGCGGTTGCGCGACGACGTCGTCACCGATGGCGGCATCCGCGAACAGGTTCTGGCCAACGCGCCCCAGGCCGAACACGGCTTCTTCACCGTGCCCAAGGTGATCGAATAATGACCGAGCTGACCGATCTGGGCGTGGCCGCGATCCGCGACGGCGTGCGCGAGGGCGTCTTTTCCGCACGCGAAATCGCCGACGCCTTCGTGACGAAGGTGAGCCGCGCCAAGGCGTTGAACGCGTTCCTTGTCGAAACGCCCGAACATGCGATCGCCGCCGCCGACGCCGCCGACGCGGCGCGCGCGGCGGGCGAGACGCCCAAGCCGCTGGCCGGCGTGCCGATCGGGATGAAGGACCTGTTCTGCACCAGCGGCGTGGCGACGACGGCGGCGAGCCACATCCTCGAAGGCTTCGTGCCGACCTATGAATCGCGCGTGTCGCAGAATCTGTGGGATGCGGGCGCGGGGATGCTCGGCAAGCTGAACATGGACCAGTTCGCGATGGGCTCGTCCAACGAGACGTCGGCGTTCGGCAACGTGATCTCGCCGTGGCGGCGACGTGACGGCGGCAATGCGGCGCTGGCACCCGGCGGCTCCTCGGGTGGCTCGTCGGCGGCGATCGCGGCGCGGCTGTGCCCGGGCGCGACCGGCACCGACACCGGCGGATCGATCCGCCAGCCCGCCGCCTTCACCGGGATCGCGGGGATCAAGCCGACCTATGGCCGCTGCTCGCGCTGGGGCACGATCGCGTTCGCCTCCAGCCTCGATCAGGCGGGGCCGATGGCGCGCGACGTGCGCGACTGCGCGATCCTGCTGGAGGCGATGGCCGGGTTCGACCCGCGCGACGCGACCTCGCTGAAGCTCGACGTGCCCCGGTGGGAATCGGGATTGTCGGGCGATCTGAAAGGTTTGCGCGTCGGTATTCCCAAGGAGTATCGCGTCGACGGGATGCCCGCGGAGATCGAGGCCTTGTGGCAGCAGGGCATCGCCTGGCTGAGCGACGCCGGTGCCGAGATCGTCGAGGTCTCGCTGCCGCACACCAGATACGCGCTGCCCGCCTATTACATCATCGCGCCGGCCGAGGCCTCGTCCAACCTCGCGCGCTATGACGGCGTGCGCTACGGCATCCGCGATCTGCCCGAGGGGGCGGGGCTGCAGGACATGTATGCCGCGACGCGCGCCGACGGCTTCGGCCCCGAGGTTAAGCGGCGCATCCTGATCGGCACCTATGTGCTGTCGGCCGGCTTCTACGACGCCTATTACACGCAGGCGCAGCGCGTCCGCACGCTGATCGCGCGCGATTTCGAGCGTGCTTGGGAGCGATGCGACGTGCTGCTCGCGCCGACGGCGCCGTCGGCGGCGTTCGCGCTGGGCGAGAAATCGGCCGATCCGATCGCGATGTATCTGAACGACGTCTTCACCGTGCCGTCGAGCCTCGCGGGATTGCCCGCGATGAGCGTGCCGGGCGGCCTCGATGCGAACGGCCTGCCGCTCGGCCTGCAGATCATCGGCAAGCCGCTCGACGAGCAGGGCGTGCTGAACGCCGGCCTCGCGATCGAGCAGCGCGCCGGCTTCGTCGCGCGGCCGGAGGCCTGGTGGTAGACGCTTGAACCACAAAGTGTTACCGCGGTAACACTGGAGATGAGCGATGAACGCCTATAGCCCCGTCACCGAAGCGAGCGACGGCAACATGACCAGCAAGGGTCAAGTGCTCATTCCCAAGGGCTTGCGCGAGCGCGCCGGTCTGGTGCCGGGCGGCGAGGTGACCGTCGGCCTGAATGCCGACGGACAGGTGGTGGTCGTGCCCCGCCAGCCGACCGAAACGCGCGAGGAGCGCAAGGCGCGGTATCTCGCACAGATCGGATCGGTGGTTGGCACGCTCGACACCGGCTTTGCGACGACCGACGATTACATGGACCATGTCCGGCCGCATCGGCACGAGGATTGGTGATCTTCGTCGACACCAACGTCCTCATCGACGTGTTGCAGGACGATCCGCATTGGCGGCCATGGTCGCTAAGGCAATTGGCCGAGGCCCGTGCCGATGGCGACCTGGCGATCGACGCGATCGTGATCGCCGAACTCAGCCGCGATTACCCGACGCTCCGCGCGCTTCAGGTGGCGGTGGCGCCGCTGGAACTGACGTCGTCCGTGCTGGACGACGCGACGGCGTTCCTGGCCGGGCACCGCTTCCTGCAAGCGCGCGCCGAGCGTGGGGAAGGAGAGGCGAAGCGGCCGCTGCCCGATTTCTTCATCGGGGCTCACGCGCTGTCGCTCGGCGCCACCTTGCTGACCCGCGATGCCAGGCTCTATCATCGCTACTTCCCCGATCTTTCCCTCATCACACCCGAGACGCATCCATGACCGACACCGCATACCGCATCCAGGGCGCTACCGGGGAATGGGAGGTCGTCGTCGGCCTAGAGGTCCATGCGCAGGTGACGTCGAACGCCAAGCTCTTCTCGGGCGCGGCGACGACGTTCGGCGCGGAGCCGAACACGCAGGTCAGCCTGGTCGACGCGGCGATGCCGGGCATGCTGCCCGTGCCGAACCGCGAATGCATCCGCCAGGCGGTGCGCACCGGCATGGCGATCGATGCGCAGATCAACCGCTGGTCGCGCTTCGACCGGAAGAATTATTTCTACGCCGATCTGCCGCAGGGTTATCAGATCAGCCAGCTCTACCATCCGCTGGTGGGGGAGGGCGCGATCGACATCGCGCTGGACGAGAAGAACTCCGACGGCGCGACGAAGCGGATCGGCGTCGAGCGCATCCATGTCGAGCAGGATGCGGGCAAGCTGATGCACGATCAGCACCCGACGCGCAGCTATGTCGACCTCAACCGGTCGGGCGTCGCGCTGATGGAGATCGTCAGCCGGCCCGACATGGCGTCTCCGGCCGAAGCCGGCGCTTACCTCCGCAAGCTGCGGGCGATCCTGCGCTATGTCGGCAGTTGCGACGGCAATATGGAGGAAGGCTCGATGCGCGCCGACGTGAACGTCAGCGTGCGCAAGCCCGGCGCGGGGCTCGGCACGCGCACCGAGACGAAGAATGTCAACTCGGTCCGCTTCGTGATGGCGGTCGTCGAGCAGGAGGCGCGGCGCCAGATCGACGTGCTGGAGGATGGTGGCACGATCGCGCAGGAAACCCGCCTCTATGACCCTGACCGCAACGAGACGCGGTCGATGCGGTCGAAGGAGGATGCGCATGATTACCGCTACTTCCCCGATCCCGATCTGTTGCCGCTCGAACTGGACGAGGCGTTTCTCGACGAATGCCGCGCGAGCCTGCCCGAGCTGCCCGACGCCAAGCGCCGGCGTTACGAGGCGGCGGGGATCGGCGCCTATCAGTCCGCCGTGCTGACCGCCGAGGTGGAGGCGGCGCGCTGGTTCGACGCGCTGCTGGAGGCGGGCGCGCCGCCGGTGGCGGCGGCGAACTGGACGACGTCCGAACTGTTCGGCGCGCTCAACCGCACCGGGCGCGACATCGCGAATTCGCCGGTGACGCCGGTGCAGGCGGCGGAACTGCTGGCGCTGGTGGCCGACGGAACGCTGTCGGGCAGCCTTGCCAAACAGGTGTTCGAAGTGATGCTCGAAACCGGCGAGGCGCCGGCCCGGATCGTCGAGGATCGCGGGCTGAAACAGACCAGCGACACCGGCGCGATCGACGCCGCGATCGACGCGATCATGGCGGCGAACGCGGACAAGGTGGCCGATTACCGCGGCGGCAAGGACAAGCTGTTCGGCTTCTTCGTCGGCCAGACGATGAAGGCGATGGGCGGCAAGGCCAATCCCGGCGTGGTCAACGCGCGGCTGAAGACGCTGCTCGGGCCGTCGGTGGCATGAGCATGGCCGCGCCGTCGCTGCTTGCCGTGCTCGGCCTGTGGGCGATGCCCGCGCTTGCGCAGACGAACGCGGCGCCGGTGGCGACGTCGCCCGTGCCCGTCGCGTCCGCGCCACTGCCGCGCGTGGCGCTGGAGACGAGCGCGGGGCGGATCGTGATCGAGGCGGATACGGTGCATGCGCCCATCAGCGCGGGCAATTTCCTGCGCTATGTCGACCAGCACCGGCTGGACGGCGTCACCTTCTACCGCGACGTGAAGGTGGCGGATCATTTCGGCTTCGTGCAGTTCGGCGCGAACGGCGACCCCAAGCGGTCGCTGCCGCCCGTCCGTCACGAGCCGACCACGGTGACCGGCATCAAGCATCTGAACGGCACGATCTCCACCGCGCGGCTCGCCCCGGGCACCGCGCGCGGCGAGTTCACGATTCTGGTGGGCGATCAGCCGGGGATGGATGCGGATCCGACGAAGCCGGGCGACAATCTGGGCTATGCCGCCTTCGGCCATGTCGTCGAGGGTATGGACGTGGTGGTGGGCGTGATGGACGCACCGGTGTCGCCGACGGCGACGTTGCGCGGGGCCTTCAAGGGCGAGGTGCCGGTGGAGGCGGTGCGGATCGTTTCGGCGCGGCGGGTGCCGGTTTCGCGGTGAGCTTTGGGCGCTTTATGCCGCGATCAGGGTAATGGCTGAACTGTTCCCCGGCGAAGGCCGGGGCCCAGTTGGGAAGGCCATCGTGACGAGGCGCGGCGTTCTCCAATAAGGGTTCTCCCACCTGGGCCCCGGCTTTCGCCGGGGAACAGATTGGGCATCCCCTAAAAACTACTGCGCATCGTCGTCCTGATTGCGCACCACGCCGCCGGTGCCGCCCACGCCGTCGGCCAGGCCGGGCGCGGTCATCGTTTCGGGTTCGGGGCCGCCTTCGCCACGCGCCACCGCGTCGCTGCGCGCTTCCACCGCCTGTTCGATGTCGCTGCGCGGATCGGCGCGGTCGGGCGGGCTGTCGGGATGGTCGTCCGCGGGGGGCGGGCTGTCGGGCATGGTCTCGGGATCGGTCATGATCGTCCTTCTTTAGCGGCTGGTGCCGGCAAGGCCGCCGGTGCTTGCGGTCATGGCGTCGGTGCTGCCGATATCGCCGGTGTCGCCGGCCTCGCGCGTGCCGACGTCGCTGCTGGTCGGCATCGCGAAGCCCACCGGGTTCGGCGCGTCCATGTTGGGCGTCTCGGTCGGCTGGGGCGAGGGGATGTCGGTATCGGGCGCGGGCGTGTCGATCTCGTGGCCGGGCGCGTCGGGCTGGTCGAAATCGGGTGTCGGCGTCGGGAATTCGGCGGGGGGTATGCTGGCCATCGGGTTTCTCCTTGCAGGCCATCAACGCCTTGTTCGCGCAGCGGTTGCCTCGGCGCTTGCCCCGGAGCGCCCGGCTGGTATAGACGCCCGCCGACCGGCGGTGTCCTTGCGGGCGTGGCGGAACTGGTAGACGCGCTTGGTTTAGGTCCAAGTATCGCAAGATGTGGGGGTTCGAGTCCCTTCGCCCGCACCAGTCCCGCCGCCCCGCGGCGGGACGCACGCCTCAACCGATTATCCTTACCGGAAGGCCCGTTCATGCAGACTGTCGAGACGTTGAGCGAGGGGCTGAAGCGCGCCTTCACGCTGACCATCACCGCCAAGGACATCGATTCGAAGGTCGATGCCGAGCTGAAGCGCCTCGCGCCGCAGATGAAGATGCCCGGCTTCCGCCCCGGCAAGGTGCCCGCGAACCTCGTGCGCAAGATGCACGGCCCGGCGCTTCACCAGGACGCGCTGAATGCGGCGATCCAGGAAGGCGTTCAGGGCCTCGTCGCCGAAAAGGGCCTGCGCCCCGCGATGCAGCCCTCGGTGTCGCTCGGCGAGGGGTACGAGCCCGGCAAGGATGCCGAACTGACCGTCGAGATGGAGGTTCTGCCCCAGGTGCCGACGCCGGCGATCGATTCGCTGACGCTGGAGCGGCTGACGGTGCCCGTCTCGGACGAAGCGGTGACCGAGCAGTTGAAGAAGTTCGCCGATCAGCAGAAGAAGTGGGACGATGCGGGCGACAAGGCCGCCGAGACCGGCGACCTGGTCACGATGGATTTCGTCGGCAAGGTGGACGAGGTCGCCTTCGACGGCGGCACCGGCACCGACATGGCGGTCGAGATCGGCAGCGGCCGGCTGATCCCGGGCTTCGAGGAGCAGGTGATCGGCGCCAAGGCGGGCGAGGAGCGCCGCATCGACGTGACCTTCCCGGCGGATTACCAGGAGAAGTCGCTGGCCGGCAAGGCGGCGACGTTCGACCTGACGATCAAGTCGGTCAAGGTGGCGGGCGAAAGCACGATCGACGACGATCTGGCGAAGGGGCTTGGCCTCGAAAGCCTGGAGCAGCTCACCGGCCTGCTGAAGGGGCAGATCGAGCAGGAGCATAACGGCCTGACGCGCACGCACATGAAGCGCAAGCTGCTCGACCAGCTGGCCGAGGGTCATGACTTCGAAGTGCCGCCCTCGATGGTCGAGGCGGAGTTCGCGCAGATCTGGTCGCAGCTGGAGCATGAGGCCGGCCACGAGGCCGATCCCGAAGCCGCCAAGGCCGAGATGGAGAATGAGCGCGAGGATTACCGCAAGATCGCCGAGCGTCGCGTGCGCCTGGGGCTGCTGCTGTCCGAGATCGGCCAGGCGAACGGCGTCGAGGTGAGCCAGCAGGAGATGAACCGCCTGATCGCGCAGGCCGCGCAGCAATATGGCGCCGAGGATCGCCAGCGCTTCATCCAGTATATCCAGCAGGAGCCGATGGCGGCCGCCCAGCTCCGCGCGCCGCTCTATGAGGACAAGGTCGTCGACTTCCTGTTCGGCAAGGCCGAGATCACCGATCGCGAGACGACCCGCGAGGAGCTGGAAGCCGCGATCGAGAGCGAAGACGGCTTCGCGACCGGCACGCACGTCCACAACCACGACGATCACGATCACGATCACGCCGATCACGATCACGCCGGGCACGATCACGCCGATCACGACCATGCGGATCACGCCGCGCCCGCGGAAGCGGCCGAGCCTGCCGAAGCGACCAAGCCCGTCGCCAAGGGCGCCAATGCCGGTGCCGAGGTCGAGCCCGCACCCGCGCCCGTGAAGAAGCCGCGCGCCAAGAAGGCGGCGCCGGTGAGCGCGGAAACCCAGGTGCTCGAATCGTCGCCGGTGGCGGCCGAGAATGCGGAGGGCACGCAAGCCCCCGACGCCGCACCGGCGAAGAAGCCGCGCGCGAAGAAGGCCGCGACGACGACCGAGGGCTGATCTCCTGTTCCCCGGCGGAGGCCGGGGCTCAGTGGGGAGGACCAACGTGGCGGATCGCTCGGCTTCGTTATAGACCTTTCCCCACTGGGCCCCGGCCTTCGCCGGGGAACACCGTGAAGGCAGGGAGCGACACATGACCGAACCCAGAATCGCCGTCCTGCTGCCCTGCTACAACGAAGAGGCGGCGATCGCCCAGACGGTGGCAGGGTTCCGCGCCGCGCTGCCGGGCGCGACCATCTACGTCTATGACAACAACAGCCGCGACCGGACCTGCGCCGTTGCCGCAGCCGCGGGCGCGGTGGTGCGCAGCGAGCGGATCCAGGGCAAGGGCGCGGTGGTGCGGCGAATGTTCGCCGATATCGATGCCGACATCTATGTGATGGCCGATGGCGACGCGACCTATGACGCAGCGTCCGCCCCCGCGCTGGTCGATCGGCTGCTCGACGAACAGCTCGACATGATCGTCGGCAGCCGGGTGCACGAAGCGGCGGAGGCGTATCGCCGCGGCCACCAATTCGGCAACGCGCTGCTGACGGGCATGCTGACGCGGCTGTTCGGGCGCAGCTTCACCGACATTCTATCGGGTTACCGCGTGTTCTCGCGGCGGTTCGTGAAGAGCTTTCCGTCCCTGTCGGCCGGGTTCGAGATCGAAACCGAGATCAGCGTCCATGCGCTCGAACTGCGGATGCCGGTCGCCGAGATCGAGACGCCCTATTATGCGCGGCCCGAGGGCTCCGAATCGAAGCTCAGCACCTATTCGGACGGCTGGCGCATCCTGCGCACGATCGTGACGCTCTATCGCATCGAGCGGCCGCTGCTGTTCTTCGGCGCGATCGGCGGCGTGTTCGCGGCGCTGGCGCTGGCGCTGGGCGTGCCGCTGATCCTCACCTATGTGGACACGCATCTGGTCCCGCGCTTCCCGACCGCAATTCTCATCACGGGTCTCGGGCTGTTCGCCGCGCTCAACGTGTTCACGGGGCTGATCCTCGACACCGTGGTGCACGGCCGGCACGAGGTGCGGCGGCTTGCCTATCTGGCGCACCGCGCGCCGTCGCGCGGGGCTTGAACTCGCCGCGACAAGCGCCGATGTTGCGGTCATCCCACACAAGCGAGTTCTTCCATGCACAATCCGTTCGAGACCGGCGATTTCGCGAGCCCGCTGGCGCATGCCGGCCTCGGTCTCCAGCAGACCCAGGCGGGTCTGGTTCCCATCGTCATCGAACAGTCGAACCGGGGCGAACGTTCCTTCGACATCTTCTCGCGCCTGCTGCGCGAGCGGATCATCTTCGTGACGGGCGGCGTCGAGGATGGCATGGCCAGCCTCATCACCGCGCAGCTGCTCTTCCTCGAATCCGAGAATCCGAAGAAGGACATCTTCATGTACATCAACTCGCCGGGCGGCGTCGTCACGGCGGGCATGGCGATCCACGACACCATGAATTATATCCGGCCGCGCGTGGGTACGGTGTGCATCGGGCAGGCGGCGTCGATGGGCAGCTTCCTGCTGGCGAGCGGCGAGAAGGGCATGCGCGTCGCGCTCACCAACGCGCGCATCATGATCCACCAGCCTTCGGGCGGCGCGCAGGGCATGGCCAGCGACATCGAGATCCAGGCCAAGGAAATTTTGCGCATCCGCGCCCGGATGAACCAGCTCTATTCGCAGTATACCGGCCAGCCGATCGAGGAGATCGAGCGCCGGATGGATCGCGACACGTTCCTCGAGGCGCATGAGGCCAAGGAATTCGGTCTGGTCGACGAGGTGTTCGACAAGCGCCCGGCGCCCGCCGACGATATGGCGAAGGCCGCCTGAGACGGGACGAAATCGTTAGGCACTTTATGCCATTGTGGTTTGCGTAAGGGGCGGGTTACCATGCCTGTCCCACAATCGGCGGGGCCGGTCTCCGCCCGAAGGATGGTTTGAATGACGAAGTTGAGCGGTGGCGACTCCAAGAGCACCCTCTATTGCTCGTTCTGCGGCAAGTCGCAGCACGAGGTGCGCAAGCTGATCGCCGGCCCCACGGTGTTCATCTGCGATGAGTGCGTGGAACTGTGCAACGACATCATCCGCGAGGAGACCAAGTCCGCCCTGGTGTCCAAGAAGGACGGCGGGGTGCCGACGCCGCAGGAGATCTGCAACGTGCTCGACGACTATGTCATCGGGCAGAAGCAGGCCAAGCGCGTGCTGTCGGTGGCGGTGCACAACCATTACAAGCGGCTGAACCATGGCGCCAAGGGTGCCGATGTCGAGCTTGCCAAGTCGAATATCCTGCTCGTCGGCCCGACGGGTTGCGGCAAGACTTTGCTCGCGCAGACTCTGGCGCGCATCCTCGACGTGCCGTTCACGATGGCGGATGCGACGACGCTGACCGAGGCGGGCTATGTCGGCGAGGATGTCGAGAACATCATCCTCAAGCTGCTCCAGGCATCGGACTATAACGTCGAGCGGGCGCAGCGCGGCATCGTCTATATCGACGAGATCGACAAGATCAGCCGCAAGGCCGAGAACCCCTCGATCACGCGCGACGTGTCGGGCGAGGGCGTCCAGCAGGCGTTGCTGAAGCTGATGGAGGGCACGACCGCGAGCGTTCCGCCGCAGGGCGGGCGCAAGCATCCGCAACAGGAATTCCTGCAGGTCGACACGACGAACATCCTGTTCATCTGCGGTGGCGCGTTCAGCGGCCTGGAAAAGATCATCGGCGATCGCCTGCAGGGCAAGTCGATCGGCTTCGGCGCCTATGTCGCGGCGCCCGAGGAGCGGCGCACCGGCGAGCTGCTGCGCCAGACCGAGCCCGAGGATCTGCTGAAGTTTGGTCTGATCCCCGAATTCGTCGGCCGTCTGCCGGTGATCGCCACGCTCGAGGATCTCGACATCGACGCGCTGGTGAAGATCCTGAGCGAGCCCAAGAACGCGCTGGTGAAGCAATACCAGAAGCTGTTCGAGATGGAGGACGTGGAGCTGGGCTTCACCGACGACGCGCTGGTGCAGGTCGCGCGCAAGGCGATCGAGCGCAAGACCGGTGCGCGCGGGCTGCGGTCGATCCTCGAGAGCATCCTGCTCGACACGATGTTCGAACTGCCCGGGATGGACGGCGTGGACGAAGTGATGATCGACAAGGACGTGATCGAGGGCCGCAAGGAACCGATCCGCGTCTATGCCGAAAAGAAGAAGGCGGGCGACGCGGCCTGACGGCGGCGCGCCTTCCGGCAGCGATGAAGCGGGCGTCGAGCGATCGGCGCCCGTTTTCGTGTGGGCCGTCGTCCCATCCGATGGGAAGGTCGCGGGCCTGGATCGGGATGTCAGCGGCCTGATTGGATTATCAAATCCGTTCGTGCTGAGCTTGTCGAAGCACGCTCTCCGCAGGCCTGCCTTCGCAGTCGGTACAGGCCCTTCGACAAGCTCAGGGCGAACGGAGCAAGATCAAGTTCAACTCTACCCGCCGAGCAGCGTCATGTACGCATCGAGCACCTTCTGGTTGGCGCTGTCCCACCGAAAGCCGGCGGCGCGGGCATGGCCGGCTTCGCCCATCGCCCGGCGCAGCGCGGGTTCGGCGATGATCCGGCCGATCGCTTCGGCATAGGCTTCGGTGTCGCGCGGCGGCACGAGGAAGCCGGTGACGCCGTCCTCGACCAGATCGACCGCGCCCGTCGCGCGCGCGGCCACCACCGGCACGCCCGCCGCCATCGCCTCGGACGTTACCTGGCCCCAGGTCTCGGTGATGCTGGGGTTGAACAGGATGTCCATCGAGGCGACCGCACGGCCCAGATCGTCGCCGCGCTGGAAGCCGGCGAAGGCGGCGTCGGGCACGCGCTCGGCGAACCAATCGCGCGCCGGCCCTTCGCCGATCACCAGCACGCGGTGCGCGATGCCGCGCGCGCGCAGCGCGGTCGTCACGTCGGCGAAGACGTCGAGCCCCTTTTCCAGCACCAGCCGCCCGAGAAAGCCGATCGCGATCTCGTGATCGGCGATGCCCAGCGAGCGCCGCCATTCGAGGCTGCGCGCCTGCGGATTGAAGCGATCGTGATCGACACCGCGCGGCCACAGATCGGCGGGCGTCGTCACGCCCCATTCGCGGATCAGCGCGGTGACCGAAGGGGTCGGCACCAGCAGGCGATCCGCACGGCCGTAGAATCGTTTCAGGATCCACAGGATCGCCGGCTCGACGAAGCCGATGTTGAGCGGGCCGATATGATAATAGCGAAAATACGTCTCGAAGCGGGTGTGGACCGAGGCGATCGAGGCGATGCCGTGCGTGCGCGCATAGGTGAGCGCGCCGTGCCCCAGGAATTCGGGCGCCGAGACATGGATGATGTTGGGCGCGAACGCCTCCAGATCGGCGCGGGTCTCCTTGGGGAAATAGCGGCCGAGCTTGTATTCGCCGCGGCCGGGGAAGGAGAAGCCCGGCACCTTCACCAGATCGCCCGTCGGTGCGAAGGCGGGCTTGTTCGTGGTCGGCGAATAGACGCGGACGTTCACCCCGCGCGACAGCAGATAGCCGACGAGCAGGTTCTGCGCCTGGTTCGCGCCGTCCCGCACGTAATTGTAGTTGCCGCTGAACAGGGCCACGCGGAGATCGGTCGGCTGCATCGCGGCGCGTTAGCGGGGAGGGCCGGCAAACGCCATCCCCCCGCCCGACCGGGATTGATGTTCCCCAATCGTTCTCCTACAATGGCGTCATGGCGAAGCCCCAGAAACGGTATGTGTGCCAGGCGTGCGGTTCGGTCGCGTCGCGCTGGGCGGGGCAATGCGGCGATTGCGCCGAATGGAACACGATGGTGGAGGAGGCGAACACCGCCGCCACGCCCTTCCACGCCAAGCACAATCTTCAGACCGGGGGCCGGGCGATCCAGCTCGTCGGGCTGGATGCGGACATCGCGCTGCCCGATCGGATGGCGACCGGGATCGCCGAACTCGATCGGGCGCTGGGCGGCGGCTTCGTCGAGGCGTCCGCCACGCTGATCGGCGGCGATCCCGGCATCGGCAAATCGACCCTGTTGTTGCAGGCGGCGGCGAAAATGGCGCTGTCGGGCCTGCGCGTGGCCTATGTCTCGGGCGAGGAGGCGGCGGATCAGGTGCGGTTGCGCGCGCGGCGGCTGGGGCTCGGCAGCGCCCCGGTGCAGCTCGCCGCGGCCACATCGACGCGCGATATCTTGACGACGCTGTCGCAGGGCCAGCCGCCCGCATTGCTGGTGATCGATTCGATCCAGACGATGCATTCGGACCTGATCGAGGGCGCGCCCGGCACGGTCAGCCAGGTGCGCGCCTCGGCGCAGGAGCTGATCCGCTTCGCCAAGGAGCGTGGCACCGCCGTCGTGCTGGTGGGGCATGTGACCAAGGACGGCAGCATCGCGGGGCCCCGCGTGCTCGAGCATATGGTCGACACCGTTCTCAGCTTCGAGGGCGAGCGCAGCCACCAATATCGCATCCTGCGCGCGATCAAGAACCGGTTCGGCGGGACGGACGAGATCGGCGTCTTCGCGATGGCGACCGAGGGGCTGACCGAGGTCGCCAACCCCTCGTCGCTGTTCCTCACGCACCGCGACGAGAGCGTGACGGGGATGACGGTGTTTCCCGCGCTGGAGGGCACGCGCCCGGTGCTGGTCGAGATCCAGGCGCTGACGGTGCGCCTCGCAAGCGGGGCGACGCCCAGGCGCGCGGTGGTCGGCTGGGATTCGGGGCGCCTCGCCATGATCCTCGCGGTGCTGGAGGCGCGGTGCGGGCTGAGCTTTTCGGCGTGCGAAGTGTATCTGAACATCGCGGGCGGCTACCGCGTGCAGGATCCCGCCGCCGATCTGGCGGTGGCGGCGGCGTTGATCTCGGCGTTGAGCGAGCGGCCGGTGCCGATCGATTCGGTGGCGTTCGGCGAAGTCGCGCTGTCGGGCGAGATCCGGCCGGTGGCGCATGGGCCGTTGCGGATGAAGGAGGCGGCCAAGCTCGGCTTCGAACGCGCGCTGGTGCCCGCGGCGGTGGCCAGCGGCAAGGCGGACCTGACGCTGACGGGGTTTCGCACGCTGGCGAGCTTCGTCGATCATATGCTCGGGCGGGGGTGAGTGGGGGCGTACGGCGACTGTGCCATCCGCCCGGTCCGCATGGCGGCACGAAGGGGGCGGGTTCACGCTGTGCGTGAGCCCATTCTTCCTAATGGTGTTCAATGGCGGCCTGATCGGAAAAGTTAGCGGCCATCATGATCGTCTCCCAACTGGGCCCCGGCCTTCGCCGGGGAACAAGGGAGAAACGGGGTGAGGATCGCTCCGGCGCCCGTCAGCTTCCCATTCCGAACCTGTTCCCCGGCGAAGGCCGGGGCCCAGTTGGGCGAGGGTACTTATAGAGACCCGCCATTCGTCGTGCACGATCCCGCCCATCGACACGAACAGGATGAAATCGCGCCGACGCCCCGACCGCCCCCTTCCACGCGCACACTAGCGATTGTCCGTCCGCATCCCTATTCCAGCGGGCATGAACCTCACCGCCCTCGACATCATCGTGCTCATCGCGGTCGCAGGGGCAGCGATCATGGGGCTGGTGCGCGGGTTCGTGACGGAGGTGCTGTCGCTCTTCGCGTGGATCGCGATCGTCGCCGCGCTGAAGCTGTTCCACATCAGCCTCGCTCTGGCCTTGACGCACGTCGTCGGCACGCCGTCGGGCGCGGCGGTGCTCGCCTTCGCGATCATCGCCGGCGGCTGCTATATCGGCGGTCGTCTGGTGGCGAGCGCGATCGGACGGCGGACGCGCACCTCGATCCTGGGGCCGGTCGATCGCGCGCTCGGCTTCGGCTTCGGTGCGCTGAAGGGGCTGATCCTCGCCAGCCTCGTCTTCCTGCTGGCCACGCTGGTGATCGACACGGTCGGCGGCGGCGCGGCGCGGCGGCCGCTCTGGATGACCGCGTCGCGCACCTATCCGCTGCTCAACGCGACGAGCGCGGGTATCGCCGATTTCGTCGATCGCCGCCGCCACGGGCTCCCCGTCTTCGGCGCGCGCCCATTGCCTGCCAATCCCGATAATATGAGCGAGCCGACGCGATGAGCACGCCGCTCTACAATGCCGAGATCCTGCGGCTCGCCGCCACGATCCCGTATCACGAACGGCTGGCGGCACCGATGGCCACCGCGGAGCGGCGATCGCCGATCTGCGGCAGCCGGGTGACGGTGGACGTCGCGCTGGATGCGGAGGGGCGCGTGAGCGCGGTGGGGCTGCTGGTGCGCGCCTGTGCGCTGGGCCAGGCCGCGTCGTCGCTGCTGGCCGCGAACATCCTGGGCCGCACGCCCGAGGAACTCGCCGCGGCGCGCGACGCGCTGACCGCATGGCTGGCGCGCGAAGGCGAGGCGCCCGTCTGGCCGGGGCTCGGCGTGTTCGAACCCGCGCTGGACTATACCGCGCGCCACCCCTCGATCCGGCTGGCCTTCGAAGCCGCCGCAGACGCCGCCGACGCCGCGCGGGGGCCGCGCTGATGGGGCACACCGTCTCGACGTTGCGCGACGGTGTGGTCCTGCTGGGCTTCGCGCTCGGATCGGTGCTGCTGTTCCGCCGGCTGGGGCTCGGGCAGGTGCTGGGCTTCCTGGTCGCCGGTGCGATCGTCGGGCCGCACGTGCTGGGCCTGGTCGGCGATGCCGAACAGAAGATGGGGATCGCCGAACTCGGCATCACGCTGCTGCTGTTCCTCGTCGGGCTCGAACTCTCGCCCTCTCGCTTATGGGCGATGAAGCAGGATATCCTGGGCGTCGGACTGCTTCAGGTGGTGGCATGCGGGCTGGCGGTGGCGGGCGTGGTGTTCGGCCTGGCGCATGTCTCGCCCTCCGCCGCGCTCGCGCTCGGCTTGCCGCTGGCGCTGTCGTCCACCGCGCAGGTGCTGCCGATGCTGCAATCGGCGGGCCGGCTGCGCACCCCGTTCGGCGAACGGGCGTTTTCGATCCTGCTGTTCCAGGATCTCTCGATCGTGCCGCTCATCACGATCGTCGCCGCGCTCAGCCGCGCGCCGGCGGATGCCAGCGCGCCGCCGGGATGGCTGCTCGCCCTGTACACGGTGGGCGCGATCGCCGGGCTGGTGCTGGCCGGGCGGTTCCTGCTGCGGCCGCTGTTCACGCTGATCGGCGTGCTCGGCGAGCGCGAGATGTTCATCTTCGCCGGACTGTTCACCGTGATCGCGAGCGCGGCGGTGATGGAGGCGCTGGGGCTTTCCACCGCGCTCGGCGCGTTCGTCGCGGGCGTGATGCTGGCCGACAGCCCCTATCGCCACGAGCTCGAGGCCGATGTCGACCCGTTCCGCTCGATCCTGCTCGGGCTGTTCTTCCTGGCGGTCGGCATGATGCTCGATCTTCACGCCATCGCCGAGCGGCCGTTCTTCGTCGTCGGCATGGCGCTCGCGCTGATCGCCACCAAGACGCTCATCATCTTCGCGATCGGAAAGGCGTTCCGGATGCCGTGGCGCGGCGCGCTGGCGCTCGGGCTGTTGCTGAGCCAGGGGGGCGAGTTCGGCTTCGTCCTGTTCGCCCAGGCGCAGGCGGCGATGCTGATCGAACCGCAGGCCGCCAGCCTGTTCGGCGCGGTGGTCACGCTGTCGATGGCGACGACGCCGTTCCTGATGGGCGTGACGCGCCGCTTCCGTGCCGAGCCCGTGAAGGACGGCGCGGGGCTGGCCACGCCGAGCAACGACGGCGCGAGCGCGATCGTGATCGGCTATGGCCGCTTCGGGCAGACGGTGTCGCGCATGCTCCAGCTTCAGCGCATTTCGGTGACGCTGATCGACACCGATACCGACATGATCGAGACGGCGGGCACGTTCGGCGCGAAGGTCTATTATGGCGATGGCACGCGGATGGATCTGCTCCGCCAAGCGGGCGCGGCGGATGCGGCGCTGCTGCTGTTCTGCATCGACGGCGACGTGATCGACGCCGAGATGCTGGCCGGGGTGAAGGCGGCGTTTCCCGATGCCGCAGTGTTCGTGCGCGCCTATGACCGGCGCAGCATGATGCGGATGGCGGGTGCCCCGATCGCCGGCGCGGTGCGCGAGGTGTTCGAATCGGCGGTGTGCATGGGGCGGCTGGCGCTCGACGCGCTGGAGGTGGACGGCGACGATATCGACCGCACCGAGGCGGAGTATCGCAAGGCCGATGCCGAACGGCTGCGGTTGCAGAGCGACAGCGGCGATCTGCGCGCGGGCATCGAGACGCTGACCGCCGAGATGAAGGATGCGCGCGCATGAACCTGCTGATGATCCTCGCCGCGCTGTCGGGCGCGATGGCGGTCGCGGCGGGGGCGTTCGGCGCGCATGGCGCGAGCGGGGCGGCGGCCGACTGGCTGAAGACCGGCGGCCATTACCAACTGATCCACGCCGTCGCCGCGCTGGTCGCGATCCGGATGGAGGCGCGCGGGGCGGCGTGGCTGTTCGTCGGCGGCGGCTTCGTCTTTGCGACGACTTTGTACCTGATGGCGATCGGCGCGCCGCGCTGGCTTGGCGCGGTGACGCCGATCGGGGGCGCCTTGCTGATCGGCGGCTGGCTGTGGCTGGCGTGGCGCGCGCGGGGGTAGGGGCCGGCGACGATATGGCAATGGCTGGAGGTGGTGGTTAGCCGTCCGTATGCTTTTGGATCAGTTGGTACAAAGACCGGACCTGCGGAACACGAATAAACTGGGGGGTGGGATCAAAGGTCGGCTGCCACATACCGAAGCTATTGGCGCCGTTGAACCAGCTTCCTGATGCTCCAAACCGAATAGTACCCGATCCGTCCGATCGCTCATGGAGTTCCAAAGAGGGTAGACGATTGATGTCGAGCGATTTCACACTTGATCCGTTTGCTCCCCTTGCAATGAGGACGCGCTTGTTCGTCACGAAGTAGGCTGTTCTCTTTCTAAGATAAATATCCACAAAGAAACGACCAACTGTCACGTAGAGGCCGGCAATCAAAAAAGGCAAGCCAAACAGCTTAAAGGATAAGTCCGCATTGGTCGTCCAAACGCTCGTATTCCAGAACAGCGCGAATCCGCCCCACACAAGGCTGAACGGGATCAAGAAGACTTCAATCGGACGAAGAACAAGTCCAGAATATGGCCTCCCCTCCCAGACAATCTGTTCGCCGGAAAGCAACTGTCTCTTCGCACCGTCTGTCATAGGCTCCCCCTCCGTTGGCACTGCCACGCCGGCAACGATGGATGCTTATAGGGCTGTTGAGGACCACGCGGAATGGCCGCAATTGGGCGTAAGCGGTCCTTGCGTCGCCTCGGTCACACACCGGCACCATAAACGGCGCCGCTCTCGAACTCAGCGTTTCCGGCGGCACGCATCCGAGCAATAGACGACGCTTTCCCAGTCCCGCGCCCATTTCTTGCGCCAGGCGAACGGGCGTTCGCAGGCGGGGCAGGTCTTGGTCGGGAGGTTGGCCTTGGCGACGCCGTTCGGCATCAGCGTGGCTGGGCGTCGAGGAACGCCGCGACATCGGCCAGATCGACGCCGCGATCGAGGACGGTGCCGCCGATCCCGCGCGCGAGGAGGAAGGGCAGCGTGCCGGCGTCCATCTTCTTGTCGTGGCGCATGTGATCGACGAGCCGCGCGCCGCTCGCGGCGATGCCGGTGGCGGCGAGGCCGTCGGGCAGCCCCACCTCGCGCATATGCGCCGCCACCCGCGCCGCGTCGGCGTCCGGGCAAAGCCCCTGCGCGGCGGAAAAGGCGAAGGCGAGCGCGCAGCCCGCCGCGACGCCCTCGCCATGAATCAGCGTGCCGTCGAAGCCGGCCTCCGCCTCCAGCGCATGGCCGAAGGTGTGGCCGAGGTTGAGCAGCGCGCGCGTGCCGTTGGTCTCGTGCTCGTCGGCGGCGACGATCCGCGCCTTGGCCGCGACGCTGTGCGCGATCGCCCGTTCGCGCAGATCCTCGTCGCCCGCCAGCAGCGCCGCGCCGTTCGCCTCGCACCAGGCGAAAAAGGGCGCATCGTCGATCAGGCCGTATTTGACGACCTCGGCATAGCCCGCGCGCAATTCGCGGGGCGGCAGCGTGTCGAGCACGGCGGGATCGATCAGCACCATCACCGGCTGGTGGAAGGCACCGATCAGGTTCTTGCCCGCGCGCGTGTTGATCGCGGTCTTGCCGCCGACAGACGAATCGACCTGGGCCAGCAGGGTGGTCGGAATCTGCACGAAGCGGCAACCGCGCTTCAGGATCGCGCAGGCGAAGCCGACCAGATCGCCGATGACCCCGCCGCCAAGCGCGATCACGTGATCGCCGCGCTCGATCCCGAGTTCGAGCAGCCGGTCGCACAGCGTTTCCAGCACGCTCCAGCTCTTGGTGGCCTCGCCCGGCGCCAGCACGATCGCCTCGCTGGCGATATCCTCTTCGGCGAGCGCCGCCTGGAGCGTGGCCAGATGCGGCAGGACGTTCGAATCGGTCACGATCGCCACGCGCCGGCCCTGGAGCAGCGGCGCGAGCAGGTCGCCCGCGATCGTCAGCAGCCCGGTTTCGATATGGATCGGATAGCTGCGCTCGCCGAGCGAAACGGTAACGGTCTTCATCGGCCGATGGCTTTCATGATGGCGGCGACGGTCGCCTCGTGCGGCGTGCGCTGGCTGGCGACATGGATGGGGGCCAGCGCATAGACCGGATCGCGGACGCGGGCGAGTTCGCGCAGCACCACGCGCGGATCGCGCCCGCGCAGCAGCGGCCGCGTGTCACGCCGCGCGACGCGGTCGGCCAGCACATCGGGATGCGCGCTCAGCCACACCGCGGTCGCCTGTTCGAGGATCAGCGCGCGCGTTTCGGGGTGGAGAAACGCGCCGCCGCCGGTGGCGATCACCTTGGGCCGGCCGTCGATCAGCCGCGCGATCACCCGCCGCTCGCCGTCGCGGAAATAGGCTTCGCCGAAGCGTTCGAAGATCTCGGTCACGCTCATGCCCGCGGCGCGCTCGATCTCGTGATCGGCATCGACGAAGGCGAGGCCCAGGCGCACCGCGAGCCGGCGGCCGACGGTCGTCTTGCCGACGCCCATCAGGCCGACGAGCACGATCGGCTTGCCCTTTTCGGGCGGCGGAGCGTCTGGGGGCGGGGCGGGGCTGGCCGCCTGGGGATCGTGGCTTTGCAACATCGAGCCTCGCGCTATACAGCGACCATGCGGGTTCGCCAAAAGCTTGCGCGTCCGTGCAACATGTAAGGTTCGTCCATGTCCCGCCTCGTCCTGACCATCGCCGTCCTCGCCGTCATCGTGATCGGAGGGATGGTCCTCCTGGCCGGGCGCACGACCGAGCGGCCGCAGACGCATGTGGAAAAGGCCGTCGCGCTTGCGAACCTCCAATAAGGCGCTGATCGGCGGCCTGGGCCTCGCGCTCGCCGCGGCCGCCGCTTATCCCGCGATCGGGCAGCAACGCCCCGAATCGATCCTGCCGCCCGGTTTCGGCGAGCCCGCGCCCGCCCCGCGTGCGACCGCGGCCGCGCCGCGCGCACCCGGTTCCGCAGGCCCCGCGCCGCGGCCGAGCGGTGCTGCGCCTATAGCGGGTGCGTCGCCCGTGTCGGCGACGGTGCAGCCGCTGCCGGTGGACACGCCCGGCGCGACGCCGACGCCCACCCCGACGCCGACCCCGCCGGATGCGCGCGTGCTCGCCGAATATGAGCTGCCCGCCTCCGCGCGGCGCTCGCTCGCGCTGGTGGGGGCGGCGGGGCCGGCCGAGGGCGGGCTCGCCGCGGATACGTTCGGCGAGGCCGACGGGCGCATGGTCGAGATGCTGATGCGGCGGCTGTCCGCGCCGCTGCCGTCGCGCTGGATGTCCATCCTGCTGCGGCGCGCGCTGGTCTCCAGCGTGGCGACGCCGCCGCATGTGAACGGCGCCGATTTCGCCGCCGAACGCGCATGGCTGTTGCTGCGGATGGGCGAATCGGTCGCGGCGCGCGCGGTGGTTCAGGGCGTCGACGACGCAAATTATACGCCCAAATTGCTGCAGGTGGCGATGAACGCCGAGCTGGCGAACGGCGATCCCGCGGGCCTGTGCCCGCTCGCCGATGCCGGCGTACGGATCGGCCATGAGGGCGGCTGGACGCTGGCGCAGGCGATGTGCGCCGGGCTTGCGGGTCAGTCGGCGCGCGGCACCGCGCTGTTCGCCGCGGCCCGGCGCCACCACGTCGCGGGCGGCGTGGACCTGTTGCTCGCGCAGAAGGTGCTCGGCATCGGCGGCCAGGGTCGCCAGGCGGTGACGATCGAATGGGACGGCGTCGACCGGCTGACCGCGTGGCGCTTCGGCCTCGCCACCGCCACGGGCGTCGCCATCCCCGATTCGCTCTATGCAGGGGTGGGGCGGCAAGTGACCTATTGGCGCGCGCTGTCGCCCGGCGTGCCGCTGAACGACCGGATCGCGGCCGCGGAGGCGGCGGCGGCGCAGGGCGTGCTGTCGAGCGCGGCGCTGATCGACCTTTATGGCGCGGTGGACGCAGCGAATGATTCGCCGAGCGCCGCGGATGCGACCGCGCAGGATCTTCAGACCGCCTATGCGGGCGCGAGCCCGGACGCGCGCGCCGCCGCGCTCCGGCAATTATGGGGCAATGCGGACGCCCGCATCCCTTATGCCCGGATGGTGCTGACCGCGCGTGCGGCCGGGCTGGTGATGCCCGCCGCCAACGATGCGGATGCCGCGACGCTGATCGCGGCGATGCTGTCGGCCGGGCTCGATCGCACCGCGCTGCGCTGGCAGGGCTATGTGCCGCAAGGGAGCGATGCCTGGGCGATGCTCGCGCTGGCCGATCCCGAGGGGCGGACGGTGAGCTATCGCGACTTGAACGGCTATGCCGGCAAGGGCGATGCCGTGCTGAAGCGGCGGATGTTCTTCGCCGGCATGGCGGGGCTCGGGCGCGTCGCGCCGGCGGATGTGGAACGCGCCGCCGAATCGCTCGACGTGAAGATCGGGGCGGAAAACGCCTGGACTGCGGCGCTCGATCGCGCCGCGCGTGCCGGCCAGCCGGGCACCGTCGCGCTGCTGGCGGCGATCGGGATGCAGACGGGCGACTGGCGCGGCGTGCCGCCCCAGGCGCTGTATCGCATCGTCGGCGCGCTGCGCGCCGTCGGGCTGGAGGGCGAGGCGCGGATGATCGCGGCCGAGGCGATTGCACGGGTCTGATGGCCGGATGAGCGCAGGCGGCGGCGACCGCGCGCTCGTCGACCGCTTTCTCGAGATGCTCGCGGCGGAGGCCGGCGCCGCGGCGAACACGATCGCCGCTTATCGCAGCGACTTGATGCTCGCGTCCGAGGTGCTGGGCGGCCGGCTGGGCGAGGCGGATGCCGCGATGCTCGGGCGGGTGGCGGAGGAATGGCGCGCGCTGGCCACCGCCACCGTCGCGCGCAAATCGGCGGCGCTGCGGCGCTTCTACGCCTTTCTGGCCGACGAGGGGTTGCGCGCGGACGATCCCGGCGCCGCGTTGCCGCGGCCGGGTGCGGGGCGTTCCTTGCCCAAGGTGCTGAGCCGCGCCGACGTCGATTCGCTATTCACCGCGATCGATGCTCGGCTGGCGCGTGCGATTCCGGATCCGAACGACCTGCGGCTCGCCGCACTGATCGAGCTGCTCTACGGATCGGGCCTGCGCGCGAGCGAACTCGTCGGCCTGCCGCGCGGCGCGGTGCATCCCGACAAGCCGTTCCTGATCGTGCGCGGCAAGGGCGGGCGCGAACGGCTGGTGCCGATCTCGGACCGCGCCCGCGCCGCGGTGGCGGCCTGGCGCGAGGCGAGCGACGCGGCCAATCCCTGGCTGTTTCCCTCCGGCAAGGGTCATCTGTCGCGCGTGCGGCTTCACCAGATCGTCAAGGCGTTGGGCGCGGACGCCGGGATCCCGCCCGATCGGATCAGCCCGCACGTGCTGCGCCATGCCTTTGCCACGCATCTGCTGGCGGGCGGCGCGGATCTGCGCGCGCTGCAGACGATGCTCGGCCATGCCGATATCGCGACCACCGAGATCTACACGCATGTCGATGCGAGCCGGCTGGTCGAGCTGGTCAACACCCGGCACCCGCTCGCCGAGATGGGCCCCCGCGTTGACGCCGCGCGCGGCCCGACCTAACCGAACCGTCATGGCAAGCTTCCTCGACTTCGAGAAACCGATCGCCGAGCTTCAGGGCCGGATCGACGAACTGCGCGATACCGCGGCGGACGGCAGCGTGGATATCGCCGCCGACATCGCGCGGCTCCAGGCGAAATCCGACAAGCTGCTGAAGGACACCTTCGCCAGGCTGACGCCGTGGCAGAAGACGCAGGTGGCGCGGCATCCCGAGCGCCCGCATTTCAAGGATTATGTCGCCGGGCTGTTCGACGAGTTCGTGCCGCTGGCGGGCGACCGCGCCTTTGGCGACGATCAGGCGATCCTCGGTGGCTTCGCCACGCTCGATGGGCGCAAGCTGATGGTGATCGGCCATGAAAAGGGCGACGACACCGCCAGCCGGCTTCGCCACAATTTCGGCATGGGCAAGCCAGAGGGCTATCGCAAGGCGATCCGGCTGGTGGCGCTGGCGGACCGGTTCGGGCTGCCGATCGTGACGCTCGTCGATACCTCGGGCGCGTTTCCCGGCATCCAGGCCGAGGAGCGCGGCCAGGCCGAGGCGATCGCGCGCTCGACCGAAGCGTGCCTCAACGCGGGCGTTCCCGTGGTCGCGGCGATCGTGGGCGAGGGTGGATCGGGTGGCGCGGTGGCGCTCGCCGCGGGCAACCGCGTGCTGATGTTCGAACACGCGGTCTATTCGGTCATCAGCCCGGAGGGTTGTGCCTCGATCCTGTGGCGTACCGCGGACAAGGCGCCCGAGGCGGCGGAGGCGATGCGCGTCACCGCCCAGGATCTGAAGGCGTTCGGCGTGATCGACACGATCGTGCCCGAACCCTTGGGCGGCGCGCACCGCGCACCGGCGGCGGCGATCGCCTCGCTCGGCGCGGCACTGAGCGCGACGCTCGGCGAACTGAGCGGTCAGAGCGCACAGCAATTGCGGCAGGGCCGGCGCGAGAAGTTTCTGGCGATGGGCCGGCTGTAACGCTTTCGCGCGCGACGAAGAGGCGCACGCACGACGAAAAGGGGCGGCGGAACCAGGTTCCGCCGCCCCCTCGCGTTTTCGATCGTCGGGTAAGGCTTACGTGGCCTTCATGTTCGACGAAACGTTGTTGAAGGTCGTCTGGAGCTTGTTGCCCAGGCCCTGCATCGCGGCAATCGCGGCAACCGCGATGAGTGCGGCGATCAGGCCGTATTCGATGGCGGTCGCGCCCTTCTTGTTACCAAAAACCTTGCGGATCATCTGCATACCGGTCTCCATGTCTTGAAAGCTTCAGTCACCCGGCTGAACCGGTGAACCGGAGCAGCACCGAAAGAATTAGGCCTCGACGGTTGATAAAGGCTTAAATCCAGCGGGTATTTTTACCGCGGCGTCACGGCGCTCACCCGCGCGCTGGTGTTGTTCCACATGCCGCTGGTGACGGTGCCCACGCCGCCGATCGCGGCGATCACGCCGACGACGATCAGCGCGGCGATGAGGCCATATTCGATGGCCGTCGCGGCGCGGGAATCGCGTACCAGGCGCGACACCGTGCAAATCACGGCCTTTACGGATGGACGCGTCGGTTTCATGAAAGCCGGGTTAGTGGCATGGGGTTAACGAATGTCTTCCATCGCCGTCGCCACGCCGCTGATCCTGCCCGTTTGCGCCGCCGCGCTGGTGGATGCGGACGGCCGCGTGCTGTTGCAGCAACGCCCCGCGGGCAAGTCGCTGGCTGGTCTATGGGAATTCCCGGGCGGCAAGATCGAGGCCGGGGAAACGCCCGAGCAGGCGCTGATCCGCGAGCTGGAGGAGGAACTGGCGATCACCGTGCCCTGCGCGTGCCTGGCGCCGGCGGCGTTCGCCAGCGCGCCGCTCGGCGATCGTCACCTGCTGCTGCTGCTGTTCGTCACGCGCAAATGGACCGGCGTCCCGCGCGCGCTGGAAGCGGCGGCGCTGCGCTGGGTGCGCCCGGCCGAGATGCACGCGCTGCCGATGCCCCCCGCCGACCGCCCGCTGATCGGGCTGCTCGACGCACAGCTTTGACAACGCGGCACTTTGCGAACTGGGGAGGGGCCCCTATGATCGGTGGCCCGGCACGATCCTGGTGTCGGGCACGCGATGCGGAAGATGCCCATGCGAGCTGACGAACATATCCCGCCGGTGGCATCCACCGGCATCGAGGGGCTGGACCGGATCCTGGGCGGCGGCATCACGCCCCACCGCATGTATCTGGTGGAAGGCACGCCGGGCACGGGCAAGACGACTTTGGGCCTGGGCTTTCTCTTGGCCGGTGCCGCCGCGGGCGAGTCCGGCCTCTATATCACGCTCGCCGAAACCGAGATCGAGCTGCGCGCCGTCGCCGCGACGCACGGGTGGACGCTGGATTCGATCGAACTGTTCGAGATGGTGCCGGCCGACGGGCTGGGCGAGGATCAGGAACAGACGCTGCTTCACCCGAGCGAGGTCGAACTCGGCGAGACGGTGCGCGACATCATGGACAAGGTGGACGCCGCCAAGCCCAAGCGCATCGTGATCGACAGCCTGTCCGAACTGCGGCTGCTCGCGCAAAGTGCGATCCGCTACCGGCGGCAGATCCTGGCGTTGAAGCATTTCTTCTCGACACGTGAAGTGACCGTGCTGATCCTCGACGACAAGAGCGCGTCGGGCGGGGACCTGCAGCTCCACAGCATCGCACACGGGGTGGTGTCGCTCGAACAGACGCTGTCCGGCTTCGGGGCGCAGCGACGACGGCTGCATGTCATGAAGATGCGCGGCCTGCGCTATCGTGGCGGCTATCATGATTTCGAGATCGAGCGCGGCGGATTGCGGGTCTATCCGCGGCTGGTCGCGGCGCGCCATGACGGCAGCTCGCTTGCCGATCCGGTGTCCACGGGATCGGGTCAGCTCGACCTGCTGATGGGCGGCGGGCTGGTTCCGGGAACCGCCACGCTGCTGACCGGGCCTGCGGGCATCGGCAAGACCACCGCCGCGGTCCAGTGCATGCTGGCGGCGCTGAAACGCGGCACGAAGGCGGCGTATTTCCTGTTCGACGAACGCCTGCCGACGCTGTTGAAGCGAAGCGCGGCGCTTGGCCTCGATCTCCAGCCGCATATCGACAGCGGCCAGTTGACGATCCGCGCGATCGATCCGGCCGAGATGTCGCCCGGCGAATTCGCCGGCGCGGTGTGCAGCGCGGTCGAGAAGGACGGCGTACGGATGGTCGTGATCGACAGTCTCAACGCCTATCTGCAATCGATGCCGAGCGAACAGTTTCTGGTGCTCCAGATGCACGAGATGCTCACCTATCTGGGGCAGCAGGGGGTGGTCAGCATGCTGATCCTCGGGCTTCACGGCGTCACCGGCGATGTCCGGCAGGACGTGGATCTCAGCTATCTCTCCGACACCGTGGTGCAGCTCCGCTTCTTCGAGGCCTTGGGCGAGGTGCGCCAGGCGATCTCGGTCATCAAGACGCGCACCGCGCCGCACGAGCGCACGATCCGCGAGTTTCAGATCGGCAAAGAAGGGCTGCAGGTCGGGGAAGCGCTGCGGGATTTTCAAGGCATCCTGACCGGCGTTCCGACCTTTTCGGGAGAGGGCACGACGCTGATGCGCCATCGGCCGGGATCGTTCGCCGGGAATGGCTGAGATGGAAGACCGCATCCTCATCCTGGCGCCGCGCGGGCGGGACGCCGCCATCGCCGCCAAGCTGCTCGGGCGGCACGGTATGGCCGCGATGGTCTGCAAGGATCAAGCGGAGTTGATCGCGGCCGCTGAGGCGGGGGCGGGGATGATCCTGCTGACCGAAGAGGCGCTCGCGATCGGCGATCCGGCCGCGCTCACCGCCTGGGTGGCGGCTCAACCCACCTGGTCGGACATTCCCTTCATCGTGCTCGCCAACGGCGCCGCGGCGCCGCGTACCGAGGCCGCCACGAAGCGCCTCGCGGAGCTGGGCAACGTCGTGCTGTTGCAGCGTCCCCTTCATGCCGAGGCGATGCTGGGTGCGGTCCTGTCGTCGCTGAAGGCACGGCGTCGGCAATATGAGGTGCGCGATGCCGCCGAGACGCTCGAGCGCGCGGTGCTCGATCGCACCGCCGAACTGGCGGCCGCGCGCGAAAGTCTCGAGATCGCGCTCGACGCGGCCGGGATGGGCAGCTGGGACATCGACTTCCGCACCGGGGACGCACGCCGGACGCCGCGGCACGACGAGATCTTCGGCTATGCCAAGCCGGTGGCGCAGTGGAGCGTCGAGACGTTCCTCGCCCATGTCGATCCGGCGCAGCGTCCGGGTATCGAGGAGGCGTTCGGCAAGGCGCTCCTGTCTGGCGCGCTCGACGTGGAATGCGCGATCCTGGCGGCGGACGGCACCAGCCGCTGGATCGCGGCGAAGGGCCGCGTCCGGTATGATCCGGACGGCGAGCCGCTGCGGATGGCGGGGGTGGTGTCCGACGTGACGGACCAGAAAGAGGCCGACGCCCAGCTCGCCCAGGCGCAGAAGATGGACGCCATCGGCCAGCTCACGGGCGGCGTGGCGCATGATTTCAACAATCTGCTGACTCCCATCGTGGGCAGCCTCGATCTGCTCCGCCGTCGCCACAAGGACGACGAGAAGACGCAGCGGATGGTGGGCGGCGCGCTGCAGGCGGCCGAACGCGCCGCGACGCTGACGCAGCGGCTGCTCGCCTTCGCCCGCAAACAGGCGCTCCAGCCGCGGGCGGTGGATGTCGGTGCGCTGATCGACGGGATCGTCGATCTCGTCCGGCGCTCGCTCGGCCCCACGATCGCCGTCGTGCTCGAAGTGCCGCGCCACCTGCCGTCGGCGCGGGTCGATCCGAACCAGCTCGAGCTGGCGCTGCTGAACCTGGCGATCAACGCCCGCGATGCCATGCCGGGCGGCGGACGGCTTCTCCTGTCGGTGGCGGAGGTCGCGGTCGACGAGCGCAATCCGCTGAACCTGAAGGGCGGCCGCTATGTCCGGCTGATCGCCGAGGACAACGGCACCGGCATGGACCGCGCGACGCTGGCGCGTGCGACCGAGCCGTTCTTCTCGACCAAGGGTGTCGGCAAGGGGACGGGTCTCGGCCTGTCGATGGTCCATGGGCTCGCCGCGCAATCCGGCGGCATTCTCCACCTGCGCAGCGAGCCCGGGGCGGGCACCGCGGTCGAACTCTGGCTACCCGCCACCGACGAGGTGGCCAACGACGCCGCGCGCAAGGCGAGCGACCCCGCACCCGCGCGGCGGGCGGCCCGGATCCTGCTGGTGGACGACGAGGAGCTCGTCCGGTCCGCCACCGCGGATATGTTGCGCGATCTCGGCTATGTCGTGGTGGAGGTGGGCTCGGCGAGCCAGGCGCTGTCGGCGCTTCGATCCGGAATCGAGGCGGACGTGCTGGTCAGCGATTATCTGATGCCGGGCATGACGGGCGGCGAACTGATCGGCGAGCTGCGCTCCATCGGCATGCGCATCCCCACCTTGCTCGTGACGGGCTATGCCGCGACCGGGGAGGACGTGCCCGACGACGTCGTCCGGCTCGGCAAGCCGTTCCGCCAGGTGGACCTCGCCGACAAGGTGGACGAGCTCCTTCGCCAGCGTCCGGCCAATGGGCGGCGGCTGAGGGTGGTGGAATGATCCGGGCGGGAGACCGGCCGACGGCATCGCGCCGTTGCTGGCCGATCTCCCGTCGGCGGCCTCAGAACTTGTAGGCCGCGGTGATCGTGGCATGCCGGCCGAAGATCGGCCGTCCCAGGAAATAGCCGTTCTGATTGGCCGCCCCGACGGTCCGCACATTGCCTTCGGTCAGCGCGAGCGTGTTGGTCACGTTCTCGCCGGTGGCCTGGATCGAGAAGCGATCGTTGATGTCGAGCGAGCCGCCAAGATCGACCGTGTTGTAGCTGCCGAGCCGCTGCTGGTTCTCCAGATCGGCGAAGCGGTCGCCGATATGGGTGAAGGTGCCGAACAACCGCGCCTGACCCCAGCCCGTGCGGAAGGTGTAGGACGGGATGGCCGCGATCTGGAACCGGGGTTGGCGGTTGACGTCGTTGCCCGAATTGGTGCCGAAATCGACGAACTTGCCGTTCTGCACCACGCCCCGCACGGCGAGCTGGGCCCCCGCGACCGGCCGCACCGCGCCTTCGAATTCGAGGCCATAGGCGCGCGATCCGCCGAACTGGACGACGTTCTGCTCCACGCCATTGATGATCCGGATGTCCTGGAACACGAGATTGTGGAAGCGATTGTAGAAGCCGGTAAGATAAAGGTCGTACAGATGCGTCGCCGTCTTCAGGCCGGCTTCGTACTGGTCCGCGACCTGCGGCTTGATGTTCTGGATCGCGGTCGCATTGCCACGAAGATCGTCGAACTGCGGAAGCAACGCACCATGGTTGGCGCGCACGAAACCGTTCAGATGGTCTCCGAACGCATAATCCGCGCCGGCCGTCCAGCTCACTTGCGTCTTCGTGTAGCGCGCGTCGGAGAAGGTGCCGTTCAGATAGGTGGCGCCGTTGTTGTACGCGGTCAGCGGATTGTTATCGAGATCGCCGGTGGAGCTGTTCTCGTAATGGTCGGTCAGAATGGTGTGCTCGACGCGGACGCCGCCGTCGAGCCGCAACTGCCCGATCTTCCACTCGTCGCTGACATAGCCCGCGACGTTGTCGCTGCGGTAATAGGCGTTGACGTCATAGCTGTTCGCGCTGGTGAAGCCGTTGCGGGTCAACTGGGTGCCGTTGACGAGCGTCGCGTTCAGCACCCGCGCCTGCGGCTCGAGCGCCAGCAGGATGTTGTTGCCGAGATTCCACACGTCATGATCGTTCACATGCGCATAATAGCCGCCGAGCGTCAGCGTGTTGCCCGCGAACAGCTGCTTGGAGATCTTCAGTTCGTCGGTGAAGCTCTCGATATGCTTTTGGACGGACCAGATGCCCGCCTGGATGGTCTGCTGGCCGGGCGTCAGCGCCACGCCGCTGTCGGCATAGGTCACGGTGCCCGCGCCGCCCGAGGCCGCGAGATAGGCCGCGACGGTCTGCGGGTTGCTGCCGGTGAACAGCGCGGACGTATCGGCCGTGCCCCTGGTGTAGTTCACGTTGTTCTGGACTTGTACGAAGCCCAGATCATAGTTGAACGTGCTGCCGAAGGTGTAGAGATGCGCGCCGCGTCCGTTCGACAGATCGACCTGCTTCTTCTGGGTCGCGCCGCCGTTGATGGCTGGCCCGGTTTCGATCATCGTGGTCTCGATCTCGCGGCCGACCAGCGTGTCGGTGCGGGCGTCGAAGCCGGCGAAGGTCTGGAAGCCGCTGCCGTTCTGGACGAGCGGCATCGGCGTGTAGAAGGCGTCCTTGTCGCCGAGATAGCGGCCATAGACCGTGAGCTTGCCCGCGCCGAAATCATGCGTGATGCTGCCCGTCACCTGACCGCCGAGATCGCCCGTGAAGCCGGTGTGACGGAAACCGTCCGAATAGCGGTAGAAACCGCCGAGCATGTACGTGGTGTTGGCGTCGATCGGCCCTTGGGCGACCGCATCCAGCCGGTACGTCCCCTCGGTGCCATAGGTCGTGCGCAACGAGAGCTGCGGATCCTGCGTGCCCGTCTTCAGGATGAAGTTGGTGGTGGCGCCGGGCTGGCCGTTGGCGAAGATCGGGCTGGGGCCGCCGCGCAGCACCTCCACGCGCTCGACCGTGTCGTCCAGGCGAAAGACCGAGCTGTCCTCCAGGAACGACAGCGACGAGGGCTGGATGATCGGAGAGCCGTTCATCTCGACCGTCAGGAAGGGCGCGTCGCCGGTCGACGGGAAGCCGCGGATGAAGACGTTCGCGCCGGCCTGGCCGCCCGAACTCTCGACCCACAGGCCGGGCACGATCTTGAGCAGATCCGCCGTCGACGTGGGCTGGACCTCGCGGATCTGCTCGGCGGTGGCGGTCGAGATCGAATAACTCGCATCGAGCTTGCGCAGGCCCTCGCGATTGGGGGTGCCGGTCACGACGATGTCGTCGGGGGTCGCATCCGGCTGTGCGGCCTGGGCCGATGGCGCCTGAGACGAAGCGTCGGCAGGCGCGGTCTGCGCGACCGCCGGGACGGACAGCATCGCCGAGCCGCAAAGCAGCCCCGCGATCACATGCGTGAAATTCATGGCCTTCATCCACCCTCTCCCTGTCGAACGGGCACGCTTGCCTCGCCGGATTTGGGTTAGATGCGTTTGAAACGCATTTCAATATTCTTTTCATGCCTTTGTACGGATGGTCACTTGCGCCACGCGCACCCGCAGCATCATGCACGGGATCGGACGCAACGCCGTTGAAAAGCGTTTCAGAACTGTTAGACAGGCGGTGAACGGACGATCGATCCGAACAGGCGGGGACCCCATGAGTTACGTCGGCGCGAAGCCCAAGCCGTCCGGGCGGAATCCATCGATGCGCGTGCGGACGATCGTCGCGCTGGCGCTGAGCTATGCGACGCTCGGCATCCTCATGAACAGCGTCGGCGTCGTCATCCTGCAATCGATCGAGCATCTGGGCGCGACCAAGGTGATGGGTTCGGGTCTGGAGGCGTGCAAGGATCTGTCGGTGGTGGCGGCCTCCTTCTTCCTCGCGACCCGCGTCGCCGCGTTCGGGTTCCGGCGCGCCATCATCGGCGTCCTGATGCTCATGGCGGCGACGTGCCTGATCGTGTCCACGCTGGGCAGCTTCACCGCCATGCAGGGCCTGTTCGTCATGACCGGCCTGGGCTTCGGCATCGTCAAGGTCGCCACCTATGCCACGATCGGACAATTGGCGCGCGATCCGGCGGAACATGCCGGCATCACCAACACCGTGGAGGGCGCGTTCATGGTCGGTGTGCTGGCCGGCATCTGGATCTTCTCCTGGTTCGTCGGTGGTGGCGCGTGGCTGCATGTCTATTGGCTGCTCGCGGGGCTGTGCGGCGTCAGCGCACTGCTGTGGGCGACGGTGTCGCTGGGCGAACCGGCGGCCCGCGCCGCATCGTCGCAGGCCGGCTGGCGCGAGATGGCGACGCTGGCGATGCTGCCGGCCACGACGATCATGCTCGTGGCGCTGTTCTTCTACGTGCTGATCGAACAGGGCGTGGGAAGCTGGCTGCCGACCTTCAACCGCGAAGTCCTGCATCTGCCGACCGCGATGAGCGTGCAGATGTCGACGATCTTCCTCGCCTCGCTCGCGCTCGGCCGGCTGGCTTCGGGCTGGCTGCTGCGGCGCCGGTCGTGGCTGTTCGTGCTGCTCGCCTGTCTCGGCGCGATCGCGGTGCTGATCCTCGTCTCGCTGCCGCTCGCGCGCGGCGTCGTGCCGCGTGCCGATATCGGCTGGTCCGACGCCCCGGTCGCGGCGTTCCTGTTTCCGCTTCTGGGGCTGTTCATGGCGCCGATCTATCCGACCGTGTGTTCGGTCGCGCTCAGCGCCTTGCCACAGGCGCACCACCCGGCGATGATCGGGCTGATCGTGATCTTCTCCGCACTCGGCGGCACGATCGGATCGTTTCTGACCGGGCTGCTCTTCCAGCACCTGTCCGGCGCGCTCGCCTTCTATTTCCTGCTCGTCCCGATCGGCGTGATCGCCGCGACCCTGCCGGTCATGCGCCGACGCCAGCGCGACGCGGCGGCGGTGGGCGCATGACGCCGCCGGGCCCGGCCGCGCTGTTCGGTCCGATCTTCACGGCCGTTCAGGAACGCGCGCTGTTCGCCGATTCGAAGTCGTTCGCCGATGCCGTGCCGCGACGCCCGCTCGCGGACATCCTGCGCGCATGGGACGCGGCTCCACCCGCCGACGACGACGCGCTGCGCGCTTTCGTCGCGCACCATTTCGAACTGCCCGCCGACGACCGCGAAGCCGTGCGCGGCGAAGCGCCGCTGGTCGACCATATCCGCAATCTCTGGCCGGTGCTCACCCGCGCGCAGACCCAGGCCGCGCCGCAATCCTCCGAGATCGCGATGCCGCGGCCGTTCGTGGTTCCCGGCGGTCGCTTCCGCGAGCTCTATTATTGGGACAGCTATTTCACGCTTCTCGCGCATCGACGGCTCGGCAACCCACAGCCGATCGAGGACGCGATCGCGAATTTCGGCAGCCTGCTCGACCGGTTCGGCCACATCCCCAACGGCACGCGCACCTATTATCTCGGCCGTTCGCACCCGCCGGTCTTCTATCTGGTTGCGGGCCTGTCGAACGCGCGAGGCGAGGCGGCACGGCGCCAGCGTCTCCAGTGGATGCAGACCGAGCACCGCTTCTGGATGGCGGGGGCCGAGAGGTTGCAGCCGGGCGAGGAGCATCGCCGCGTCGTGCGGCTGGCGGACGGCGCGGTCCTCAATCGCTATTGGGACGATCAGCCTTCCCCGCGGGACGAATCCTGGCGTGAGGACGTGGCGCTGGCGGCGGAGGCCCCCGACCGGGACAGCGCGACGCTATGGCGCGACGTTCGCGCCGCGGCGGAGAGCGGCTGGGACTTCAGCTCGCGCTGGCTGGGCGATGGTCGCACGCTGGCGACGATCCGAACCACGCGCCTGATCCCGATCGATCTGAACTGCCTGCTGCACGGGCTGGAGCAGGCGATCGCCGACGAGGCCGAAGCGCTGGGCCATGCCGCCGACGCCGCAGCGTTCGCCGACCGGGCGGCCAAGCGCGCGGCGGCGATCAACGCTCATCTCTGGAACGCCGCGGGCGGTTTCTACGCCGATTACGACATCGATGCGGCGCGGGTCTCCAACCAGCTCACCGCCGCGTGCGGCTTTCCCCTGTTCACGGCCGTCAGCGACGCGGAGCGGGGCGCGATCTCGGTGCGCGCGATCGAGCAGCTTTTGCGCGACGGCGGCATCGTGACGACGCTCGACGAGACCGGCGAGCAATGGGACGCGCCGAACGGCTGGGCGCCGCTGCAATGGATCGTGGCGCAGGGATTGCGCCGTCACGGCCATATCGCGCTCGCCCGGACCATCGCCGAGCGCTGGTCGTCGATGGTCGAGCGCAACTACCGTGCAAGCGGCGTCCTGCTGGAAAAATACGACGTCGAACGCGGACGCCCCGGCAGCGGCGGGGAATATGTGGCGGAAATCGGCTTCGGCTGGACGAACGGCGTGACGCTCGCGTTTCTCGATCCCTGACCGATCGCTGCCGGGGCGCGATCCCGCGGGATCTCCGTCGAAGGCGGTCGCTGCCTATCCTCCGCACGACGTTGCAGCACCGGACCGAGGGCAAAGGGCTGAAGGCGCGCACCGTCTTGCCGGCCGTCGAGCGATGACGAGCCGATCTATGCCGGCGGCATGGTGTCTTCGTTCGCGGTCGAGGCGAGTGGCATCGAGAAGGTGAACCGCGTCTCTTCGTCCGACGAGGTCACGCCGAGCGCGCCGCCATGGGCCTTGGCGATCTCGGATGCGATGTAGAGACCCAGTCCAAGCCCCTCCTGGCTGGCACGCACCTCGCCACGCACGAACGGCTGGAACAGTCGCGCCATGGCGTCCGGCGGAATGGCCGTGCCGGCGTTCGCCACCGATATCGTCAGCACGTTGTCGGCGGTGGTCGCGCTCAGGCTGACGGGTGCGTCCTTCGCGCCGTGGGTCAGCGCGTTTCCGAGCAGGTTGGATGCGAGCTGTCCGAGCCGGGACGGATCGCAGTCCACCGGCAGCATCGTGCCGAAACGCACGTCGATGACGCGGTGAGGCGAGGAGAGCCGCAGCTCCTCCGCCACCTGCGCCAGCAAGGGGGCGATGGCGACCTGCCGTCTGACGTCGAGCGGGGCGCCGCCGCCCAGCCGGCCGCGCGCGAAGTCGAGTACGTCGTCGATCAGCGCAGACATGCGCGCGACACTGCCCTCCACCAGCTCGACCACGCGAAACCCGTCCGGGCCAAGCCGTTCCCGGCGCCTCAGCAGCCGCATGCCGGCCTCGATGGACGCGACGGGATTGCGCAAATCATGTCCGAGAACGGCGATGAACTGCTCGCGCAGTTCGGCGGTATCGACCGCGGCAGCGAGCAGGGTCTCGCTCGCCCTGCGCGCCTCGACAAGCTCGTGTTCCCAGCGACGCCGCTGCCCGGCCTTGACCAGCACGAGCCGGTAGTGGGGACGCCCGCTCGATCCCACATGCTCGACGCCGTGCGCGAAAACCGGGATGCGTTCGCCGGTTCTCGCCTTCAGCTCAAGCGCCAGTTCCTCGATGCGTCCCTGAAGGCGCAGCATCGGCGCGCCATGCGTCTCGAAGAAGATGCGCGTCCCGACCGTGAGCAGATCGGCCAGCCGCTTGCCGGCCAGCTCGGCGTGGCTGAACCCCGTCCAGGTCGCGAGCGTCGCGTTGACCTTGAAGATGCGCCCATCGTCCAGCATCGACAGATAGCCGCAGGGTGCATCGTCGTAGAGGTCGGCGAAATCCTCGACCGGCAGGGCCGGGACCGGCGGATCGCCCGTCTCAGACAAAGGCGCGGATCGCGGCGATCACCTGATCGGGTGCGCTGAGGTTCGGGCAGTGGCCCGAGGCATCGAGCAACTGCATCCTGCTGTTCGGGATCGCCCGCTGAACGAACTCTCCGACCGCAACCGGCGCGATGGCGTCATCCCGGCATTGCAGCACCAGCGTCCTCGCGCGGACGCCGCCCAGATCGGATCGATTGTCCGACGTGAAGGTCACGCGGGCGAACGCCGCGGCCAGCGCCGGATCGGTACGGCAGAAGCTCGCTTCCAGCTCGTGCGCCAACTCGGGCCGATCGGCATTGCCCATTATCGTCGGCGCCATCGTGGCGGCCCAGCCCATGTGATTGTTGGCCAGATAGTCGAGCAGTTCGTCGATCTCATCCGCCGCGAAGCCACCGACATAGTCGTCATCGTCTATGTAGCGTGGCGACGGACTGACGAGCACGAGGTCGGAGAAGAGCCTGGGCTGGGCGGCCGACGCCAACACGCCGATCATCGCGCTGACCGAGTGGCCGACGAAGACGGCATCGCGCAAGTCCAGTGTCTGCCCGAGTTCGATGACATCCTCAGCATAGCCGTCGAGCCTGGCATATTTGGCGGCATCATAGGCCGACAGATCCGACGAACCCGCACCGACATGGTCGAACAGCACGGTACGATGGCTGCCGCGAAACGCCGGTTCGACGAACCGCCACATGTTCTGATCGCAACCAAAGCCATGCGCGAAGACCATGGCACGCTCGCCCGCGCCGCCGATGGTGACATTGTTTCGAGCGATCGTATTCATGGTGTCGCCCTCTCACGCGCCTGCGCCGCTTACGAGGATCGGGTTCGCGAGGAAAGGGGATCGTTCGCGGGGCGTATCGTCTCATCCGCGAGGATGGAGGAGCGGCCCCGGCATAGCGTCAGAACAGGCCGTCGTCATCCTCGTCGAACAGGCCGTCGTCGCTCGAAACGCTTCCGACCGGCGACATGCCCGCAAGCAGAAACTCGTCATGCACGCCACGCTCCTGCGCCATGGTGTACAGGTCGGCGATCCGCGGCAGCAGGTCGCGCAGCACCGCATCCGCGCGATCGGGCAGGGCCGTGTCGTCGCCCGCCGCAAGGGCGAGCGACGAACCCGCCTGCCGGATGGCGTCGCTCAGCGCCAGTTCGTCGGCAAGCTCGGCGCTCGTCTGATCGATGATCGCGATCACTTCGTTCGCATCGTCGCTGCCCCGGCTTACCCCGCGTTCGGTGCGCCGGCAGCCATCCCCGATCGTGCTCAACGCCTCCGACAGCGCTTGCGAGCCGTCTATCCGTTCCGGCCCGCCCTGGGCGGCTTTCATCGACACGCCCACCTGGGTCAGCTCGTGGATCGGCCCCATCACGCCGTCCAGCGCGGTGCCGAGCCGGTTGGCATAGACGTCGACCTCGCTCGCGATCACGGCGACGGCCTTGCCGACATCGCCGAACCGGCGACACATCAGGCGCGTGTTGATGGCGATGTCCTGCACGTCGAGCCGGATGCGCCGGATCCGGTCGGACCGGGCAGCCAGCGCGTCCACGGCTTCGGTGATCGCCCCCACCATCACGTGCGAGCGCCGGTCCGCCTCGTGGAGCTGCGACGTCAGCCGCTCGACATCGCCGATCCCGTGTTCCAGCCGCTGGAGGAAGTTGCGCCCCTCGTCGGCGTTGCCGTTTTCGATCAGCGACAACAGGCGCGCGGTATCCGGCGCCAGCTCGCCGAGCGAGCCCACCAGCAGGCTCGCCTCGCGATCGAAGTCCGTCGCGATCGCCGCGAGTTGCGCGTCGAGCATGCGATAGACATGCGCGACGACCGCATGCTCGGCCGCGCCGTCCCCAGTTGCCGGCCGGGCATCGAGCATCTGGAGCGCGGCCACGACATGTTCGAGCCGCTGGCGCGTGCTGTCGCCGACCTGGAGCGCACCCAGGATCGTCGCCACCCGGCCCTGAATGTCGCGGGCGATCACGCTGACGCGCCGTGCGGCTTCGGCGACGGTTTCGAGATGCGCGTGCAGTTCCGCCGCATCGCCGGCCAGCTTGCGCGGCACGTCGGGCGCCACCTTGCCGCATTCCGCAGCGAGCAGCCGTTCGGCCTGATGCGCGGCCGCGACCGCGGCGGTCAGCCCCTTCAGGACGAGCTGGAAGGCGTCGAGTTCCTGTTCCCCCACGCCCAACGTCCGCGTCATGCCGTCGACGAAGACGACGAACTGATCCGCGCCCGATGCCGCGATCTTGATGTTGACGCCGTAGATCCGCAGCACCTGGAGCGCATGGTGCATGTCCACCACCTGTTCGCGCAGCGACTTGGTCATCGCCGACACGGTCGCCAGATCGGCCGTGCGCTCCGCTTGGGCGATGGGCAGCGCGGCGAGCCGTTCCGCCACGTCGCCCAGATCGCGCACGGCGGCCCCCGCCGCCCGCTCGTCGAGCGCCTTGGTCACATCGTCGAGCGCGTCGATCACCCGGCCGATCGCCGTCACGGCGGTGGCGAGCGTCGTGCCCGCACGCAGGAAGCGGGCATCGAGCCCGGCGGCGAGATCGGTCAGATCCTTCTGGACGCCGGTCAGCAGATCGGCGGCGCCTTCGCCATCGATATGGGTCAGATACATGTCGTCTCTCCTGGTCGGGCGGGCGCCGCGGGGCGGTGGCGATGCTGCCACGTCATCGTGCCGCAGCCTGCAGCAGCTCGCGCGCGATGTGGTTCAGCGGGGCGATCCGGTCGGCGGCACCGCGCGCGATCGCCTCCTTGGGCATGCCGAACACGATGGAGCTGGCCTCGTCCTGCGCGATCGTGCGGGCACCGGCCTGTTTCATCTCCAGCAGACCGCGCGCGCCGTCGTCGCCCATGCCGGTCATGATGATGCCGACCGCGTTGGCGCCGGCGTTGCGCGCCGCGGACCGGAACAGCACGTCGACCGACGGGCGATGGCGCGAAACCAGCGGTCCCTCGCGCACCGCCACCACATAGCGCGCGCCCTGGCGTTCGAGCATCGTGTGGCGCAGCCCGCCCGGCGCGATCAGCACATGGCCGCGCATCACGGTGTCGCCGTCCTCGGCCTCCTTCACGTCGACCTCGCACAGCCCGTTGAGCCGCTTGGCAAAGGCCTTGGTGAAGCTTTCGGGCATGTGCTGGACGATGACGATCCCCGGCGCGTTGGCGGGCAGCGCCTCCAGCACCTCGCGCAGCGCCTCGGTGCCGCCGGTGGAGGCGCCGATGCAGACGACCATTTCCGTCGTGCGGCTCATCGCCTTGCCGCTGGGTGGCGGCAGCACCGCGTCGGCGGTGAGCCTGCGTTGCGGGGCCTGGGCCTGGGCGCGATCGCCGCTTCGTTTCGCCTGCACCCGCGCCCGTGCGGCCCCCTTCACCGTCTCGCGGATCATCATCCGCGCCTCGGCGAGATGATCGGCCACGCCGATGCGCGGCTTCAGGATCACGTCGACCGCGCCCGCCTCCAGCGCCTGGAGCAAGGTCTCCGATCCCTCCTCGACCAGCGACGAACACATCACCACGGGCGTGGGGCATTGGCTCATCAGCTTGCGCAGAAAGGTGACGCCGTCCATCCGCGGCATCTCGACGTCGAGCGTGATGACGTCGGGCACCTCCTCCTGGATGTAGCGCGCCGCCGCGAACGGGTCGGCGGCGGTCGCGATCACCTCGATCTCGGGATCCTCCTGGAGGATCGCGGTCATCACCTGGCGGACGCTCGCGCTGTCGTCGATGACGAGAACCCGGACCTTCTTCATGTCAGTTCCGTTCGAATACGGTGTAGGAGACCGGTCTGACCGGCAGATCGAGCCCCGCGATCGATTCCGAATGGCCGAGAAACAGATGGCCGCCGGGGCGCAGGCACGCGCACAGCCGCCGGACGACGGCTTCCTGCGTGGCGCGGTCGAAATAGATCAGCACGTTGCGGCAGAAGATCACGTCCATCGGCGCGCCGACCGGATAATGGTCGTCCATCAGGTTGAGCGGGGCGAAGCCGACCGCCGATCGGAGCGCGGGCACGATCCGGACGCGATCGTCGCGGGGGGCCAGCGCGCGGGTGAGATAGCGGTTGCGCAGGGCAGGGGGCACGGGCTCCACCAGCGCGGCGGGATAGATGCCGCGGCGTGCGGTCTCCAGCACCTCGGTGTCGATGTCGGTCGCCAGGATGCCATAGTCGATGCCGTTCGCCTGCGCGAACCGGTCGAGCAGCATCGCCATGGTATAGGGTTCCGCACCCGTCGAGCACGCCGCGCTCCACGCCCGCAGCCGACGCCGGCCGGTCGCGGCGAACGCCGGCAGCACCGTATCGACGAGAAAGTCGAAATGGCCCGGCTCGCGAAAGAAGTCGGTCTTGTTGGTGGTTACGGCGTTGATGAGATGGCCGGTCTCGGCATCGTCGGCTTGGCCGCTGAAGAAATGGTCGCAATAGGCGTCGAGCGTCGCGCACGCGGTGTCGCGCAACCGCCGACGCAGGCGGCCTTCCAGCATCACCGCCTTGGTCAGCGGCATCTTGATTCCGGTCCGGTCGAAGACGAAGGCGGATAGGCGCGCCAGATTCTGCGGGCTGAGCCGATCGACACCGGTGCGGGCGATCATGAGGGTCGAGGCAGCGGACATGGGAGCGGTTTCCGGTCGATCGGCCAAAGGGATGGTTCCGGAACGCCCCGGCCGGCGCGGCGCGGGGCCATGCTCCGACCGGGGCCGGGTCAGGCGGCGACGCCAAGCGCGGCGACATCGGAGTCATCGGCAGCGAAGATCCGCGCGATGTCCACCAGGACGACGAAGGCGCCCGCGTCGCGGACGACGCCCTGGATATAATCGGAACGCCACCGCAGCCCGATATCGGGCGCGGCCTCGATCCGGTCGGCGCTGAAGGTCGCGACCGCCAGCACGCGATCGACCACCAGCCCGAGCGCCACCTGCCGATCGGCGAGCGGGACATCCACGATCAGCACGCGCGTGGCCAGCGTGGGTTCGGCGCGCGCCAGACCCAGCCGTGTGCGCAGATCTACCATCGGCACGCCCTGGCCGCGAACGTCGGTGAGGCCGAGCATCCAATCCGGCCCATGGGGGACGCGGAAGGCGGGCGTGTAGTCGAGGATCTCGCGCACCATCGTCACCGACAGGGCGAAGACCTCGTCGCCCAGGCCGAAGGTGACGGCCTGGACCTGGGCGGCGGCGCTCATGCGGCCTGGCCGAATTCGGCGTCTTCGTCGTCCGGGCCACCCTGCGCCAGATCGAGCGCAAAGCCGCGGACTCGCGCCTGCTGGTCACCGACCGAACCTGCCCGCGCCTTGCCGGCGGGTGCGGGCTTGGCCTTGGCGGCCGCCTTCACCTTGGCAGGCGCCTTGCGGGCCGACGCCGGCGCCTTGCGTGCGGCGGTCACCGGCTGCACCCGGGCGTCGCCATCGTCGACCCGGAAATAGGCGATGCTGGTCTGCAATTCCTCGGCCTGACCCGCCAGCTCTTCCGAGGTGGACGAGATCTGTTCCGAGGCGCCCGCATTCTGCTGGGTGACGGTGTCGAGCTGCTGGATGGCCTGGTTGATCTGACTCGCCCCGATATCCTGCTCGCGGCACGCCGCGCTGATCTCCGCGACGAGTTCGGCGGTCCGGCGGATGTCGGGCACGAGGCGCGTGAGCATGTCGCCCGCTTCGGCCGCGGCCTTCACCGTCTCCGTCGACACCGAACCGATCTCGGCCGCCGCGGTCTGACTGCGCTCGGCCAGCTTGCGCACCTCCGAGGCGACGACCGCGAAGCCTTTGCCGTGCTCGCCGGCGCGCGCCGCCTCGACCGCCGCGTTCAGCGCCAGCAGGTCGGTCTGGCGGGCGATCTCCTGGACGATGCCGATCTTCTCGGCGATGGTGCGCATCGCGCCCACCGCCTTGTCGACCGCCACGCCGCTCGCCTCGGCATCCTTGGACGACTGGCGCGCGATCTTTTCCGTCTGCGCGGCGTTGTCGGCGTTCTGTTTGATGTTGGCGGCCATCTGCTCCATCGATGCCGAGGCCTCCTCGGCGGCGGCGGCCTGTTCGGTCGCGCCCTGCGAGACCTGCTCGGACGAGGCCGAGAGCTGCTGCGACCCCGCTGCCACATTGGCGGCGGCGGCGGATGCGTCACCCACCACGCGACGCAGACGCTCCACCATCGCGATCAGCGCATGGCCCAGCTTGTCCTTGTCCGACAGCGGCGTGTGATCGACCGTCAGGTCGCCGCCCGCGATCGCGTCCGCCAGCGAGGCGCTCATGCGCAGGTTGGTTGTCATGCGGTTGACGGTGGCGACGAGGTCCTTGATCTCGTCGTTGCTCGTCACCGTGACGTCCTGATCGAGATCGCCGATGGCCACGGCATCGATCGCGGCCCCGATCCGCTTCAGGCCCCGCGACACCAGCATGGAGATCCACAGCGCTCCGGCGACAGCGACGAGAATCGCGAGCGCCGCGGCGGCCAGCAGCGTCGCGCGGGCCTGGGCATAGAGGGCGTCGGTGTCCAGGTCGGCCTGGTGCATCTGCTGCTGGAGCAGAGCGACGACTTCGTCGGCGGACGCGGTGAGTTCGAGCGCGGCCTTTCGCGCGTCGGTGATCGAGAGCCGGCCCGCTTCGGCGTTCTCGTTTTTCATTCCGAGCGCACGGATCCGATCGTTGATCGCCTTATAGACATCCCATTCCTGTTGCATCTTGAGCCACAAAGGCTTGCTGACGGTCGCGGAGGCGATGCCTTCGCCGAGAAGCGTCTCCGCCTTCTTGCGATGCTCGGCGCTCTGACGGTCGAAGTCGCGCGTCAGCGCCTCGTCGGTCGTCAGCGCCATGTTCTTTTCGAGCCGCAGGACGAGGCCCAGTTCGATCTCGAATTGTTGCGCCACGTTCAGGCGGTGCGCAGGCCCCCCGATGACTTCGGTGATAGCCGAGTTGAGGCTGCTCATCCGGGTGATGCCGACGCCGACGACGGCCAGCATCATCAGGATCAGGATGCCGAACGTGGCCCCCAGTTTCATTTTGATGGTTGCACGCATTGTAGTTCCCCCCAAAGGACAGATCAGTGAATGGATCGCGGTGCGACGGGCTCGCCCCGTGTGATCGCGTCGAAGATCGCGTGGAGATCGGGCAGCACGACGATGTCGCCTGCGCCGTGGCGCACCAGCGCGCGGACGAAATCGCGGCGCCAGCGCAGGCCCACCACCGGCACGTCCTCGCTCGATTTCGCCGCGAAGGTCGCGACCTCATGGACCTTGTCGGTCTTGAGCCCGGCGGTGACCGCCTCGCCGTCCAGCATGATCTCGATCACGACGATCCGGCTGTCGACCGTGGCGTCGGAGGCCGGAATGCCGAAGGCGAGCCGCAGATCGGCCAGCGGGATGATCTTGCCGCGGAAGTTCACGACGCTGGCGAACAGCGCGGGCGCGCCCGGCACCCGCGTTTCGGGCATCATGTCCAGGATCTCGCGCACCAGCACCGCCTCGACCGCGAAGCTCTGGCCGCCCAGATCGAAGACGAGCACCTCGAGTTCGCCGTTCGTCCAGTCCTGATGGGCGACGACGCCCGTTTGGATCTCATCCGGCTGCACGGCGGCTCTCCTCGTCGGGTTGGGCGAGCGTCACGAGCTGGGCGATGTCGAGGATCAGCGCGACCTCGCCGTCGCCCAGGATCGTGGCGCCGGCAAAGGTGGCGGCATCGCGGTGGAGCGACGACATCGGCTTGATGACCGTCTGGTGGTTGCCGACGATCTGGTCGACGACCAGCCCGACGCGGCCCTGCGCGGTCGTGACCACCACGATCTTCTGATAGGGATCGGGGCGGGTATCGGTCGCGAACAGCTCGCGCAGCCGCACGAACGGCACGAGCCGCTCGCGCAGGGTGATGAGGCTGCGCCCGCGGTGGCGCATATCGTCTTCGAGGCTCAGCTCCAGGCATTCCTCGACCGCGGTCAGCGGGATCACGTAGCGGGCCGCACCCACCCGCACGAGCAGCCCATCGATGATCGCGAGCGTCAGCGGGATGCGCAGCGAGATCGTCGATCCCGCGCCGTCAACCGACTGGACGTCGATCGACCCCCGCAACCCCTCGATGGTGCGTTTGACGACGTCCATGCCGACGCCCCGGCCCGACAGGCTGGTGACCTGCGCGGCGGTGGAAAAGCCGGGCGCGAAGATGAGCTGGAGCAGTTCCTGTTCCGTCAGCGCCTGACCGGGCTGGATCAGCCCGTTGGCCTCGGCCTTCGCGCGGACACGCCCGCGATCGATGCCGCGCCCGTCGTCGCGGATCGTGATGACCACCTCGCCGCCTGCCTGATGCGCCGACAGCCGCACCGTACCGGCGGCCGCCTTGCTCGCGGCGGTGCGTTGGCCCGGCTCCTCCAGCCCATGATCGCAGCTGTTGCGGATCAGGTGGACCATCGGATCGAACAGCCGCTCGATCACCGTCTTGTCGACCTCGGTCGCTTCGCCGTCGGTCGCGAGTTCGATCGTCTTGCCGGTGTCTCGCGCAAGATCGTGGATCAGCCGGCGGAAGCGCCCGAACAGCGAGGCGACAGGCACCATGCGCAGCACCATCATCGTGTCGCGCAATTCGCCGGCCAGCCGCTCGATCTCCTCCGATACCGAGCGCAGCACCAGATCGTGGCAACCATGCGCGAGCTGCGAAAGGCGGCTCTGCGCGATCACCAGTTCGCCGACGCGGTCCATCAGCGCGTCCAGCCGCTCCGCCGGAACGCGGACGGTTTCCTCCGTCCGGGCGGCTGCGGCTTTCGCGGTGGGGGTGGGCTGATCCGGCGCCACCGGCGCGGGGGCGGCGGGGATCGCGGCCTCGAGCGGCGCCACGATCGCGGCGGGTTCGGGCATCAGGGATTCGATCGCCAGCACCATGTCGTCCATGACGAAGATGAAGACGTCCTCGATATCGTCCCGCGTCGCGTCGCCGAACAGCGTCGCGTTCCAGCCGACATGGCAGTGGGTGGGATCGAGATCGGCGAGCGCGGGGATGCCGCCGGTGTCCGCAACGATCGTGCAGTCGCCCAGCGTGCGCAGTTCCTCGAGCAGGACGAGCGGATTGGTGCCGTTCGCCATGGCATCGGGCGGCAGGCGGAAGCGGATCTTCCACCCGCGCCGCACCTCGGATCCGGCCGCCATGCACGGTTCGGGCGCGGTATAGGCGGCACCGTCGATCGCCGCCTGGAGCCGCGCGAGGATCGCGTCGCCATCCGCAGTAGGCGCATCGCCATCCACCAGCGCCCGCATATGATCCTGCGCGGACAGGATCACCGCGACCAGCTCGGCGGTCGCTGGCACCTGGCCCTTGCGCACGCGGTCGAACGCGCTTTCGCAATGATGGGTGAAACCCGCCAGCGCGTCGAAGCCGAACATCGCGCCCGAACCCTTGAGCGTATGCAGCCCGCGAAACACCGCATTGACGAGATCGTGATCGTCCAGCCGGTGGCCGAGATCCAGCAACCCCTGCTCGACCTGATCGAGCAGTTCGGCGGCCTCGACCCGAAAGGCGGCGACCGGATCCTCGGCGCTCACCGTCCGAGCACCTTGCGCGCGACCTTGACGAGCTGGTCGGCGACGAAGGGTTTGACCAGCCAGCCGGTCGCGCCGGCCGCCTTGGCCTGGGCCTTCATGTCGGCGTCGCTTTCGGTGGTCAGGAAGATGATCGGCACGCCGGCCTGGGCGGGCTGCTTGCGAAGCTCGCGGATCATCGTCAGGCCGTCCATGTTCGGCATGTTGAGATCGGTGACGATCAGGTCGAACTCGGCGTCGGCCGCCTTAGCGAGACCCTCGACGCCGTCGCACGCCTCGGTCACGGCATAGCCCGCGCCGGTGAGCGCGATGCGGATCGCCATGCGCAGGCTGGCGCTGTCGTCGACGGTAAGGATAGAGGCGCTCATCGCGGACATTCTCCGTGGAACCAGAAATGGGCAGAGGCGGGATCGGGCTGTGCGGTGAAGCCGGCCCGATCGAGCAAAGCGGTGAGGACGGCATTGGCGGGCTGCGCGAGCGTCAGCGCCGTGCCGCGCCGTTCGGCTTCGATACGCGCGGCCGTGACCAATTGGACGAAACTCAGATCGGCGGCCCTTATCGGCGATGCATCGATGACGATGTCCGCACCCGCGGCCAAACCGTCGGACAGCTCCGCGTGCAGGTCCGCGACCGACTGTATGGTGACCGCCTCTGCGGTCCTGATCTCTGTTGCCATGTAACCCCCGTCCGTGCCGAGGTCCGGGGATAGCGGAGACAAGTTAATAACCCCAAAACGGTTTCTATTCATCGGCGCCGAAAGGCGAGCGTTATTGTTCGTTGTTTGTGGGCGGAGCCGCCGATCGGAATAGACGAACCGAAATGAACAGATCTCTTCAGGTCGAGATCAAGGCGATCGGGCGAAAGGGCGCCGGGAACAAGGGCTGTTGTGTCCTTAATCATGGAGGCTTTTGAAGGGCTTGGGAGACATGCAGGTCACCTGTGACGGAAAGCGATTAGCCGCCGTCGGCAGGGGCTCCACGGGACAAGGCCGAGCGGTGTGTTCATCCGGTCGAATGCAAGAATGAACTGCCCGTCAGTCGCTGGACCGTTCGTCGGCGACGACGCGGGGCCGGGGGGGGGCGGCTAAGACCGTCCCGTCGGGATGATGAAAATGGAATTCGGCTAATCGGCCCGCTACGTCTGTCCGATGGCTGTACGGGCAGCATATTGATGCCGCCATCAGCGCACCCGATCGAACAATCGCTACACAGTTGCACGCGATCTACACACGCCAGTGATCGAAAGCAGCCCCACTGCTGCCGGGGTCATGTCGATAAGGGTGCTGAAAACAACGGCTTGACCGCTGGAGGCCCGACCGGGAATCGAACCCGGGTGCGAGGATTTGCAGTCCTCTACGTCACCACTCCGCCATCGGGCCTCGATTGCGTGGGAGGCGCGCGTTTGCGTGCTTTCTGCCGCCGCGTCAACGCCGCTGGGGGAAAAGTTCGCACTTTTTGTAGGCGAGTTCGCAATCACGCGCGCGCCTCCAGCTTTTCGCCGGCCCGCTTGGCAGCCTTGCGCTGCTCGATATACTTCATTGCCATCTGGTAGGTGCGGTGGCCCAGGACGGCCGAAATCTCGGCGATCGTGCAGCCCGCTTCCTCCAGGCGAGCGGCCGCTGCGTAGCGGAGGCCGTGCATGGTTCGATGCGGCATTTCCTCAATCGCCTCGATCGCGCGGGAAAGTGCCTGCGACAGGCTCCCGCCGTTGTAGGGCTTGTCGGCCGCGCTGAGCGACATGACGACGGCGCGCTTGCCACCGGTCGCCTTCAGGCGGTCCAGGTGGTCTCGCAGTCGGGGATGGCAGTAGATGTCCAAGAACTCGTCAGTCTTGTCCTGACGGACGCGGATGGTCGATCCCTTGTAGTCGTTCCACGTCATCGCCACGACGTCAGAAGCACGCTGCCCGGTGTAGAGAGCGAGTAGGACGGGCGTCAGGGCATGAGCGGGCGCCTTGTCGAGGAACAGTTCGATCTCTTCATCCGACCAGGGCACATAGGGGTTGACCTTGTGCTTCAGCTTCTTGAGCCCCTTAACGGGGTTGAAGCCCTCGGGCACAAGCTCGCTCTCGTCCGCCCAGCTATAGAGGCGGCTCGTCATCTGCCGGATCTTGTCCGCCTTGCGGGGCGTGTCGCTGTAGGCATCGCGGACCGCTTTGATCATGCGCCGGGTCGTTAGCGCGAACGGCTGGTCACCCAGCTCAACTACGATCAGATCGCAGGTGCGCTCATAGTCGTCGCGGGTTTCGGAAGCGAGTGCGCGGAACTCTGCGCTGGTGAGATACTGGCCCACCAGCCATGCCCAGGACGTTCGCGAAGGCGCCGCCTTCGGCTTCGCGTTGGCCAGCGCCAGCAGCTCAGCGTAGCGCGCGTGGAACTGCGCGTCGCCGGGGGAGCCCGGCAACGCAACGTCCAGTTCGGCGCGCCGGAAGCGCCAATATGTCCCTTTGACGCGGTAGGTATATTTGAGCGCCTTACCCACGGCGGCGCTTCTGAAGGAACGCCCGCTCGACATCGGCCGATTGCGCCGACCGCTCTTCCGGCGTGAGGGGCTGGCCTGCCAGGTGATCGGCGAAGCGATCGAGCGACTGCCGATCATAGACGACGCACGCGCCGATATTCTGGGGAGTGATAGCCAGTCCCCGGAATGTCGATGCGCTCACACCCAGATACTGCGCGGCAAGGTCGATGCGCATCAGGCGCGGCCAGTGGGGGAGGGTGGCACGATCAGCCATCGCGACCTTCCTCGTCCAAGCTAAATCCGTTCAGCAGATGCAGCATGCGAGTCCATGCGTTGCGGAGGGCCTGCCCGAGGGGCAGGACCGTTTCCGGTAGCTGGAAGCCGGCGAGGTCAGCGATGTACGCGCTGTCCGGCCGGGCTCGCGTCGGGAAGAAACCTTCAGCGACGAGACCGGCGGGTCCGCGATTGACCAGTCGCAGCTGTTTGGCGTCGAACATAGGCAGGCGGGGGCGCAGGCTCCCGCTAGCGCCCCATTCGTCCAGCTGCGCTTGCGCGAAAAGGTCCTCGAACTCGGAAGCGATCTCGGGCTCGATCAGGTCAAGCCCGCTGAACAACGCGTCCGCCATGTTGCCGGCGCTGATCGCGAGCCGGAGCGCCGTCAGCTTGCCGATGTCAGCGCAGGTGAACATTCGCGTCGATCCCTGCGCCACCTGAGGAATGCCGAGCGCTTCGTACCGGTTGATCCAGCCGGTGATGGTCGGACGTGGGCGCGCCAAGATCGAGGACACCTGTCCGGCGGTGCAAACGGGCTGCATGTAGGCCGGGATCATCATTCCGTCGCTCATCATTACCTCACTTGTTGAGGCTTGATTAGCTAACAGCTGATCAGGTGTAAATACCCCGCCCAAAGTTTTATGGCTGGCGATGCATTCGCGATCGATCAGCCGCGCCAGCTGGCGTTCGCCCCAATCGCTCGGGCCGAACGCCAACAGGTCTAGGTCGTTGGTCATGCGAGGAACCGCTTTACGTCATTAAGTAGCGCTTCGCGGTCAGCTTCCCACATTTCGTCGTTGCTTAGGGCGAGTTGCAATTTGAACGCCAACGCCCATGCGTCCGGCGCATCGGTGGCCATAAGAGCGGCCCGTGACCGATCTTCGGTGTCATACAGCCCGTCCATGTGTTTGCTCATGGCCTGCCACTGAGGGCTCGCCTCCGCTGCCCTTCGGCGTTCCAGCCACTCTCTGTGCGCTCTCGCGGCCGCCTTGGCTTGTGTCCGGTATGGTCCAATAGGATGCGGGATCGTCTCATCTTCGAGCGAGACCGGCACTTCGCACTCATGCCCATTCGAGGCACGATGGATGAAAGATAACCGTGGCGGCTCGCCCACGACCGCATCGAAGCAATCCCACGCAGGCTTGAACGTGGTCTCGAAATAATCGGCCGAGCTGGCGGCCGAATGCTCGTAAATGGCGCAGAGACGATCCCAAGGCCGCATCGCGGGCGCGACGGCTTGAAGCGGACCGTTGATAGCGAATGCTCCGACACCCGCGCCGGCGACGATCGCCAATAGACCGCGCCGGCTCGGGGCGGAAATTTCCTCGGGGATTTCGGATGACGCACGTCCGGCGTCGGCGCTAAGGGCGCGAGTAGCCATGATCGATCTCCAGATGATCGGTTGCGGTTAGAGCCGGGTGCGAGGTTGCCTCCTTGCCTCGGCTCGTTTTTTATGTAGTCATAAACTCATGAGTGACGCAAGCATTTCTGTTGCCAAAAAAAGAGGCCGCCCCGCAACTGGTGTCGGCACGATGATTGGCGTTCGCCTTCAACCCGAGCAGCTGGCGGATCTAGATCGATGGATCGAGAAGAACGCGGGCCTCGGGCTATCCCGGCCGCAAGCCATTCGACGCTTACTCAATATGGGCATGCATGCCGATCCCGACTTTCCCATGCAGTTGAAGCCGGCACGTTAGGAGAACCCATGTTTTTGGTCCGCATTCATGAAGGCACGATCGAGGACGCGGCCATCATTCATGATACGAAGTTACCTATTGTTCCGCGTGTAGGTGAAAAGATCACTATTCGTTGGCCCGACCGTCGAGAGGATCGCTTCAAGGTAATCGCCGTCAACCATCTCTTAGAAGTGAAGGCCGGTATATCCTTGAACGACGACCTAGTTGGAGTTCAAGTTCAGGTCCAATATCTTTAGCTTGTTTCCGAAAGCCACGTCAGCCAATGTAGCGCCTGCTCCCGAAGTGTTGACGGGAACGCCATCGCGAGAAGCATAAATCCTTCACGATCAATTGCGGCGTGGCGACAAAAGCGGGTGCCCCCGAGCCCAGCAGTCACGGGATGGCGATCAAAGCGATAGTGCGGTGCTGCGGCGGGGCACTGGCGTAACACTAGGTCAATCGCAGTAAGGACGTTGTGATGCCGCTGATGGAAGACGTTAGCCAGCTGGCGGCTGTCGACAGTACGATGTTCAACGGGGGGGATCATGGTGTGATGGCCTCCCCAACCTTGTCAGACCATCCTAATAGCCGATCAAAATTCACCCCTTCGGCGGTGACTGTTGTCAACTCGCCAAACCCCCCTACCCAGTGTTTTCCGCGGTTCAGGTGTTTCCGCTGCTCGGAGAGCACGGCCGCGCCTGATGCCCTGGGATCGAACACGGCAGGATCGAACGCACCGGCCGCGATCGGCGGCATACATAGTTGATCTATTTGCGCGAGGGTGAAGGGGCGGTAGCTGGGACCGAAGAACGCTTGGCTGCTACCAACAATCCAAGCCTCGGGTGCGTCTTCATCGTCGGACCAAAGGCCGACAATTAGGTGGCAGTCGTTTCGGCCGGCCCGTTCATAGTCGGCGGCGTTTTCCGCGTTCCACTGGCGGTGCATTGCAAGGAAGGCGGGCAGGCTTCGTATGGCCTCGTTCTGCGATCTGACAGGTATTTTGGCGGCAATCTCATTCGGCCGAATTCGACCGATCCCTACAATCGCCATCCGAAGGCGCTGGTTGATCGCGACCTTGGAAGCAATCGCGCGAAGTGTGCCGTCATGTGCACACAAGGCTCCATCGGTCAGTAGCGAGACGCTACAGGACTGAACGATTACACTCACCGCGCTCATGGCGCTGCTCCTGTAAAGCGCACCGCCCCCGGCATGACGTGCCCGAAGACGATATCCATTCCAGCGTTTGGATTGGCAGACCACTCGTCCGGCGAGGCGCTGGAAATACGTTTCGCGGTCAGTGCACTACCCGCAGCCAAGGCTGCAGCCGCAAAGGATGAAACTTTGGCAACGACGCCGATGACATGAAGAGCGCTTGCGCCGAGCCCCAGGCCGGGAACGGCCCCGAGTCCCGTAGCGACTAGCGCGATGCCGCCGACGATCTCGGCGGCAGTGGCAAGGAACTTGCTCATGAAATGTCCAATTGTGTGACGGGAGGGATGAAAGGGGGCGAAGTCGAAGCCCAGGGCGGTCCCTCCCGCCGGTATATCCACCCTTCGCTTTGGCTACGCCGGCGCTGCGCCGGGGTTCTTGTAGGCACCGCGTGAATCGACCACGCCAGCGCCGAAATCCATGTAGACGCGGAAGGCGGTTCCGAGGGTGTCCCACGCTTCCTGCATCTCGACATGCGGACCGGCCTCGCCATCGAGGTAGGCGTACTCCAGCACCGGCGAGAGGGCGGGATCGGCGAACAGATACCAGCCGTCGCCCCCAAGGCGCGGATCGACCAGCGGCGCGAGCTTGCCCGCAAACGGGTTCGCGTTGTCCACCTGGTTGGCGGTGAGCGGCGAGCTGATCAGCTTCTCGATCAGCGTCTCGTCGCTCGCGGCCGACAGGATATATTTCGGCGCGGTGGCGAGCGGCGTCACTCCATCATCGTCCTTCTGCATACGCATGGCGAAGCGACCTGCGTCGAGCGTCTCGACGCTGGGGGCGGCGCCCACGGGCGCGAGATTGCCGTGGCTGGCATGGAACAGCGGCTTGCCGTCCGCCATGATCGGGTTGCTGTCGATCAGCTGCGCGAGCAGGCTCGCTTCGGTTTCGGCCGACGCGCGCGCCATGAGCCGGATCGGATCACCGAACGCCCCCAAGTCGTCGTTGATGATCGCTTGCCGGCTCAGCGAGAACTGCTTCGCGAATGTCTTCAGCGCGTAGCTTTCCTTGCGCGACTTAAACGTGCCGCTCTTGATTTCGCCGCTCTCCGGCACCTCCACCAGTGTGCCGAAGCCCGACAGTTGCAGCCCGCTGATTTGGCGGAAGTCGCGGGCGGATCGCTGCCGCGCCACGGTCTTCAGCGGCGACGCGGCAGCAGCGAACATGTCGAGCAGGAAACGCTGTCCGGCTGCGGTGAGAAGGTCCGGAAAATCGCTGGTGGTGTGCATGCCACCAGCGAAAGCACGAGCGTGATCCTGCACGAAGCCCGCCCGCGCGCCCACGCGGTTCCAGGCGGACGCGCTCAGGACCTCGTTGGGCGCCATGCGATGGGCATTAGCGACGCCGTTGCGCGACAGCATCTCGCCTGCCAGCTGCACCATCGTCATACCGGCGAACTCGCGCGCCTGATCGGTAGGCGCCCGTCCGCTCATACGCGCATAGAGCGCGTCCTCGATCGCGCGGGCATGGAACGTCGGATTGTCGAAGGTGGCGTTCGGTCCTCCCCCCAAACCGAGTGCGACATCGGCGTAAAATTGGCGGGGGCTGGCGGCATTACCGCCTGACCGCATGCGCTGGCGTTCGCCCATGATCGCCAGCATCGCCACACGCGCCTCCGCTTCGCCCATGCCCCGCTCCGCGATCTGAACCGCCATATGCGAACACGCCTCGGGCGTCAGATTGTCGAACGTGCCCATGTCGGTCGCCATCGCGCGCAGCTGGGCAAGCGTGGCAGGCGGGGAAACCGTTACGGGTGCGTCGGTGGTCGAAAGGGTGGTGCTGGAGGCGGGAACGGTCATGATGGGCTCCGATCGATTGAGTGTGCGGATGATGCAGGAATGGTGCGTGGCGGCGGGTGCAGAGCGGACTTGTGCTTGCGCATCGAAGGGCACGGGGACGAAGCTGACCTCGGTCGGCTCCCAGTCGATCGCGCGCCATACGGCCGGTCGGCCGGCGGGTTGCTCGACCTCGTAGACGTAGACCACGTACCCGACTGACAGATTGCGGATAATACCGGCCGCAATGTCACCGACGATCGGCGCTAGGTCGGCGCGCGCGGAAAGTTGGAGCGTTGCGATCCCTTGCCCGCCTTGCATGCGAGCCGAGCCGGGGACGACTACGCCGATCTGACTGCCAAGGTCGCTTCGATCATGCGTATTGAGGACCGGCGCGCCGTTGTTCAATCGATCGAGGCGAACGTTCTGCGGAGCGGTCGCCAGTTCCTCTTCGATCATGTCGAAGCTGTCCCAGTCGAACCGCGCGCCTCGCGCTCCCGTCGTCCACACCACATCCAGCGTGCGCGTCTCCGGGTTCCACGTCCCAGGCTGAAGGCTCACGTCGCGGTGGGCGGCGGTTGCGCTGGCGCGTCGTTCGGCGGTGCTGGCGGCGGTCATCGTCATGCCGCCATCGTCGGCGCATCGTCGCCGTTGGTCGACGTGACACGCGCACCCAATTGAGGACATGCGAGGACATTTGCGGACATTGCCACTTCGACCGGCACCCGGCCGCGCCGCTGGACGGCGATAAGGTCGTCCATGGTGTAGCGCACGCGCCCGGTCGGGGTCCGGTAGTGACTGACCATGCCAGCCTTGCGCCAGCGGCTCAGCGTCTTCGGCGCGATCGAGAGGATCCGTGCAGCCGCCTTCTCATCGAAGTCGCGGACCTGATCGATGATCATGCCCACCCCCGTGAACAGTTCAGTTCATGAAGTTCATAATCACGAACGGCGTTTGAACGCTGAAACGATGCACCGCGCCACACCGCAATGCGCCTGGCGCCCCCGAAGGGACCCGTGAGGGGTGGGGTCCGCGCGGTCGAGGTTAGTTCGGCGCCTTCCCAGCCACGCCCCGCGCCTTGTGCCAGTCGATCTCGGCGGTTGTCGCCATCTCGACCATCAACGCCACCGCTTTGTCCGGCCCGAATGCGCGATGCATGATCGTGGCGGCAGCGCGCATCAGCACGGCGACGGCCGGCGCGGTGTGGTCGGTATGGTCCAGCGCATGCTGGATCAGCTGATCGCAGAGCGTAGTAGGCTTCGTCATGGTCAGTCTCCGTGAACCCTTGCGTTGAAATGGATAACCCTTGCGCGACCCTTGCACGCTTGGATGACGGAGAATGGCGGAAATCCGCCATTCTTGAGAAAGAAGTGCAAGGGTTGCAAGGGTTGCAAGGGTTAAAGGTAAAGACACACACATGCGCCTGCGCATGTATGCGCGCATACATGTGAGGCAGGGTTACACAGAACTCTTGCAACCCTTGCAGACGCGCGGAAACGCTAGGGAAAACCCTTGCACAAACCGTTGCACTACCCTTGCACGAACCCTTGCAAGGCGGGTCAGATTGGCCGGTCATCATCATCTCCAAAGGGGTGCGGGGACGATGGACGATCATCGACACCGATCGCATCCGGGTCCTCGAAGTCGGCCGGCACGCGCGTGGTGGTGAGGTCGAGCCAGCGCATGCCGTGGCTTTCCACCTTGCGGTGCCCGCGATCGAGCATGGCCTTGCTGAAGCCCGTCTGTGTCCACTCGCGCTCACCGGCCGCGCGTGCCCAAGCGATGAACAGCGCGTGGAGCTTGGAAGACTGGACGCGCTCGCCCTTGGCCTCGGCCGTACAGGCCGCAAGGAAGCGCCCCATGGGGTCGCTCTCCTCGCGGTAGTCAGCCGTCGCGCCGCGAACGATGGCCGGCTCCTGAAGCCCGTGGAGGCGCCAGTCGGTCAGCCCTGCGAGCAACCGATTGAGGATGCCGCTCGCCTCGCGCTGCATCTTGGCGACCAGCTGGCGGTCCTTTTCGGCATCGGGGATCTGCACCTCCCACGGCACCAGCATAACGCGTCGCCAGATGCCGTCATCGATGCCGCTGATCGATGGCCGGTGATTGCCCGACATGGTCATCTTGAATTGCGGGTAGAGGTCGAACGGGTCGCGGTTCAGCCGGCGCACCGACATTGGCTCGCCACCCGTCGCCAGCTTGATTAGCGCCTCCGCGAGCTTCGATCCTTTTTCCGGCTCCGAGGTTCGCAGCAGGCGGACGCCGACTAGTGCCGCCAAATCAGGCGAGGCGTCCGATCCTTTCCGCTTCCGCCCCTGATCGAGGAACGTTTCGATCGGCACCGTGCCGGCGAGGTCGCCCGCGATCGTCGCCCAGGTATCGACCAGCGTCGACTTGCCGTTCGCGCCCTTGCCGTGGAAAAACGCTAGCTTCTGTTCCGACACATCTCCGGTAAGCGACAGGCCGCCCCACTGGTGAAGGAAGCGGCGCATATCCTCGGCCGGCTGCACACGGGCAAGGAAGCGGTCATAGACCGGGCACTCGGCACCCGGCCGATACTCGACAGGTGCAAGGCGCGTGATGAGGTCGGCCGGATCGTGCGGCCGGAGCGTCAGCTTCGCCCACGGCTCGGGTGCGTCCGCTTCGTGCACAAGCTCCAGCGTGCCGTTCAGCACGTTGATGAGGAACGGGCTGCGGTCCAGTTGCTCGGGCTGAATCGTCAGCCCTGCACCACCGATGTTCTTCGCGATGCCGGGAATGCAGGCAAGACGCGTCGCGCTCTCCGACGCCTTCGCCCACGCGAGCAGCTTGTCGGATAGCAACACTTCGGAGCCGTCACGCTTCGTCTCGACCAGATCGTCAAGCGCGCCGTCAACGCCGAGGTCGCGCCGGCCGCTGGCAACCATGGCCTTGGCCTCGGCACGGATCGTGCGAACCGTGTCCTGCGTCCATCCGCCGATCAGCGCATCCGCACCGTCGAGGATGAACCGCCGGCCGTCATATGCGATCCAGCCCATCTTATCGACGTAGCGGACCCGATCTCCGTAGCGCGCGGCGAACCGCTCCGCATTGCCGAGGTCCGTGAAGGGACGCTGGCACAAGCGCCGATTCAGCGCGTCTTCCGACGCCGGATCGCGCAAGGGTGGATTGTCATTTGCCGTCCGTTGACGAGCGTTCCCGGCGTGGGTCGCGACAGCCGACAGGTCGCGGGGCTGCGCCATGCCGGCCGTCCAGCCGCTGTCTATTGTCGCCTCGATCGCGCTCCGATCGTCGTTGCCCGGGTTGGCAAGCGCCGCCTGCATTATCGCGGAGCGTGCGAGCGGTTCGCCGATGGCGCCGGCCGCGACCAGCTGCGCGACCGAATAGGCACCGCGGTTAAGAGCGTTCTGGCGCGCACCGCTGGCGGCCGACTGAATCGTCTGGCACTCGCGATCGAGCGCGGCCATGGCATAGCGTTGCGCGGGCGGCGCTCCGTCCACCAACCTCAGCTTTGGCTGTCCATGGGTCGGCGTTGCACCCTTGCGGGCTTGCAGGACCGTGACGAGCGCGGCGGGCGCTGGGACGATCGCGGCGCCGGCATCGTCGCGGAGCCAGCGATAGCGCCGGCCGTCCTTCATGACGCTAGGCGGCGCGATGACGTAGCCGCCTTCGCCGCGCACATCGACATGCTCGGGGAGGTTACCCCGGTTTCGGATCGTGTCCCCGTCGGTCGGCTGCTGGAGATAGACGTGGACGCCGCCGCTAGGCGTGCGCACCGCGAGCGAGGCCGGCAGCGGCCCGCCAATCTGCGCCTCCAGTTCGCCCTTCAGGCGCTCAAGGGTCCATTCCTCACCCGTGTCAGGATCAACGCGTGGGTCAAAGTCGAGCGCGAACAGCCTGTTCGAACCCATCGCGATGCCGATCATCGCGGACGGCCATTTCGACCACCAGGCGCGTACCTGATCGGGGTTGGTGGTCGCCTTGCATACGCCGCCCGTGCCCTTGACCGGCTTCCCGGCCGCATCCTTGTCGGCCGCTACGAGCGGGCGCTTGTGCACGGGTGAACAGGGGAAGACAGACCAGCCGCGCGCGGCATAGTCGAGCGCGGCTTCGAGCAAGGGTGTGGTGGCGTTCACCGCAGCACCTCCAGACCGATATGATCCCCGCCGCGCCACCACTCGATTCCGGGTCCGCTGCCGCGTACCGCGCGTCCATTCGGCGCCAAGGCATCAAGGCGCGCGAATGCGAATCGCCGCGCCCGCATCAGCGTCATGGGCGCCGAGGGCGGATAGCGGCGGTCGATCCGATTGAACGGGAACAGCGTGTAGACAACGAAGCGACGAGCGCTGCCGGCAACGGGCCGCTCTACAAGCTGAACCGTAGGGGACGTGCAATGCAAACCGCCCCCGTGGGGGTGCTCGGGGCCAACCGGCCAGCCATCCGCGCGCTGCGCGTAGCTCGCTGCCAGTTCGATCCCGGCACGATCCAAACCGGTCGCGCAAGGGCTACTTGCAGCCCGATAAAGTTCGCAGTCGGCTGCTAAGTCATTGATATTGGGTAGGGTGCTTTCACCCCGTAAACTGCGAAAACTTGAGGTTTTCTGCCACTCGGGTGTGGCTTTGCAGTCCTCTACGTCACCACTCCGCCATCGGGCCTCGATCGCTGGAGGCGGGGCCAATGCCGGGGCGGGGCGAGGGTGTCAACCATTTCGCCGTGCAAATCCGTGTGCAGACGGCTTGGCGGTGGCCGGCGCGCGGGATAGAACATGGCGCGAAACGAAGTGTATTGCATAACTAACACGGCTGTGCGACAGGGTGGGCATGATGACGACGGACATGGATCAGATCAGCGGCGACCGGTTCGCCACGATGCGCCACGCGATGGTGGCGAGCCAGTTGCGGACCACTGCGGTCGAGGACCAGCGCGTGGTCGCCGCGATGGCACGCCTGCCGCGCGAGGATTATCTTCCCCGCAGCGCGCGCGATCTGGCGTATCGCGACACCGCAATCGCGCTGGGCGGCGGGCGTTACGCCAATCTGCCGCTGGCCACCGCGCGGCTGCTCGATGCCGCGGATCTGCACGCAGACGAGCGCGTGCTGCTGATCGGATCGGCCGGGGGCTATACCGCGGCGGTGCTCGCCGAGATCGTTGCCGAGGTGACCGCGGTCGAGAGCGACCCGGCGCTCGCCGCGATCGCGCGCGAGCGGCTGGAGCACGCCAAGCGCATCGTGCTGGTCGAGGGGCCGCTGGCCGAGGGTGATGCCGCGGGTGCGCCCTATGACGTGCTGGTGATCGACGGCGCGGTGCCCGCGGTGCCGCAGGCGCTGGCGGATCAGATCCGGCCGGGCGGCCGGGCGGTGCTGGGCCTGGTCGATCGCGGCCTGACGCGGCTCGCCGCGGGTGCGCGCACGCCCGGCGGGTTCGCGGTGATGCCGTTTCTCGATTGCGACTGCGCCGTGCTGCCGGGCTTCGACCAGCCCACGCCGTTCCGCTTCTGATGGCGCGGCTCCGTTCCGGCTGGCTGCTCTTCGCCGGGGCGAGCCTCATCGCGGGCCCCGCATCGGCGGAGACTCTGCGCGAGGCGCTCGTCAAGGCCTATGCGAGCAATCCCACGATCACCGGCCAGCGCGCGGCGCTGCGCGCGACCGACGAGGGCGTGCCGCAGGCGCGCTCGGCGGGGCTGCCGTCGGTGGCGCTGAACACGGGCTATGTCGAGAATGTGCTCGGCACCAGCAATTCGCTCGCCTCGCCCGCGCGCCAGGCGACGGGGAACACGCAGCTAACCGTGCCCGTCTATCAGGGCGGCGCGGTGCGCAGTTCGGTGCGCGCGGCCGAGACTCGCGTGGAGGCGGGACGGGCCACGCTGCGCGGCACCGAATCGGATCTCTTCACCGCAGTGGTCGCCAGCTATATGGACGTGATCCGCGACGAGGCGATCGTCGGGCTCAACATGCAGAATGTCCGCGTGCTGGAGGTGAACCTGCAGGCGAGCCAGGACCGGTTCCAGGTCGGCGACCTGACGCGCACCGACGTGGCGCAGTCGCAGGCGCGGCTCGCGCTCGCCCGCGCGCAGCTCGAAACCGCGCAGGCGCAGCTGATCGGCAGCCGCGAAACCTATATCCGCGTCGTGGGGACGCCGCCCACGAAGCTCGAAGTGCCGCCCACGCTGCCGAAGCTGCCGCCGTCGCCCAACGCGGCGGTGGGCGAGGCGCTGAACAACAATCCGACGCTGCTGGCCGCCGCCAAGGCGCGCGATGCGACGCGTTACGACGTGAACGTGGCGCGCGCGAGCCGGCTGCCCAAGCTGAGCGTCGTGCTGGGCGGCAATTATTACAATTATCTGGGTTCGCTGGGCGCGGGCACCGCGGTGCCGGTGGGCCAGACGGGCACGTCGGGCACCGCAGGGGTCGCCTTGACGGTGCCGCTGTTCCAGGGCGGGCGCCCGGCATCGCTGGTGCGCCAGGCGGAGGCGCTGCGCAGCCAGTCGATCGAGAATGCGACCTCGGCCGAACGCGCGGTGATCGCGCAAACGCGGTCGGCCTATGCGAGCTGGAAATCGTCCGAACAGGTGATCGCCTCGTCCGAGACGGCGGTGAACGCGAACAAGCTGAGCCTCGAAGGCGTGCGCGCCGAGAACAGCGTGGGCACGCGCACCATCCTCGACATCCTGAACGCCGAGCAGGAGCTGCTCAACAGCCAGGTGACGCTGGTGACGGCGCGGCGCGACGCCTATGTCGCGGGCTTCGCGCTGCTGGCCGCGATGGGCGATGCCGAGGCGCGCGACCTGGGGCTGGAGGGCGGTGTGCTCTACAATCCGGTGACCAATTACGAGCGCGTCCGCAACCGGTTCGGCGATTTCGGCGGCGATGGCGAGCCCAATGCACAGGCGACATCGACCGCCCAGACCCCGGCGCAGGACGCCACCGTCGCGGCGCCCGTCGACCCGATGCTCGAAAGCCCGGTTGACAGACGCGCGCCGTTAACCACAGGTGCGCAAGCGCCGAGCCGCCGTCAATAAGGGTGGTGGCCGGGATCGGGAAGCTCAGGATGGGCGAAGTCAGCGTCGAACCTTCGATGGAGGAGATCCTCTCGTCGATCAAACGGATCATCGCCGAAGAGGGCGAGGGCGTTCCGCCCCGGCGCCGTCCGCAGCGCACCGCGCCGTTGCCCTCGCCCGTCGACCTGCTGGGCGACGACGAGGATGACGACGACCATGTCCTCGAACTGAGCGATCCAATGCCGGAAATCGACCGCCTGCCGGAGCCTGCGCCGATGCCCAAGCCTGTTCCCGCGGCCCGCGCCGTGCGCGATCCCGCGCCCGCTGCCGCCGCCCCTGTAGCCACGACCACGCCCGCGGCTCCTGCTGCTGCGGCGCCCGTGACCGCCCCCATCGTGTCGCAGCAGACCGCCGCGGCGAGCCGCGGCGCGCTCGACATGCTGTCGCGCATGATGGTGAAACCCGAGAGCGATTCCGACGGGACGCTCGAGGGGCTGGTGCGCGAGATGCTGCGGCCGATGCTGAGCGAATGGCTCGACGCGAACCTGCCCGCGCTGGTCGAGACGATGGTCGCGCGCGAGATCGAACGGATCACCAGCCAGCAGGGTTGAACCCCGCTGGCCTCGTGCGTGCCGCCTCGCTAAGGCTCGGCGCATGAGCGAACTTCCCAAGACCTTCGATCCCGCCACCATCGAGCAGCGCTGGTACGCGCATTGGGAAGAGCAGGGCCTGTTCCATCCCGATCGTCCGGGCGCCGAGCCGTGGACGATCGTCAACCCGCCGCCCAACGTCACCGGCGCGCTGCATATCGGCCACGCGCTCGACAACAGCCTGCAGGACATCCTGACGCGCCACGCGCGGCTGAAGGGCAAGGACGCGCTGTGGGTGGTCGGCACCGATCACGCCGGCATCGCCACGCAGATGGTGGTCGAACGCCAGATGGCGCTTCTCCAGCAGAAACGCACCGATCTGACGCGCGAGCAGTTCGTCGAGAAGGTGTGGGCTTGGAAGGCGGAGAGCGGCGGCGAGATCACGCGCCAGCTCCGCCGGCTCGGCTGTTCGATGGATTGGGCGAACGAGCGGTTCACGATGGACGATGGCTTTTCGCAGGCCGTGCTCAAGGTGTTCGTGGCGCTTCACCGCGAGCGGCTGCTCTACCGTGACAAGCGGCTCGTGAACTGGGATCCCGGCCTCGGCACCGCGATCAGCGATCTCGAGGTGGAAACGCGGGAGATCAAAGGGAGCTTCTGGCGGCTGCGCTATCCGCTCGCCGATGGGTCGGGCTTCATCGAGGTCGCGACGACGCGGCCCGAGACGATGCTCGCCGACATGGCGGTCGCCGTGCATCCGGACGATACGCGCTACACCGCGCTGGTCGGCAAACAGGTGCGGCTGCCGATCACCGGGCGCCTGATTACGATCGTCGCCGACGAACATGCCGATCCCGAACTGGGCTCGGGCGCGGTGAAGATCACGCCGGGGCACGACTTCAACGATTTCGAGGTGGGCCGCCGCGCCGGGATCGAGGCGCGCGACATGCTCAACATGCTCGATGCGAAGGCGCAGGTCGTCCAGACCGCCGACAGGCTGATCCCCGCCGAACTGATCGGCCTGACCACCGCCGAGGCCCGCAAGGCCATCGTCGCGCGGCTGAAGGCCGATGACGTGCTGATCGCGCATATCGACAAGGATGGCGAGGCGCACGACGCCGAGCCGCGCACGATCCAGACGCCCTATGGCGACCGTTCGGGCGTGGTGATCGAGCCTTGGCTGACCGACCAATGGTATGTCGACGCCAAGACGCTCGCAGCTCCCGCGATCGAGGCGGTGCGATCGGGCGCGATCCGGCTGGTGCCCAAGACGTGGGAGAAGACCTTCTTCAACTGGATGGAGAATATCCAGCCCTGGTGCGTGAGCCGCCAATTGTGGTGGGGGCACCGGATCCCGGCATGGTTCGCCGAGGATGGCCGCGTGTTCGTCGCGGAAACCGAGGCCGAGGCGCAGGCCGAGGCGGGCGACGGCGTCGTGCTGGTGCGCGATCCCGACGTGCTCGACACCTGGTTCTCCTCGGCGCTGTGGCCGTTCGCCACGCTCGGATGGCCGGAGAATGCCGATCCGACGCTCGCCGGCCGCTACCCGAACGACGTGCTCGTCTCGGGCTTCGACATCCTGTTCTTCTGGAACGCGCGGATGATGATGCAGGGGCTGCATTTCATGAAGGACGTGCCGTTCCGCACGCTGTACCTCCATGGTCTGGTGCGCGCCGCCGACGGCTCCAAGATGTCGAAGTCGAAGGGCAACACGGTCGATCCGCTCGGGCTGATCGACCGCTACGGCGCCGATGCGCTGCGCTTCTTCATGGCGGCGATGGAGAGCCAGGGCCGCGACATCAAGATGGATGAGAAGCGGGTCGAGGGTTACCGCAACTTCGCGACCAAGCTGTGGAACGCCGCCCGATTTGCCCAGGGTTATGGCATCGAATCGAGCACCGCGCTGGAGGCGCCGGCAGCCATGCTCGCGGTGAACCAGTGGATCGTGGCGGAGACGATCGCCTGCGTGCAGGCGGTAGACCTGGCGCTCGCCGACTATCGCTTCGACGGCGCGGCGAACGCGATCTACCAGTTCGTGTGGAGCCGCTTCTGCGACTGGTATCTCGAACTCATCAAGCCGGCGATGATCGACGGCGAGCGCGGGAGCATCGATCCGGAATCGAAGGCGGTGGCGGGCTGGGTGATCGACCAGATCCTCGTGCTGCTGCACCCGTTCATGCCCTTCATCACCGAGGAATTGTGGCACGCGATGGCGCCGGCCGATCGCCCCCGCGCGCACGACCTGATCGTCGCGCGCTGGCCGATGGCCGATGCGCGCAGCATCGATCCGGCGGCGAGCGCGGAGATCGACTGGACGATCCGTCTGGTCGGCGAGATCCGCACCGCGCGCACCGAGCTGAACGTGCCGCCCGGCGCGCGGCTGCCGCTCCACGTCCGCGATGCGAATGCGCAGACGCTGGCGCGGCTGGAGCGGCAGGCATCGGTGCTGGCGCGGCTGGCCCGCGTCGAGCGGGTGGAGGGTGCGGCCACCGGCGGCGCGGCGCAGGTGGTGGTGGACGAGGCGACCTTCGTCCTGCCGCTCGAAGGCGTGATCGACCTCGAGGCCGAGCGCACGCGCCTGGCCAAGGCGATCGCGGCGGCGGAGAAGGAGCGCGACGCGCTGGCCGGGCGGCTCGGCAATACGAGCTTCGTCGAGCGCGCGAAGCCCGATGCGGTCGAGAAGGCGCGTGCCGATCATGCGGAGAAATCCGCCGAGGCGGCGCGGTTGCACGCGGCGCTGGGGCGGCTGGGGTAGGCGGGGTGACGGCGTTGGTGGGGTGAGTGGGGGTGCGGAGTGGCTGACGAGAAACCGGCGATGGCGCCCAGGCGGGGCGCACATGATCTGACTCATGGGCCGATCGGCAAGACGCTGCTCGCCTTCGCGCTGCCGACGCTCGGCTCGTCGATCCTGCAATCGCTGAACGGTTCGATCAATGCGGTGTGGATCGGCCAGTTTCTCGGCGAACGCGCGCTGGCGGCGACCACCAACGCCAATATCATCATGTTCCTGCTGGTGGCCGCGGTGTTCGGCTTCGGCATGGCGGCGACGATCCTGATCGGCCAGAATATGGGCCGGCGCGACATCGACGCGGTGCGGCGGGTGCTCGGCACGTCGATCGGGCTGTTCACGATCATCTCGGTGCTGACCGTGGTGCTCGGCTGGCTCGTCGCTCCATCGATCCTGCGGCTGCTGGCCACGCCGGCGGACGTCTATCCGCTCGCGCTGGCCTATCTGCGCGTGATCTTCGTCGCGATGCCGCCGGGCTTCCTGGCGGTGCTGCTCACCATGGCGCTGCGCGGCACGGGCGATTCGCTGACGCCGCTGAAGTTCATGGCGCTGGGTTCGGTGATCGACGTCGGGCTGAACCCGCTGCTGATCCGTGGCATCGGCCCGATCCCCGCGCTCGGCATCGAGGGATCGGCGCTGGCGACGCTCACCGCCAACATGGTCTCGCTGGCGGCGATGCTCGGCTATATCTATGCCAAGGATCTGGTGATCCGGCTGCGCGGCGCCGAACTGCGCTATCTGCGGCCCGAGCGCGCGCTGTTGCGCACGATCGTCGTGAAGGGGATTCCGATGGGGCTGCAGATGCTCGTCGTCTCCACCTCGGCGCTGGCGATGATCGGGCTGGTCAACCGGCACGGCACGGTGACGACCGCCGCCTATGGCGCGGCGAACCAGCTCTGGACCTATATCCAGATGCCCGCGATGGCGGTGGGCGCGGCGGTCAGCGCGATGGCGGCGCAGAATATCGGCGCGGGCGCATGGGACCGGGTCGACCGGATCACGCGCGCCGGGCTGCTGATGAACCTCGCGCTCACCGGCGGGCTGCTGGTGCTGCTGACGCTGCTCGACCGGCACGTGCTCTGGCTGTTCCTCGGGCAGGACGGCACCGCGATCGCCATCGCCGCGCGGATCAACCTGATCGCGGGCTGGAGCTTCGTGCTGTTCGGCATCTCGATGGTGCTCGCCGCCACGGTGCGCGCGAACGGCGCGGTGGTCGGGCCGCTCGTGATCCTGGCGATCGCGATGTTTCCGGTGCGCTTCGGGCTGGCCATGGCCTTCGCGTCGCGGCTGGGCGCGGATGCGATCTGGTGGAGTTTTCCGGCCGGATCGCTTGCCTCGATGCTGATGACGATTGGCTATTACCGGTTCGGCGGGTGGCGTAAGGGCAGGCTCGTGGCGGCGCCCGCCCATGCGCAGGAAACGGCGCTGGCGGACGCGCAGCCGACGGGCAAGCCTATGCCGGTGGGCTGATCTGCGGTGGCGGGAAAGGGGTTTCGCGCGGAGGCGCGGAGCGGTGTGAGGCGCGGCAGCGTTTCGACCTCTACGACGCTGGAGAAAGCCTATGCGCGTTGGATCCCATAATCCGGTTGGACCGAGCTTGTCGAAGCACGCCTTCCGCGATCCAGCCCTTCGCCTGTAATACAGGCCCTTCGACAAGCTCAGAGCGAACGGTGAAGAGTGGGATCAGCCGAGATCACCAGGCTTCAGGCCATGTCCTACTGCCGCCGCGCGCTCCGCGCCTCCGCGTGAACGTCTCCTGGCATCGTGTGCAAGCCGGCTGACGATCTAAGCCGGCACCATCACCTCGATCACCCCCGCCGCGATCTTGGCGGTGACCGGCGTCTTGGCCAGCACCTCGCCGTCGATCGAGATCGGCAGCGGCGGTTCGGTGGCGATGCGGATGCTCTTGCCACGGAAATCGCGCGTGTCGTCGTGACGGGCGTCGAGCCGCAGGACGCTTGCCGCCCAGTTGCGCACCAGCCGCGTCTTGGTTCGGCCGACCACCGCCTGCACCACGATCTCGCCCGAATCGACCGTGGCGCCATCCACCAGCTGGGTGCCGCCATGATAGGGACCGTTGGAGATCCGCACCTCCACGACGCGCAGCCGCTCGGCCGTATCGCCTTCGCCGACGATCAGCGTGAACGGCTTGAACTTGGCATATTGGTACGTCGCCCAGCTCAGATAGCCGACCCGCCCCAGGATCTTCTTGAGCCCGTGCGGCACCGTCTCGGCAATCTGCGGGCTCATCCCCATCGCTGCGCAATTGGCGAAATAATCGTCGCCGATCATGCCGAGATCGATGCGCCGCGGCTTGCCGCTCGCGAACACGCCCACCGCTTCGGCGATGTCGAGCGGCAGGCCGAGCGTGCGCGCGAAGCTGTTGGCGGTACCGAACGGCAGCACGCCGAGCAGCACGCCCTTGCCGACCAGCAGGTCGACCAGCCCGCTGATCGTGCCGTCGCCGCCGCCCAGGATCACCAGATCGGGCTTCTTGGCGAGCGCGGCCGTCAGCACGTCCTCCAGATCGTCGGGATCCTTCACGGCATGTGCGTCCACCGGAAAGGGCAGCGCGCGCGTCGCCCGGCACGCCTGTTTGAACAGCGCGCGTCCCTTGCGGGATTTGGCGTTCACGATCATGGCGGCGGAGCGGATGCGAGGCTGTCGGTCGTTCATGAACACCCCAACGCACGCGCGGCGGTTTCGCCCCCGTAACGCTTGCACGGGCCGGCTTGCAGGCGCAGACCGCGCCGCATGACCGCCAGCTATCCCGCCATCCGCCTGCGCCGGACCCGTTCCAGCGCGTGGAGCCGCCGCCTTCATGCCGAGACGGTGCTCACCCCCGCCGACCTGATCTGGCCGCTCTTCGTGTGCGAGGGGCAGGGCGTCGAGGACCCGATCGGCGCGCTGCCCGGCGTTTCGCGCTGGTCGGTCGACGGCATCGTGGCGCGCGGCCGCGAGGCGCGCGATCTGGGCATCCCGTGCGTCGCGCTGTTTCCCTATACCCCGCCGCATCTGCGCGACGAGGAGGGGTCCGAGGCGCTCAATCCCGACAATCTGATGTGCCGCGCGGTGCGGGCGCTGAAGGATGCGGTGCCCGAAGTGGGGGTGCTGACCGACGTGGCGCTCGATCCCTATACCAGCCACGGCCATGACGGGCTGGTCGATGCGGCAGGCTATGTCGTCAACGACAGCACCGCGGAGCGTCTGGTGGCGCAGGCGCTGAACCAGGCCGAGGCGGGCGCCGACATCATCGCGCCGTCCGACATGATGGACGGCCGCATCGCCATGATCCGTGCGGCACTGGAAGGGGCGGCGCACCAGAACGTCCAGATCATGTCCTATGCCGCCAAATATGCCAGCGCCTTCTACGGCCCGTTCCGCGACGCGGTCGGCACCCGCGGGCTGCTGAAGGGCGACAAGAAGACGTATCAGATGGACCATGCCAATGCCGAGGAGGCGCTGCGCGAAGTGGCGCTCGATCTGGCCGAGGGCGCGGATACGGTGATGGTGAAGCCCGGGCTGCCCTATCTCGACATCATCGCCAAGGTGCGATCCGCGTTCCAGGTGCCGGTGTTCGCCTATGCGGTATCGGGCGAATATGCGATGATCGAGGCATCGGCCGCCGCCGGGGCGGGGGACCGCGATGGACTGGTGCTGGAGACGCTGGTCGCGTTCAAGCGCGCCGGGGTATCGGGCGTGCTGACCTATCACGCCGCGCACGCCGCGCGGCTGCTGAACGGGTAGTCCGGCCTAGCCTTGCGGCAGCGCGGCGGACAGGCGCGCGATCGTGGCGCCTTCGCTGTCCGCCTCCGCCTTGGCGCGATCGCGCAGTGCGGCGATGCCGGGATAATCGGGCGCGAGCGTCGCGGCGCGGTCGATCGCCAGTTGCTCGACATCGGTGAGGAGCGCGGATGCCTGCGCGCGCCAGTCGTCGAGCGAGGCGAGCGCGCTTTGCGCGGCGATCCAGCGTTCGCTGCCGGCCGCCTGACCCTTGGCCGCCGCCGCCGCGATTTCCGCCTTTGCGGCGTCGCCGGCGAAACCATGCGCGATCGCACCCAGCCGCTGCGCGGTTTCCGCCAGCCGGGCATCGAGCGCGGGATCCGCGGTGGCGACAACTGGCGTGACGGTCGGTTCGGCAAAGCCCAGCTTCTCGATCGGACGCGGTGCCAGCGAAGGAAAATGCCCCTTTTCCGCCGCGCAACCGCCGAGCGACGCAAGGGCGAGGGACAAGGCCGCGAGGAGGGGGAGGGTGCGCATGATGGCCTTGCTCTATGCGGCCGAAGAATGTTGCGCAACGCACTTGCGCGATCCGATCGCCGCGTCTAACAGCGCCACTCCAATGTGCACCCGTAGCTCAGCTGGATAGAGCATCAGACTACGAATCTGAGGGCCGGGCGTTCGAATCGCTCCGGGTGCACCATTGGTTACAGCGACATGACCCCCTTCGTTCCTGCCGGAACGGAGGGGGTCGTCGTTTGTGCGGCGCTCGCCGCGGATGACGAGCCAGCTTGCAGTGGGCGGGGCCATCGATAGAAGCGGGCCGTGACCATCATCGACCCCATCGGCACAGCGCGGCGGCTGCTGCTCGCCTGCGCCGGGGCGGCGCTCGCGACCGGCGTCGCCCGGGCCGACCCCGCGCCGTTCGATCTCGCCGGCCCCTCGCTCCGCGTCTCGGTCGGGCGGGACGGGGTGACCTTGCCCCTGTCGGAGACGCCCAATCTCGCGGCGGGCGACCGGTTGCGCATCGTCGCCGATCTGCCGGCCGGGCAGGCGGCGCGTTACCGCATGGTGCTGGCGTTCCTGCGCGGCGCCACCAATCCGCCGCCCAAGGGCTGGCTGATCGACGCCCAGACATGGAAGCCGAAGGATGCGACGATCGACGCCGTCGTTCCGACCGGTGCCGAACAGGCGGTCGTCCTGCTGGTGCCCGAAACGGGCGGTGCGCTGGGCGCGGTGACCGCGGCGATCCGCGGGCGGCCGGGCGCGTTCGTCCGGGTGTCGCAGGTGTTGAACCAGTCGATGCTGGACCGGGCTCGGCTGGCGGCGTTCGTCGACGGCATCCGCGGGCTCGGCCCGGCCGAACTGGCGGAAACGTCGCCGCGGCTCGCGCAGAGCCTCGCGGTGAAGCTCGACACGGATTGCCTGCTGCGCCAGCCCGATGCGCGCGCCGCCTGCCTGACCCAGGGCGGCGACGCGGCGGTGCTGGCCGACGGCCAGACCAGTTCGATCGCGCAGACCCTGGCGGGTGCGCCCGCCGATGTCGCCATGCAGCTCAGCTCGACCCCGCAGGCGGGGCTCGGCTATTACAGCCCCTATATCGGCGTCATCCGCGACGTGGCGCGGATCCTGGGTGCGTTCCAGTCGGCGCAGCTTCAGTTCATCCCGGCGCTGAGCGTGCAGCATGGCGGATCGACCGCGCTGCTGCTGAACGCCGTCCCCTCGTTCCGCAAGCCGCAATCGGTGCTGGTCGCGGCGCTTCCGGGGATTGCACCGGCGGCGCCGCCGCCGCTGGTGGCCAAGGACGATGCAGCCTTGTGCGCGACGCAGCCCGCGCCGGTGCTGCGCGTGGCTGGTGCGCCGCTGGTGTTCGCCACCGCCTATGCGCGGAACATGGCGCTGCGGCTGAGGACCAAGGCCGGCGCCACGATCGACCTCCCCGTCGAGGCGCAGGCGGCGAAGGGCGGCTATGTCGTCGATTCCGCCGGGCTCGCCGGCAAGACGCTCGATCCGGTGATGGAGGGGGTGCTGCACGGATCCTGGGGGTTCGGCACCTTCGACGGCCCGCGCTTCCGCCTGGTCGCCCCCGCCGGGCGGACCTGGCAGGTGGTGGACGGCGGCTCGCTGGTGGTCGGCCGCGAGACGCCGCTGCTGCTGTCGGGCAGCGCCGCCGCCTGCGTCGCGGACGTGTCCATCGGGGACGGCGATGGGCACCGCCCGGTCGCCTGGACGGCGCAGGGCGAGGACCATCTGGCGCTGAAGGTGCCGCTGACGGACGCGCAGCCGGGGCCGGTGACGATCGCCGTGCAAAGCCACGGGGTCGAGGCGCCGCAGCGGATCGTGCTGCGCGCCTATGCCGAGGCGGGCCGGATCGCGGGCTTCGTGATCCATGCAGGAGATCGCGCCGGGGTGCTCGAGGGGACGCGCCTCGATCAGGTCGCGCGGCTGGAGCTGGGCGGTGTGGCGTTCGAGCCCGGCAGCCTCGACCGGGTCGCCGGCACCGACCGCCTCGCGATGTCGACCGATTTGGCCGCGGTCGGCGCGCTCCACGTCGGCGACGTCCGGGTGGCGCGTGTCGTGCGCCGCGACGGGCGCGCGGTGGAGGTGAAGATCACGATCGCCCCGCCCCGCCCGCAAGTTGTGCTGATCGGCACCACGGTCGCGCGAACCGGTGCGCCGGCGCCCGTGCCGACCACGCTCCAGGGTGCGGAGCTGATGCCGCAGGACGGACGGCTCACCTTTTCGCTGAAAGGCGAGGGGGCCACGCGGTTCTCGGCGAGCGACACCGTGGAGCTGATGGCCGCCACGACGGGGCAGACGGTCACGCTGCCGCTGCATCTCCAGGACGCCGGGGTGGCGATCGGCGAGTTGGATGCCCGGGCGGCGTTTGGCGGTTCGGCCTATGGGCCGATCCGGTTTCGCGTGGTTCAGGCCGACGTCGCGGGCGACTGGCAGCCCCTGACGACGCTGGTGCGCATGCCCCGGCTGGAGGCGCTTACCTGTCCGGCCGCGGGCGGCGCGTGCGTGCTGAAGGGCGCCGGACTTTATCTGGTGCGCGAGATCCGCACGTCTTCGAACAAGGCCGCAGCCGGTGATCCGCCGACGCAGGTGCCCGACGGATTCACGGGCTCGACCATCGCAGTACCGCGCGCGCCCGGCGGACGGTTGTTCCTGACACTTCGCGATGCGCCGGACGCGATCGTCGTGATCGGCGGACCGCGCCCTGCGTCCTAACGCGATCGTCGGCGAAGGTTCGACCCTTTTTCCCCCTTTGCGGCGGACAGTTACCCGTTCGACACAGTTTTCGAGCAACGGGTATGCCCCTGTCATGCGGTTGTCATCCGATCTTCATCTGGCGTGGCCCAAAGCACCGGCAAAGGCACCGAATGATCGGGCCCGGGAGGATGATGATGACGGTTCGAGGAAATCTTCGCGCAGCAGGATCGGCCATGGCGCTGGTGGCGGCAGCGATCGCCGCGCCGGCCTTCGCGCAGTCCGCCGCGAGCCCTGCGCCGCAGCCGGGGGATCAGCCCGCCGCCGCCGCCACCAACACGCCGCAGGCGGCAACCGCGAACGGCCCGGCGAGCGTCGACGACATCGTCGTCACCGCGCAGAAGCGCAGCCAGAGCCTGCAGGACGTGCCGATCGTCGTGACGACGGTGAGCCACCAGTTGCTCCAGGATGCGGGCGTCAAGGACATCAAGGATCTGGCGTTGCTCGCCCCCGGCCTGCTCGTCACCTCGACCAGCAGCGAGGCCTCGACCACCGCGCGAATTCGCGGAATCGGTACGGTCGGCGACAATCCCGGCCTCGAATCCTCGGTCGGCATCGTGATCGACGGCGTCTACCGTTCGCGCAACGGCGTCGGCTTCGGCGATCTGGGCGATGTCGAGCGGATCGAAGTGCTGAAGGGGCCGCAGGGCACGCTGTTCGGCAAATCCGCGACGGCCGGCGTCATCAACATCATCACCGCGCTGCCGCAATTCACCTTCGGCATGGATGCCGAGCTGACCGCGGGCAATTACGGCGCGATGGGCGGTGCGGTCGAGGTGACCGGCCCGGTGAGCGACAAGCTGGCCGCGAGCCTCTATTTCGCCGGCCGCGAGCGCGACGGCTATTTCGACGTGAACACGGGCGCGGGGCCGCGCACCAAGAGGGACGACACCGACCGTCATTTCTACACCTTCCGCGGGCAGCTCCTCTACAAGCCGACCGACACGCTGACGCTGCGCCTGATCGGCGACGTGTCGCGCCGCGACGAGCATTGCTGCATCGCGGTCATCACGCGCGCCAGCCAGGCACCGGCACCCAACCTCGCCAACAATCTGGTCGCGGCACTGGGCGGCAACGACGGAAACCCCGCCACGCCTTATGACCGCAACGCCTATTCGAACCGCGACGATCGCCAGCGGACGCGCGACCAGGGTGTGTCGCTCCAGGCCGACTGGCAGGTCGGGCCGGGAACGCTGACGTCGATCACCGCCTATCGCGACTGGAAGATCACCGGCGGCTTCGATGCCGATTTCTCGACCGCCGATCTCGATTACCTGCCCGACAATGACAGCAATTCGAGCCAGTTCCGCACCTTCAGCCAGGAACTCCGCTATGCGGGCACGTCCGGCAAGCTCGACTATCTCGTCGGCGGGTTCTTCTCCAACGAGAAGCTGCGCCAGAACACTAGCGTGCTTGTCGGCAGCCAGTTCACGCCCTATCTCAGCCTGCTCTTCTCCTCGCTGGTCGAGGGCAAGCCCGATCCCACCTTCCTGCGCACGGGGCTCACCTTTCCGTTCGTCGGCGGCGTGAACTATGCCGCCGATTCGGGATCGGTCGATCGCTATCGCCAGACCGACGACACCTATGCGATCTTCACGAACAACACGCTGCACCTGACCGACAAGCTCGATTTCAACGTCGGCCTTCGCTACACGTGGGACGACAAGTCGCTGAACACGGCGAGCACCAATATCGGCAGCGGCGCGGGTTGCGGCGCGGCCAATGCGGCCTTCGGGATTCTTGCGCGGGTCAATCCGGCGGCAGCGGCGCAACTGGCCGCCGTGAACGGCACACTCTGCCTGCCGTTCCTGAGCCCGGGCTACAACAACTTTACCGACTATCAGTCGGAGAATGAGCGCAACCTGTCGGGCACGGCCAAGCTCGCCTATCGCTTCAGCCGTTCGCTGCTCGTCTATGGTTCCTATGCGCGCGGCTACAAGGCCGGCGGGTTCAACCTCGATCGCGTCGAATGCACCGTCGGCCAGCCCGGCTGTGCGCCGGGCAGCGCCGCGGTGAACACGCCGATCACCAACACCGGTTTCCCGAAGGAAACCAACGACTCGTTCGAGCTGGGCCAGAAGGCGACGCTGTTCAACCGCAAGGTGCTGTTCAACACGACCTTGTTCTACCAGAAATATGCCGGCTTCCAGCTCAACACCTTCAACGGGCTGGTGTTCGTGGTGGATTCGGTGCCCCATGTCGTCAGCAAGGGGATCGACACCGATTTCGTTTGGTTCGCGACCAACCGGCTCAATCTGCAGGGCGGCGTGACCGTGGCGGATACGCGCTATCACCTGTCGTCGAGCGAACTGGCCGATCTGGTGCTGCGGACGGACTTCCAGGGCGGTGCGCGGTCGCGGCTGTCGCTGGCACCGCTCTATTCGGCGTCGCTGTCGGGCACCTACACGCAGCCGATCGGCGAGACCAAGCAGTTGCGCCTCACGATCGGTGCGAAATACTCGTCGGGTTACAACACCGGATCGGATCTCGATCCCGGCAAATACCAGACGGGCTATACGCTGACGAACGGCCGGCTGGGCTTCGGTCCGACCGATCACCGCTGGAGCGCCGAGGTCTGGGTCGAGAACATGTTCGACACCAACTACAAGCAGGTGGCGTTCGACTCCGGCTTCCAGAACGTGCCGACCAACGCGACCGGCGTGCTGGACGCGTTCCTGGGCGCACCGCGCACCTTCGGCGGCACGCTGCGCTTCCACTATTGACGATCAGGTGCGGTCGGCGGGTTCCCCGTCGGCCGCCATCGTCTCGGCGGGAGACTGGGGCGGGGTCATGCCGCGGTGGATGCGGACCCCCGCCGTCATCCATGCGCCGGTCTCCGGCATCGCCGCCGCGTGTTCGCGGTGGATGGTGACGCCGGCCTGCTGCACCAGATCCATGGGGAACGCGGCCTCGGGCGTGAAGGGCGCCGGGGCGCTGCCGCCGGTCGCGGGCTCGAGGCCCGAATAGCCTTGGTGGAACGACAGCGATCGGGCGAGCGCATCGTGCCAGCGATAGAAGATATGCGCGCCGATGCTGCCGATCCGCGACAGGCTGGGCGCCCACCAGGGTGAGACCGCCTGAGTGTGGTAGAAGACGGCCGCGCCCACCGGAGCATAGACGCTGCCGGACAGCGCCGCTTCCGCCACCGCGCGCGCGCGTTCCCATGCGTGCGGTTCGCGGCGCGCCATCAGCGCACCGTCGCAGGTGAAGGTGAACTGACACCCCGACGAGCGGGTGCCGCGCTGATAGACCACCCCGCACACGCTTTTGGGGAACGCGCGGTCGCGCACCCGGTTTAGCACCACCTGCGCCACCGCGCGCTGGCCGTCGAGCGGCTCCGATCTCGCCTCGTAATAGACGGCCTGGGTCAGGCAATCGGTCGCGCGGCTCGCGTCGTCGGCGCTGCGGGCGGCGGCGAAGAAGGGCGGGGCGGAGGCGATGCGCGCGGCGAAGCGGGGCGTGGCGGTAGCGGCAGCGAGCACGGCGTCGTCGGGCACGCGAAGCGCCAGTGCCTGCAGCAGCGACCGCGAGTCGAGCGCCCGCGGCCGGGTGGAGGCGACCGTCCGCGCCGCGTGCTCCGACGGCACGCACGACGTGACGACGCCGAGGGCGCTCACGAGCAGGAATTGTCTATACATCATGCCCGCGCCTGTCGCCGCCGAAGCGCCGACCATAGGAGCGGCTGGTTAGCGGCCGGTTAAGCCGGATCGGCGGCCGGGCGCTCCGCCGTTAACCTTTCTAAACAGAAGCTGAACGATGATGTTCAGCGGCGATTGCGGCCGTCCGGCTAGGAACGGCGGCAAGGTTCTTGCGGATGTTCGAACGCGAGCTTTCGCCCTGTTTTCAACAGCGTGCCTTCAACAGCCGAACGGTACGCGATTATAATATATGACAAATAACGACCGGCTTGGACCTTTCGCCCATCACTTGGGTTAAGCGCGGGCAGCGAGGAGCATGGCATGGCGACGATGGTGGTCCCGAGCGGGGGTGGTGACGCTGCGGGGACGAAGGGGGGCGACACGAAGCGCGCCACTCGCGCGCTTCAGGCGCTGAACTTCAGCATGGCGGACATGCAGGCGGGCATCGGCCCGTTCCTGGGCGTGTTCCTGCAGCAGCGCGGATGGCAGACCGGGCCGATCGGCACGGTGATGACCGCGGGCGGCGTGGCCGGGATGCTGATGACTGCGCCCGCCGGTGCGTTCATCGATCACACCGAGAAGAAGCGCTGGGTCGTCGTCGTCACCGGCATCTGTACGGTGCTCGCGTCGTTCCTGATCCTGTGGTCGCAGACCTGGACCGTGGTGACGATCAGCCAGGTCGCGACCGCGATCGCCGGTGCCGCCATCGGCCCCGCCGTCGCCGGCATGACGCTCGGCATCGTCCGGCAAAAGGGTTTCAACGCGCAGAACGGGCGCAACCAGGCGTGGAACCACGCCGGCAACATGGTGGGCGCGGGGCTTTCGGGCTGGCTCGGCTGGAAGTTCGGCATGCCGGCGATCTTCTATCTCGCGGCCGGTTTCGGCGTGCTCGCCATCATTTCCGTCCTGTCGATCCCCGAGCGCGCGATCGACCATCGTGCGGCGCGCGGGCTGGAAGGCGAGGGCGGCGACGACGACGCGGGCGGCAAGGCGGAGGGCTTCAAGGTCCTGATGCGCAACAAGCCGATGCTGATCCTGGCCGCGGCGCTCGCCTGTTTCCATCTCGGCAATGGCGCGATGCTGCCGCTGTACGGGCTGGCGGTGGTAGGCGCGGGCAAGGGCAATCCCGCGATGTTCACCGCCATGACCGTCGTCGTCGCGCAGGCGGTGATGATCGTGACGAGCCTGATCGCCATGAAGGTGGCGGCCGGCCGGGGCTATTGGCTGGTGCTCCTGATCTCGTTTGCGGCGCTGCCGCTGCGCGGGTTTCTCGCCGGAACCTTCATCGAATATTGGGGCGTGTGGCCGGTGCAGGCGCTCGACGGGATCGGTGCCGGGTTGCAGAGCGTCGCGGTGCCGGGGCTCGTCGCCTGCCTGCTCAGCGGCACCGGCCGCGTAAACGTCGGGCAGGGCGCAGTGATGACGGTGCAGGGCGTTGGCGCCAGCCTGTCGCCCGCGATCGGCGGGTGGCTCGCGCAGGAACTGGGCTATCACGTCGCCTTCTTCATCCTCGGCAGCTTCGCGCTGGCCAGCCTCGCGCTGTGGATCGGTTTTGCCGGCACGCTGCGCCCGGCCTGTTCGCCCAAGCACGACGGTGACGGGGATGGCGATGGCGGGGAGCCCCAGCCGGAGGCCGCGCGATGACCGCGACGATCGCCTGGGTCCATGTCGGAGACCTCCACATCGACGAGGCCGATGGCTGGCAGAGTCTCGATCGGCTGGAGACCATCGTCGGGCAGGTGAACACGCGGATCGGCCGGGATGCCGATTTCGTGTTCCTGCCGGGCGACAACGCCAATCATGGCACGCCGGAGCAATATGCGCGGATGATCGAAGCGCTCGCGCCGCTCGACCGGCCCTGGCGCGCGATCCCCGGCGATCATGATTTCGAACCGCACGATCTGATCGCCTACGAGGCCGCGATTCCGCCCGCGAACCGGCCCGAGGCGGAAACGATCGGCGGCTATCGCTGCGTGTTCCTCGACATCGTCGGCGACGGCGCGGGCGGCCCCGATTTTCGCGTGACGATGCACCACCGCAACCGGATCCGCGAGGAACTGGCGCGGGCCGAGGCGGCCGGGCAGATCCCGCTCGTCTTCATGCACGCCTATCCCGGCGATCTCGCCGCCGATGGCGACGAGATCGCGCGCACCTTCGCCGATGGCGGCGTGGCGTTCGTCGATACGGGGCACACCCATTATAACGAGCTGCTGAACGACGGCCGCACCGTCTATGGCGCGACTCGTTCCACCGGGCAGATCGAGGAGGATGACGGCCGGCCAGGCTTCACGATCGTCTGCCTCCACGGCCGCGTCCCGAGCTGGCGATTCCGCCGGCTGGATGACGCCTGGCCGCATGTCCAGATCGTCGCCCCATGCGACCGGCGGCTCGTGACCCGGCCGTCCGACTCCCATCAGGTGCCGCGACCGGGGCCGGTGACGATCGTCGCCAGGCTCTTCGGCGCCGGCCCGGACGCGGCGGTGTCCGTGTCGATCGACGGCGGCCCGGCCGCCACGATGACTCTGGTAGACGGCGCCTGGCAGGCGGAAACGATGCTGTCGGAGGGCTTGCGGCGCGTCGAGGTGGCTTGCGGCACCGCGCGCGATCGGATCGAGCTGCTGGTGCGGGACGTGATGGACATTCCCAAACGCCGGCCGCTGGTGGCGCCGGGGATCGACTGCCACGCGGTGGGTGCGTGGCCCGAGGCCGGGATCGATGGATCGCAGCGCGGCCCCAACAAGAATGGCGGTGGCTGGTGACCTTGGCGACGGGGGCGACATGGGCCATTGCCGGCCTGTCCACGGCAGGCGTGATCGGCCGGCCGATGCGCTGGCCCGAATGGATCTGGGCGGTCGCCGGTGCGGTGCTGCTGGTGGTCGCGGGCCTGATGCCGATCGGCGCCGCGGGCGACGCGATCGCCAAGGGGCTCGACGTCTATCTGTTTCTCACCGGCATGATGCTGCTGAGTGAAACGGCACGCGAACATGGCGTCTTCGACTGGGTCGCGGCCACCGCGGTCAACGCCGCCAACCGGTCGCGGCCGCGGCTCTGCGCGCTGGTCTATGCGACAGGCGTTATCGTCACGACCTTCATGTCGAACGACGCGACCGCGGTGGTGCTGACGCCCGCGGTGTTCGCCGCCGCCAAGAAGGCCAAGGCCGAGCCGCTGCCGCTGCTCTTCGCCTGCGCGCTGATCGCCAACGCGGCCAGTTTCGTGCTGCCGATCTCCAACCCCGCCAATCTCGTTCTTTATGGGGGCCATATGCCGCCACTCGGCCAGTGGCTCGGATCGTTCGCGCTGCCGTCGCTCGCCTCGATCGCCGTCACGTTCGTGGTTCTGCGCGTGATCGAACGCAAGCGGATCGCGGGCGAATGCGAATGCGACGTGGAGCGCGAGGCGCTGTCGCGCGGCGGCAAGCTCGCCTTTGCCGGGATCCTGCTGACGGCGATACTGCTGGTGGCGATGTCGGCGCTGGACCAGCAGCTTGGCCTGCCGACCGCTTTGGCGGGCATCGCCACCGCACTCGCGGTATCGGCGATCGCGCGCCGCTCGCCGATCGATCTCGTGAAGAGCGTCTCGTGGGGCGTGCTGCCGCTGGTCGCCGGGCTGTTCGTGCTGGTCGAGGCGCTGGACCGGACCGGCGTGATCCGGATGGTGGCCGATGCGATCCGGCACGGCGCGCAGGATCCGACGCGAACCGCGGCGGTGGCGGGCACCGTGCTGGCGTTCGGATCGAACCTGATGAACAATCTGCCCGCGGGGCTGATCGCCAGCACGGCCGTGCTTCAGGCGCAGCCGCCGCGGCTCGTCACCGATGCGCTGTTGATCGGGGTCGATCTCGGACCCAATCTGTCGGTGACGGGCTCGCTCGCGACGATTCTCTGGCTCCAGGCGATCCGCCGCGAGGGCGAGAACGTCACCTTCGCCGCATTTCTCAAGGTGGGCGCCGTCGCGATGCCCGCCGCGCTCCTCGCCGCGCTCGGCCTGCGGCTTCTGATCGGCTGAACAAGGAAATCATCGCATGAACGCTGCCTGGGCCTATCCTTTCATCTTCGCTGCCGGCATGTTGCAGGCGGTGGGCGCGGCCATGGGCGGCGAGCTCAACAAGTCGCTGCAGAACCCATGGCTCGCCACCTCGGTCTCGTTCATGCTCGTGCTGTTCGCGACGGTCGCGCTCTTCGCGTGCATGCCGCGCCCGCTGCCGACTGTCGGCGACTTCGCGTCGATGCCGTGGTGGGCGCCGCTGGGCGGCATCGTCGGCGCGGTCGCGGTGTTCGCCGGCTTCCTGCTGATCCAGAAGCTGGGGGCGGGGCCGGTCAACGGGATCACCATCACGGCCAATATCCTCGCCAGCCTCGCCATCGATCATTTCGGGCTGCTGCGCATGGAACAGCATGCGATGAACCCGTGGCGGGCGCTGGGCGCGGTGCTGATGGTGGCCGGCGTGACGCTGATCGCCAAGTTCTGATCGGCGTTAATCTCCCTGAAAAAATCCCAATGTCCGGCTGGCCGGGCCTTTTGTAACACAACTGACTTCGGTTCTTCCTAACGCCGCCACAAAGGTACTGGCCTTAGGGGGACCGACACATGACCAATCTTCGCAAACGGGCATTTGCCCGTTCGATGGCGCTCGGCACGAGCACGCTGGCGTTCTGCTTCGCACCCGCCGGTGCGCACGCCGCGGACAAGCCGGTGGCGTCCGGCGCCGAAGTCGCGCGCGACACGTCCGTGCCCGCGCCGCTCCCGGCCGCCGAGGATCCCCAGACGCGCGGCGATGGCATCGCCGAGGGTTCCGACATCGTCGTGACCGCGACGAAGGCGAACGTGATCGCGCCCGTCACCGCGTCGCTGAAGACCACGCAGCCGCAATCGATCATCTCGCGCAGCTTCATCGAGGATTCGCTGCCCGCGACCGCCGATTTCAACCAGATCGCGCTCATCAGCCCCAGCGTGTCGAACACCGGATCGGCCAACGGCATCGGCCTGTCGGAATCCAAGGCGCAGATCCGCGGCTTCCAGGACGGCGAATACAACGTCACCTATGACGGCGTGCCGTTCGGCGACACCAACGATCCGACGCACCATTCGAACACCTTCTTCCCGTCGAATACGGTGGAGACCGAGATCATCGATCGCGGCCCCGGCAATGCCAGCCAGCTCGGCCAGGCGACGTTCGGCGGCAATTTCAACCTGTTCAGCCGCGCAACGCGCGAGAATGCCGGCGCCGAGTTCAAGGGCACTTATGGCAGTTTCGACACCTATCTGCTGCGCGGCCTCGTCCAGACCGGCGCGATCGACGCGCTCGGTGGCACCGAGATGGTGTTCAGCGGCCAGCACATCCATTCGAACGGCGCGCGCACCTACAGCCCGTTCAATTCGAACAACGTCTTCGGCAAGATCGTCATCCCCGTGGGACCGTCGGCGCGGTTGACGATCCTCGGCACTTATAACGAGAACACGTTCAACCAGCCCGACAATGACGGCGTAACGCTCGGCCAAGCGGCGCTCTACGGCAAATATTTCAGCCTCAACAACGATCCGAACACGCAGGATTATTATGGCTACAACCACACGCACAAGACGACCGATTTCGAGCTGGTGAAGTTCGAGGCCGAACTCGCCCCGCATTCGGTGTTCGAGAACCGCGCCTATACCTACAGCTACGACAACGAGACGCTGTCGGGCAACGACGTGACGATCTTCGGCACGGCCTTCCCGACGGCGACGGGTCAGGCCACCGCAGCGCAGGTGGCGGCGGCGGTGACGGCGGCGAACGTGGTGACGATCTCGCCCGCGGCCGGCGCGACCAAGGCGGTGACCGGCGCTGGCGTGCCCGGCTATACCAAGACGAACAAGTACCGCGTGTTCGGCGACATCGCCAAGACGCGGATCGATTTCGGCTTCGGTGCGATCACCGCGGGCGCGTGGCTCGAATTCTCGAACACCTATCGCCAGCAGCGCGACGTGAACCTCGTCAACATGGCGCCCAACTATATCGAAAAGGCGGTGACCAACCCGGCGACGGGCGCCGTCACGCCGCAGAACGTCAAGTTCGACCAGAAGAGCGAGACGAACCACACCGAGGAGTTCGTCGAACTGGAGCTTCGCCCGATCGACGGGCTGACGATCACGCCCGGTTACAAGCATGTCGATTTCCAGCGGCGGATCGATGCGCTCTACAACCAGACGACGCGCTATGCGCAGTCGCAGCGCAACGACTACGTCGCCGACCTGCCGTTCGCGACGATCAACTACGCGATCACGCCGGGCCTTTCGGTTTATGGCCAATATGCCAAGGGCTTCCTCGCGCCGCCGCTGAGCGTGCTTTACGTCGCCAATCCGAGCCTTTCGACCGTGGAACCCGAGCGCTCGACCAATTATCAGGCCGGCGCGGTCTATCACGGCCAGAATCTCAGCATCGACGCCGATGTCTACAAGATCGATTTTAAGAACAAGTTCGCCTCGGTCACCTCGGCGACGCCGGGCGTGGGCGTCGTGTATTTCAACCAGGGCGCGGTGACCTACAAGGGCGTCGAGGGGCAGGTGACCTATGCGCTGCCACGCGGCTTCGCGGTCTTCGCCAACGGTTCGCGCAACTATGCCAAGACCGACAACGCCGGGGCGCCGCAGCAGCAGGTGGCCAAGGCGCCCGAATGGACCGCCGCCGGCGGCCTCCTCTACAAGAGCGGACCGATCCGCTTCTCGCTGATCGACAAATGGGTCGGCCACCAGTGGTTCATCGCGCCGCCGGGCACCACCGGCACGAGCTACGACAGCCCCGTCTATCAGAGCAAAGGCTATAACACCGCCATCGTCTCCGCGCGGTACGACATCGGGCCGGTCCGGCTGGGCATCGAAGTCACCAACCTGTTCGACTCCACGCGCGTGACCAGCATCAGCCAGGGCAAGGGCGTGACCGATCCGGTGTCGAAAGCGACCGTCTATCCGTACGACCAATATATCTTCCAGGTCGGGCGCGCCTTCACCGGCGACATCACGGTGACGTTCTGATGAAGTCCCTGGCGTTGCTCGCGATCGCGCTGGCCACCATGGCGGCGGCCAAGGAGCCCAAGGAGGTGTCGCTGCTGGCCGCATCGGATCTCGATCCGGCGCTGGTGCTGCCGCCGCCGCCCGCACGCGACAGCGTGCAGGCGATGGCGGAACTGGCCGAGCTTCGCACCGCGGAACGCACGCGCACCGCGGCGCAGGCGGAAGCGGCCAAGGCGGAGGGCGAGATCAAGGATGCCTCGATCTTCGCCGCCGCGATCGGGCCGGGCTTCGATCTCACCCGCCTGCCCGCCACCGCGCGGCTGATGGCGCTGGTGCGCGCGACCGAGAAGGCGGTGACGGCGCGCGGCAAGGACGAGTTCCGCCGTCCACGGCCCTGGGTGATCGATCCCCGGCTCGCCACGTGCAAGCGCAGCGAGGGCGAGCCGCTCTCCAGCTATCCGAGCGGCCACACCACCAGCGCCTATGCCTATGCGGGCACGCTCGCCCGGCTGTTCCCCGATCGCGCCGCACCGATCCTGGCGCGCGCCGCCCGCTATGCCGAGACGCGCATCACCTGCGAGCAGCATTTCCGCAGCGACGTGACCGCGGGGGAAGCGCTGGGGTTGCTCGTGGCCGAACGCCTGTCGGGCAAACCCGCCTTTGCCACGGCCTATGCTGAAGCCGCGGCCGAACTTCGTGCGAACCGGCTCATCCCCTGAGGGGATGCGCTTGGTCAGATGGACCGAAAGATCGCGACTGCACCATGACCAAGTCGTAGAAAAACCTGGCTTGGTGACCCCTACGGGAATCGAACCCGTGCTTCAGCCGTGAAAGGGCCGCGTCCTAACCGCTAGACGAAGGGGCCTGCGCCGGTGGATGCGACTAGGGCCAAGGGCGGGGACGGTCAAGCGCTCAATCGGCCCAGGCGGCGTCTTCGACGTGAAGTTCCGCGGTGGCGCGGCCGGACCAGAGATCGACCTTGGCGCGGCCGGCGAGCCACAGGCGGCGGTGCGGCGGTGCGCTGAGCAGCGCCTGGCCGAGCGGCGTCTCACCCGCGCGGAACGCCACCGTCTTCAGGCTGCGCCCGTCGTCGCCCGCCACGATGGCGCGGACATGGCCGCCCTGGCCGACCAGATCGGCCTTCACGACGCGCACCGGCCCGGCGGCGATGCGCGGTGCGGGCCAGCCCATGCCGTAGGGGCCTCCCGCGTCCATCGCCTCGACCAGTTCGGGATTGACGCCGCCGGGCGCCATGACCGCGTCCACCAGCAGCGCCCGATCCTCGCGCGCGCGGTCGACGGCGTCGGCCAGCCGCGCCTCGAGGAAATCGGCGAACGCCGCCACCCGGTCGGCCGCGATCGTCAGCCCCGCCGCCATCGCATGGCCGCCGCCGGCGACCAGCAGGCCGTGCTCCTTGGCGGCCAGCACGGCGGCGCCCAGATCGACGCCCGCGATCGATCGGCCCGATCCCTTGCCGATGCCGTCCTCACCGAGCGCGATGACGATCGCGGGGCGGCCGAGCCGTTCCTTCAGCCGCCCCGCGACGATGCCGATCACGCCGGGATGCCAGCCCGCTCCGGCCACGACACGGACGCGGCGTTCGCCGTGCGGGTGCGCATCGGCCGCGTCCTGCACCACCCCCTCGATCGCGCGGCGTTCCTCGTTCAGCCGGTCGAGCTCCGCGGCGATCGCGCGGGCCTCGTCCGCGTCCGGCGTGGTGAGCAGCCGGACGCCCAGGTCCGACCGGCCGACGCGCCCGCCTGCGTTGATCCGCGGGCCCAGCGCGAAGCCCAGATCGGTCGCGGTCGGCGCGCGGGTGAGCCGCGACGCCTCGACCAGCGCCGCCAGCCCGAGGTTGCGGCCCTGCGCCATGATCTTCAGCCCCTGCGTGACGAAGGCGCGGTTGAGGCCGCGTAACTGCGCCACGTCCGCCACCGTGCCGAGCGCGACCAGATCGAGCAGGTCGAGCATGCGCGGCTCGGCCCGACCGGTGAAATGGCCGCGCGCGCGCAGCGTGCGGACGAGCGCCGCGCCGAGCAGGAAGGCGACGCCCACCGCCGCCAGATGGCCGTGCGCGGCGCCTTCGTCCTCGTCCAGCCGGTTGGGGTTCACCAGCGCGTGCGCATGGGGCAGGGCGGCGGCGCATTTGTGGTGATCGACCACGATCACGTCCACCGGCGCCAGCCGCGCGGCTTCCAGCGCATCGAACGCCTGTGCGCCGCAATCGACCGTCACGATCAGCGACGCGCCTTCGCGCGCGAGGCGCACCATGACCTCGGCGCTGGGGCCATAGCCTTCGGTCAGCCGATCGGGGATATAGGCGGTCGCCGCGATGCCCAGATCGCCGAGCAGGCGCAGCATCAGCGCCGCGGACGTCGCGCCATCCACGTCGTAATCGCCGAACACCGCGACCGTCTCGGCCGCCTGCACCGCATCCGCCAGCCGTTCGGCGGCGCGGTCCATGTCGCGGAAGATCGACGGATCGGGCATGAAGCCGCGGATCGAGGGGGTGCGGTGGAGCGCGAGCGCCTCGCGCGGGACGCCGCGGGCGAGCAGGATCTGCGTGACCAGATCGTCGGGCGTGAAACCGCCGTCGCGGCCGTCGGCGGAGAGCGCCCGCCAGCGCCAGGGCTGGCCGAGAATGGATTGCGTAATGCCGAGGACGTTCACAAGGGGAGCGCCTACCGGATCCAGTTCTCCTCGCGAAACCATTTCGTCACGATATATTTGACGCCGCTGACGACGGGCATGCCCTCGTGGATCGTCAGCGTGTTGGGGCCGCCATCGGCGCGCATGTTGTTCCAGGCGAGCAGCAGGCCGCGCTTGGGCGACACCTTGATCCCCGCCTGCGGAAACCAGGTGGCGCCGCCCTCGATCACGTCGTTCAGATAGATCATCGCCGTCCAGGTGCGCTGGCCGCCCACCTTCTGCATATCCTTCCAATAGGCCTCGCCCTCGTGGAAATAATCATGGTGCGCGCGGAAATGCTGGCCGGGGGCGTAACGCTGGCCCTGCATCGTCTCGCCCTTCAGCGGATCGATGCCGAGCAGCTGCGCGATGCCCTCGTCGATCGGGCGGACATCGGGGGACCAGCGATCCATGTCGCAGCTTTCGCTGGTGCGAAAGCCTGGCTCGGCATGCGTGGCGAGCAATGTGGAGGGACGGCGGCTCGCGTCGATCATCGCCATCAGCCGCTCGCACTGCGCGGCGTCGAGGAAATCGTCGTGGTGATAGAATTGGATGCCGTCGATCGGCATCCGGACGGCGCCCGGCGTCGCATCCAGCCGCTCGGCGACCTGGAGCCCGGCGAATTGGCGCAGCTTCGACAGCGCGCCCTGCTTCTTGGCGAAGAATTTCATGATCGCCCGATTCTGCCGATTCCGGCGCGAAAGGCAACCGGGTCCGGCAGGGCAAGGGCGGCTCCGGCGCGCCACGCGCCGGAGCCGCGATCGACCTACCAGAAGATGTCGTACACCGCGTCGACCACATAGCCGCTGCGCGTGTCGACCAGGAGCGCGTCGTTGTAATAGCGCACCCAACGATAGGGGCCGTAGGCCGGCGGAAGGCGATAGGCATAGGGATTGCCGATCCAGTAATTGCCGCCGAACAGGCCGTAGCCGAGCGTCACGCCCACCGAGAAGCGGCGATACCCGCCATGCCAGCTCGGCGGCGCATAATAGCGCGGCAGGCGGAAGGCGCCACGATTCTGGTTGCGATAGCCGCCGTAATTGTAGCGCTGATCGCCGCGCCAACCGCGGTTCCAGCCGCCGCGGCCGTCGTCATGGCCGGCATAGCCGCCTTGGCCGCCGCGCTGCTGGCCGCCATAGCCGGGCTGGCCGCGCCCGGCATAATTGCCCGGGTTGCCGTAGCGGCCGTTCGGGCCGCCCTCGTCGCCGCGCCCGCCATAGCCGCCATGATCGTTGCGCCCGGCATAGTTGCCGGGGCCACCGCGATCGAAGTTCTGCCGGTTCTGATCGCGATTGGCGTCATACCCGCCGCGTCCGCCCTGACCGAAGTTCGGCTGGCCGGGCTGGCCGGGCTGGCCCTGGCGAGAGGCGTCGCGGCCGCCCTGCTGCTGCACCTGCACGCCCGCCTGAACCTGCCCCTGCGCGCGCGGATCGCCCTGTTGCGGGCCGCGGCGCTGCTGCCCGTCGGGGCGCTGGCCGTGCGGGCGCTGGTCGGGGCCACGCTGGTCGGGTCCGCGCTGATCGGGGCCACGCTGTTGGCCGCGATCGTCGTTCGGCGCCTGCTGGGCGTTCGCCGCGGCGGGCACCAGGGCGGACGCCGCCAGCAATGCGCTCGTGATCCATTTCATCATCACCGTCATCCTTGTTCGCCGGCGCACGAGCCGGCCCCGATAATGCAACTCCTATGCCGTGCCGCCGGCGAACCGAAGCTGAACCCGATCGTCAGCGACGCGAAAGAATGTGGGCGAACGATGATCGCCGCGGCAGGTCAGGTCAGGTCAGGTCAGGGCGCTGGCGGCGGCGTCAGCGCGGGGACGACGCGGGCGGCGTCGGCGGGGTCGATGCCGGGGCGCGCGCCGGCCGGGATGATCTCCTCGCCCCGCGCCGCGCGGCCGGCGCGCTGGATCGCCTCCACCAGGCGGGGATAGATGCCGCAGCGGCACAGATTGGTGATCTGCGCGCGAATCGTTTCCTCCGACGGGTCGGCCTCCCGGCGGAGCAGGATCGCGGCGGCCATCACGATGCCGGGAATGCAGAAGCCGCATTGCGTCACGTTGCCCGCGATCAGCGCCAGTTGCACCGGATGCGTGCGCTCGTGACTCAACCCCTCGATCGTGGTGACGGTGCTGCCCTCGATCCGGCCGATCGGCACGCGGCAGGATCGCACCGCCTGGCCGTCCACATCGACGGTGCACGCGCCGCAATGCCCCGTCCCGCAGCCATATTTCGCGCCCGTCAGGTTCGATGCGTCGCGCAGCGCCCAGAGCAGCGGTGTCGCGGGATCGAGCCGGTATTCGACCGGCTGGTTGTTGACGGTGAAGCGGGTCATGACGCGGACGGTCATGCCCGCGAAACGCGCTGTTTCCAAGGCGGCGATTGCGGGCGCGCGGTGAGGAGCGGACAAGGGGGCATGACGCTTCCCACGCTCTTCGTGCCGCATGGCGGCGGCCCCTGTTTCTTCATGGATCCGCAGGGTGGTCCGCCCGACCCGATGTGGCGGCCGATGCAGGCCTATCTGGCGGAGCTGATCGCCACCTTGCCCGAACGGCCGCGCGCGATCCTGCTGGTGTCGGGCCATTGGGAAACCCCCGTCATCACGCTCAACACGGGCGACGGTCAACCGCTGCTCTATGATTATCATGGCTTTCCCGAGCATACCTATCGGCTGCGCTGGGATGCGGGCGGGGCGCCGGACGTCGCGCGCCGGGCCGCCTCGCTGCTCGAAGCCGCGGGCCACCCGATCGCCGAGGATGCGACGCGCGGCTGGGATCACGGCGTGTTCGTGCCGATGATGGTCGCGGTGCCGGATGCCGACATCCCACTCGTCCAGATGTCACTGCGCTCCGATCTCGATCCCGCCGCGCACATCGCGACCGGCCGGGCGCTGGCGCCGCTGCGCGACGAGGGTGTGCTGATCGTGGGATCGGGCATGAGCTTCCACAACATGCGGGCTCGCGGGCCTGCGGTGACAGCACAGGCCGCGTCATGGGACGCGGCGCTGACCGCGGCGGTGACGGACCCCGATCCGGCGTCGCGCGCCGCGCGCGTGGCGGCATGGGAGGACCTGCCCCAGGCCCGGTTCGCGCATCCCCAGGCGGAGCATCTGCTGCCGCTGATGGTCGCGTTAGGCGCGGGCGGCGATGACCGCGCGGTGCACGATTTCCGCGGCGTGGTGATCGGCTGGGTGGTGTCGGACTACCGCTTCGGCTGACCGGCTCAGTTGCGCCAGCTCGTGTCGCGCCGATCGACCAGTCGCACCATCGCCTCGAAATCCGCCTTGCCAACACCGCCGGGGATCGCGACCTTGCCGAGATCGCGCTGGTGGACGGCGATCACCTCGGGTGGCACCTCGATCGGCGTGCCCATCGCGTTGGTGGCGAGCTGGATCTCGCACGCGCGCTGGAGCGACCAATGTTTCAGGAACGCCTCGGGCAATGTGCGGCCCATTACGAGGATGCCATGGTTCTTGAGGAACATCACGCGCTTGGCGCCGAGATTCTCGATCAGCCGCTCGCCTTCTTCGGAGCGCACGGTGACGCCCTCGAAATCATGATAGGCGATCTGCCCGGCGAAGTTGCACGCATAGAAATTGGTGGGGCGCAGGCCGCCCTCCACCGCGCTGACCGCCATGCCGGCGGTGGTGTGCGTGTGCATGATGCAATGTGCATCGGGCAGCCGCGCATGGAACAGCGCATGCTGGGTGAAGCCCGCGAGGTTCACGGGGTAGGGGCTGTCGTCCAGCTTGTTGCCGTCGATGTCGATCTTGACGAGGCTGGAGGCGGTCACCTCGCTGAAGTGCAGCCCGAACGGGTTGATGAGGAACGCGTTCTCCTCGCCCTCCAGCTTCACGGTGATGTGGTTGTAGATCATCTCGGACCAGCCGAGCATGTCGAACACGCGGTAGCAGGCGGCAAGCTGCTGGCGCGCCTCCCATTCGGATGCGGACATGGACGCATTGCGAAGGACGGCGGTGGCCATGGCGTTTTCTCCGATTTCTCTCCGCCTCTGGTATCGCACGGTCGCGGGCGGGGAGCAACTCGCGGGCGTTGCATGGGGTGGCCGCGAGCGCCTATGCTCGGCGAAACTTTCTTGGGGACAGCATGCAGATCGAGAGCAAGCCGGCGGGCGCCGCCACGCGCGACACGCAAGGGGGCTATGACGCGCCCGACCTGCGCGTGTTCGTGTTCGCGCTGTTCTTCATCTTCGGCGGGATCACGTCGCTCAACGACGTGGTCATCCCGAAGCTGAAGGAGCTGTTCACGCTCAACTACACGCAGGCGATGCTCGTGCAGTTCTGCTTCTTCACCGCCTATGCGCTGATCGGCATTCCCGGCGCGCGGCTGGTGAAGCGGATCGGTTATATGCGCGGCGCGGTCGCGGGGCTGGTCACGATGCTGGTCGGATGTCTGCTGTTCATCCCGGCCTCGCGCAACGGGATCTACGGGCTGTTCCTGCTCGCCCTCTTCGTGCTGGCGAGCGGCGTGGTGATCGTGCAGGTCGTGTCGAACCCGCTCGTCACGTTGCTGGGCAAGCCGCAGACCGCGTCGAGCCGACTGACCTTCGCGCAGGCGTTCAATTCGCTCGGCACGACGATCTTCCCCTTCGTGGGCTCGATCGTCATCCTCGCGCCGCTCGCCGCCAAGACGGGCACCGTCGTTCAGCCCTTCTGGGACGTGACGCGCGTCGTCGATCCGAGCTGCGGGGGTCAGGGGCCGGTGGGCGGCGCGGTGCAGACCACCGCCTATCGCATCGCCGAATCGCAGACCGTCGCACATGCCTATACCGGCCTGGCGATCGTACTGGCGATCATCGCCGCGGTCGTCTGGCTGCTTCGTAACCGGCTGAAGGGCGAGCGGCACGAGGTGACCGATCTCGCGTCGAGCATCGCGCTGCTGAAGCGGCCGCGCGTCGCGTTCGGGGCGCTGTGCATCTTCCTCTATGTCGGCGCGGAGGTGTCGATCGGCTCGACGCTCGTCAATTATCTGCGGTCGAGCCACACGCTGTGCCTGACCGGCGAATCGGCGGGCAAGCAGCTCCTTTTCTATTGGGGCGGTGCGATGATCGGGCGGTTCATCGGCTCGGCGGTGTTGCGCGTCGTCAACCCCGGCAAGGTGCTGGCGGGCACGGCGGTGGGCGCGATCGCGCTCGTCCTGATCTCGATCGCGACGACGGGTGGGGTGTCGGCCGACACGCTGCTCGCGGTGGGGCTGATGAATTCGATCATGTTCCCGACGATCTTCTCGCTCGCCAGCGAGAAACTCGGCCAGCGTGCTGCCGACGGTTCGGGGATCATCAACGTGGCGATCTTCGGCGGGGCGGTCGTGCCGCTCGTCACCGGCGGCGTCGCGGACGCGGCCGGCCTGACGGTCGCGCTCTTGATCCCGGTGGTCTGCTACGTCGTCATCGCCGCCTTCGGCCTGTATGCGCGGCGGCCGGCGCCCGACTATGCGGACGCCTGACCGGGCCTGAACGCCGCCTGTTCGGCCGGCGTTCAGCCTGGGCGGATCACAGCGGAGCCGTCCACCCGCCGGAGCTTCCCGATGCGCCTTCTCTCCGCAACGCTCCTGTCGCTGGCCGGTGGCGTCGCCTCCGCGCTGCTCCTGCCGGCGGCCACCGCACAGCACGGGATCCGCGCACCGCTGACCGAGGCGGATTCGGGCGGCAGCTTCTCGGTGCCGCGCGGCACGGTGGTGACGGTGACGCTGAACCGCGCCGCGGGCACAGGGTATCTGTGGCGCTATGTCGCCCGGATCGGCATCCTCCCGGTGAATGCCCGCACGGCGCCGGGCGGGGCGGAGCAGCCCGGCGGTGCCGAGGCGCAGATCTTCCAGTTCCGCACCGTCACCCCGCAGTCCGAGGCGGCGTTCGCGCTGGCGCGACCCTGGGAAGGGGACAGGCCGGCGGCGAAGACGGTGCGTTACGCCTTCACGGCCGATCCGCCGCGCTGAGGCGGGGATCGGCGCGTCGCTCAGAAGGCGGCGATGCCGGTGATCGCGCGGCCCAGGATCAGCGCATGGACGTCGTGCGCGCCTTCATAGGTGTTGACCGTTTCCAGGTTCATCATGTGGCGCATCACCTGATATTCGCCCGAAATGCCATTGCCGCCATGCATGTCGCGCGCGTCGCGGGCGATCGCCAGCGCCTTGCCCACATTGTTGCGCTTGACGAGGCTGACCATCTCTGGCGCGAACCGGCCCTCGTCCATCAGGCGCCCGACGCGCAGCGACGCCTGGAGGCCAAGCGCGATCTCGGTCTCCATATCGGCCAGCTTCTTCTGGTAGAGCTGGCGCCCGGCGAGCGGCGTGCCGAACTGCTTGCGGTCGAGCCCATATTGCCGGCTGGCCGCCATGCAGAACTCCGCCGCGCCCATCGCGCCCCAGGAGATGCCGTAGCGCGCGCGGTTGAGGCAGCCGAACGGCCCCTTCAACCCCGACACGTTCGGCAGCAGCGCATCCTCGCCCACCTCGACCTCGTCCATCAGGATCATGCCGGTGATCGAGGCGCGCAGCGACAGCTTGCCCTCGATCTTCGGCGTCTCGATGCCGTTCATACCGCGTTCCAGCACGAAGCCGCGGATCGCGCCGCCATGCTCGTCCGATTTCGCCCAGACGACGAACACGTCGGCGATCGGTGCGTTGGAGATCCAGGTCTTCGCGCCAGAGATCCGGTATCCGCTCTCGGTCTTCACCGCGCGCGTCGTCATGCCGCCGGGGTCAGAGCCCGCATCGGGCTCGGTCAGGCCGAAACAGCCGATCCATTCGCCGCTCGCGAGCCTGGGCAGATAGCGGTGGCGCTGCGCCTCCGAGCCATAGGCGTAGATCGGGTACATCACAAGGCTGGACTGGACCGACATCATCGACCGATAGCCCGAATCGATCGCCTCCACCTCGCGCGCGACCAGGCCGTACGCGACATAGCTGGCGCCGACGCCGCCATATTCCTCCGGGATGGTCGGCCCCAGCAGCCCCAATTCGCCCATCTCGCGGAAGATAGCCGGGTCGGTATGCTCGTTCTGGAACGCCTCGATAATCCGCGGCGCGAGCCGGTCGCGCGCATAGGCCTTGGCCGTATCGCGGATCATCCGCTCGTCGTCGGACAGTTGGTCGTCGAGCAGGAATGGATCCGCCCAATCGAAACGCGCCATACCGCTCATGCGAAACTCTCCTTGCCGGCCACGGCCTTGGCCGATTTCCGGGCGTACGCCAACCCCTACAGCCCGGTGCGCACGTTCAGCAGATCGGGAAAGAAACGCTGTTCCACCACGCGCGCCAGATAGGGCACGCCCGCGGTGCCGCCGGTGCCGGGCTTGAAACCGATCACGCGTTCCACCGTCTTCAGATGGCCGAACCGCCAAAGCTGGGTGTGATATTCGAGATCGACCAGCTTTTCGGCGAGCGCGTAGAGATCCCAATAGCGATCGGGTTCGGCATAGACCGCCGCCCAGCAGCGCTCGACATCGGACGAGGCTTCGGCGGGTTGGCAAACGTCGCGGGCGAGCCGCGCCGCCGGCACCGGCAGCCCGCGCCGCGCCAGCAGCGCGACCGCCTCGTCATAGAGGCTAGGCCGCGCCAGCTCCGCCTCCAGCCGCGCCTGCACCGCGGGCTCGTCGGCGAAGACGCCGACCATCTGCGCGTTGCGGTTGCCCATGACGAATTCGAGCATGCGATACTGGTCCGACTGGAAGCCCGAACTCGCGCCCAGGCTGCCGCGCATCGTGGCGTAATCGGCGGGCGTCATGGTGGCCAGCACCTCCCACGACTGGATGAGCTGCGCCTGGATCCGGCTGACCCGCGCCATCATCTTGAGCGCGGGCGCCACATCGTCCGCCGCGATCCGCGCGCGCGCCTCGCCCAGTTCGTGGAGGCACAGTTTCAGCCACAATTCGGAGGCCTGGTGGATGGTGACGAAGAGCAACTCGTCATGCGTCCCGCTCGGCGTCGACTGGCAGTCGAGCAGTTCGGGCAGGCGCAAATAGCGGCGATAGGTGAGGGCGGTCATGGCGTGGGATCTAGCACGAAGTGGAGGAAGTGGAGGCACGAACGCCGTTTCCACTTCGCTCGCGCCTCATCCTTCCACCAGCGTGAGCACGTCGATCATGGCCCGTCCGTCGCCGCGCGCGACGACGGCCAGATCGGCGACCAGATGGCCGCGCAGCGCGAACTCGGCCTTGGGCAGCGCGTCCAGCCATGCCGCCGCATCCGCCTCGAGGGCCAGCACCACCCGGTGGCGCGTGCCGGTAAAGGTCGCGCTCGACCAGGGTCGCGCCGCCAGCGATTCGATCGCGACGGTGCATCCCGCCGCCGCGGCGCTCGCCCGCAGCGCACGGAGGAGCAGCGTTCCCGCATCGACCGGGCCGATCCGATCCATCCTCATGCGCGTGGCCCCTCGATGAACGCTTCGATTCGTGCGACCAGGTCGGGCCCGGGCTGGCGCCCGCGGCGCAGGTCGCCGACGAGCCGCGGGTCGTTCGCCGCGAGCCGGCCGAAGCGCGTCACGGGCATCGCCGTGTGCCGCAGATAACGGTCGATCTTGATGATGATGGACATGGGGAGCCTCGCTGATTCGCCATCGATGTTCCCGAAATGTTCCGGCCTCTCCAACTTGTCTAGGAAAACTTCCTACGCTAGGCGGGAGATATGTCGGATCTGGATCCAAGAGCGGCGCTGGCGCATCACGCGGCGGCCGGTGGCGTCAGCCTCGCCGCGCTGTCCGCGATGATCGGGCGCAACGCGGCCTATCTGCAGCAATATGTGAAGCGCGGCACCCCGCGCGCGCTGGCCGATCGCGACCGGCAGGCGCTGGCGGCGTTCTTCGGCGTGGCGGAGGCGGTGCTGGGCGGGCCGGCGGCCATGGGCGGGCCGGTGCGCGTGCCGCGGCTCGATATCGGCGTGTCGGCGGGGCCGGGCGCGCTGGTCGATGGCGAGGTGACGCTCGGCGCGAATGCGTTCGATCCGGTGCTGCTGCGGCGGCTCGGCTTGACGCCCGGCGCGGGCGCGATCCTGCGGGTGCGGGGCAGTTCGATGGAGCCGGGGCTGATGGACGGCGACCAGATCCTGATCGACACCGCGGATCGGCGCCCACGCGGCGGGATCTTCGTGATCCGGATCGACGACGCGACGATGGTCAAGCGGCTGGCGGTGCAGGGCGGGCGGATCGTCGCCACCAGCGACAATCCCGCCGCGCCCCCCGTGCCGGACGGCGCGATCGCGGTGATCGGCCGCGTGGTGTGGCAGATGCGCGAGACTCGCTAGGGTCGGGCGGGCGCCGCGGCGTGGCCAAGGTCGGACGATGTTCCCTGATCCGTTCGCCCTGAGCTCGTGGCAGGGCCTGTAACGTCTGCGAACGCTCGATGGTGGAGAGCGTGCTTCGACAAGCTCAGCGCGAACGGATGGGGAGGCTGCGCTTGGCCGAAGTTATTCCGCCCGCGCGTTTTGCGACGTCCAATGAACCGTTCGTGCTGAGCCTGTCGAAGCACATCGAGGCTCGAGCTCTCCGACTGGCTCGGCCGGATCACCCGGAACCCTATCCCCGCCCGCGCCACCAGATCAGCAGCGCCAGCACCACGCCGGCCGCGATTCCGATCAGAACCCCCGGGGTCGCCTGACCGAACAGGAAACCGATCGCCGCGCCGCCGAGCGCACCGAGCGCGATGAGCGCACCGCCGGCGGCGGGAGGACGGGATTGGGCCATGTGGCAGGCTTTGCCACGTCCCCCGGCGGGACGCCAGCGTCCCGTGGCGGCACGCGAAAACCGGGCGGGAGCCGGTGTTTACCATCGTATGCCGCCGCGTGGCGCGGCTGGCGGCCGATCGGGCGCCTCGGATCGCAAGGGCTTGCAACATGGAAGCCGATCCTCGATCGGGTTGGCGATGCCGACGATGCCCTATCTCGCCGATCCCAAGGCCGTTCACGATGCCGCCGAGTTGATCGCCCTTCACGGCCCGGCAGCGGCCGAAGAAGCCGCGCTGCGCGCCGATCGGAGCCGCGACATCGGCAACGTCGTCCATTTCTGCCGCTGGCGCCAGATCGAGCGGCTGATCGCGGTGATGGCCGCACCCGGCGCGCTGGGCACCGTCCACTAGAGTTTGATGACGTTACCCCGACGCGTTCGCCCCGAGCCTGTCGAAGCCTGTCCTGAGCTCCTCCGAAGGAGGCCTGTCCTGAATGCGAAGGCACGCCTGCGGAGGGCGTGCTTCGACAAGCTCAGCACGAACGGAAGAGGGACTGGATCAACCTGACGTCATCCCGCTTAAACGGGGATCGCCGCCGCGTGGATGCGTTCGGCGGCATGGCGCGTGCGACCGGCGGGCGGGCATGGCCTGTCGCTTCGCCGCCGATACGGCTAGGGGTCGGCCATGGTGTCCCGTCTGGGGCGGCGCAGCGCGAGCGCGGCCGCCGCGTCCTTTCTCGTCTTCACCGCACCGGTGCGCGCGCAGACCGCGCCCGCGCCCGCGTCGTCGCCGGCCGGCTCCGACATCCCGCTCGCCCCCGATTCGCCGCTGGCGCCGATGACCGATCTGGGGGTCGGCTGGCCCGATCTGACGGCTCAGCCCGGCGATCCGGCCACCGATGCGGCGGCCACCGATCCCGCGGGCGCCGAGCGCCGCTATACGTGGCGGATCGACGGCCTGGGCGGCGCGGACAGCACTCTGCTCCAGCAGCGTTTCGCCGACAATTCGACGCTGGACGCCAACGACCGCCAGCCCGCCAACGCCGCGCAGCTCGAACGCCGCGCGCGCGAGGACGCCGCGCTGCTCACCAGCCTGCTGCGCGCACGCGGCTATTATGATGCGCATGTCGCCACCCGGGTCGAGCCCGGCGCCAAGCCGCTGGTGGTGCTCGCGACGACGCCGGGTGCGCGCTACACCTTCGGCAGCGTGACGCTCGCTGGCGTCGCGGCGGCGGGGGACAAGGCGGCGGGGCTGACGGGCGCGTTCGGGATCGCGCCCGGCGCTCCGGTCGATTCGGACGCCGTGGTCGCTGGCGAGGCGAAGCTGCGCACCGCGATCGGCAAGCAGGGCTTCGCCTTCGCCACGGTGGGCGAGCCGGCGATCGTGGTGGATCATGCGACTCACACCGCGACGATCGACGTGGCGGTGGCGCCGGGCGCGGCCAAGCGCTTCGGTCATGTCGTCGCCGAACCGGGCAACCGCGTGTTCGGGGCCGACCATGTGCAGGAGATCGCCCGCTTCCGCCCCGGCGCGCCCTATGACGCCACCGCGCTCGACGATCTGCGCCGCGCACTGATCCAGACGAGCCTGGTGTCGGCGGTCGATCTGAAGCCGGTGCCGGGGCCGACGCCCGACACGGTGGATATCGCGGTGAAGCTCGATCCGGCGCCGCCGCGCACCATCGCGGCGCAGCTCGGCTATGGCACGGGCGAGGGCGCCACCGCCGAGGTCGACTGGACTCACCGCAACCTGTTTCCGCCCGAGGGCGCGCTGATCCTGCGCGGCGTGCTCGGCACACAGGAGCAGCTGGGTTCGGTGATCTTCCGCCGCAACAATTTCGACGGGCGCGACCGGGTGCTGACGTTCCAGCTCGCCGCCGCGCACGTCAACCGCACCGCTTATGAGGCGCGGACCTTCTCGCTGTCGGGCACGCTGGAGCGGCAGACCAACATCTTCTTCCAGAAGGCGTGGGTGTGGTCGCTCGGCGCCGAGCTGCTGGCGTCGGACGAGCGCGATTCGGTGGAGGCCACCGGCGCGCCGCGCGAGGGGACCTATTTCATCGGCGCGCTGCCCACGAGCCTCACCTATGACGGCTCCGACGATCTGCTCGATCCGACGAAGGGGTTCCGCCTCGGCGGCCGGATCTCGCCCGAGCTGTCGCTGCGCGGCGCCGCGTTCGGCTATGCGCGCACCCAGCTCGATGCGAGCGTGTACCGCACGATCCTGCCCGGCGTGGTGCTCGCGGGGCGCACGCGGCTCGGCACGATCGTCGGCGCGCCGCGCGATGCGGTGGCGCCGTCGCGGCGTTTCTATGCGGGCGGCGGCGCGTCGGTGCGCGGCTATGGCTATCAGGACGTGGGGCCCCGCGATGCGAACAACAATCCGATCGGCGGGCGCAGCATCACCGAATTCTCCGCCGAGGCGCGGCTGCGGCTGTTCGGCAGCTTCGGGATCGTGCCGTTCCTCGACGCAGGCAACATCTATATCAGCCCGCTGCCCAAATTCACCGGCCTGCAATATGGCACTGGGGTGGGCGTGCGTTATTATTCGAACTTTGGCCCGATCCGCCTCGACGTCGGCACGCCGATCAACCCGCAGGCGGGCGACGGGCGGATCGCGGTCTATGTCTCGCTGGGCCAGGCGTTCTGATGGTCTGGGTGCGGCGGATCGGGATCGCGATCGGCGTGCTGCTGGCGGTGTTCGCGGCGGCGCTGCTGGGCGTCGACACCGATATCGGCCACCGCGTGGTCGCGGACCGGATCGGCACGGTGCGCACCGCGACCGGCCTGCGCTTCGCGGTCGGGCGGATCGACGGCTCGCTCTATTCGAACACGCGGATCCGCGATCTGCGCGTCTATGACACGCGCGGGCTGGTGTTCACCGCGCCGAACGTCGCGCTCGACTGGTCGCCCTGGCGGTGGTTCGCGAACACGCTGGCGATCCGGCGGCTGGCGGTGCCGTCGGCCACGCTGCTGCGCACGCCGGTCACGCGGCCGACTCGACGCAACGGACCGATCCTGCCCGGCTTCGACATTCGCATCGACCGGCTGGCGATCGACCGGCTGACGCTGGCCGCGCCCGTGCTCGGCACCGCGCGCACCGCGGCGCTGCACGCGCGCGCCGATATCCGATCGGGCCGCGCGCTGGTGGCGCTGAACGGCACGGTGGCGGGCAGCGACCGGCTCGCGATCGGGGTGGACGTGGCGCCCGACGCCGATCGGTTCGCGATCGCGGTGCACGGGGCGGGCGCGCGCGGCGGCGTGCTCGCGCGGATGCTGGGCGCGAAGACCGGCGTGGCGATCGACTTGGGCGGCCATGGCCGCTGGCACGCGTGGAACGGGCGCGCGACGCTGTCGGGCGGGGCGGAGCGGCTCGCCGCGCTGACGCTGGCGGCGCAGTCGGGGCGCTACACGCTGTCGGGCATGGTCGCGCCCGAGCGGCTGACCCACGGCATCCTGCGCAGCCTGACCGTGCCGCGCGTGCTGGTGAACGGCAGCGCCACCTTCGCCGATCGCCGGCTGGCGGGCACGCTGACGCTGCGCTCGCCCTCGCTGCTGGCCGAGGCGAGCGGCGCGGTGGATCTGGGGGCGAACGCGTTTCGCGATCTGCACGTCCGCGCGCGGCTGCTGCGCGCGCGCGCGCTGTTCCCCAACATGACCGGCAACGACATCCGGCTGCGCGCCACGCTCGACGGCGGCTTCGACAGCGCGGCCTTCGCCTATCGGCTCGATGCGGACCGGTTCGCGTTCGACGATACCGGGTTCGAGGACGTTCACGCCGGCGGTCACGGCCATCTGTCGGCCGCGCCCGTCGCGGTGCCGGTGCGGATCGCGGCGGCGCGCGTGACCGGGGTCGGCAGCGTCGCGGGCGGCATCCTGCGCAACCTGACGCTGTCGGGAATCCTCCACGTCACGCCCGAGACGGTGAGCGGCAGCGACCTGGCGCTCGTCTCGGACAAGCTGAAGGGCCGCTTCGTCCTCACCGTGGATCTCGACAGCGGCGTCTATGCGGTGGGGATCGCGGGCGGGCTGGGGCGTTACCTCATCCCTGGGCTCGGCATCGTCGACATCGCCTCCACCTTCCGCGCGGTGCCGGGGCCGGGCAATCACGGCACGCGGCTGATCGGCAAGGGCACCGCCGATGTGCGCCGGCTGGACGATGCGTTCTTCGCCAGCCTGATGGGCGGGTTGCCGCACGTCACCGCCGATCTGGAGCGCACCCCCGACACCGTTCTCCATCTGAGCAACATCGTGCTGACCGCGCCGCTGCTGCGGATCGTCGGCGCAGGCTATCGCCGGCGCGACGGCAGCGTGCATTTCGAGGGGGTGGGCCGCCACGCGACCTATGGCCCGCTGACGCTGAAGCTGGACGGACCGATCGGCAAGCCGGTGATCGACCTGGCCTTCGCGAGCCCCGACGCGACCTTGGGCTTGAACGGGGTGCGCGCGCATCTCGATCCGACACCGCAGGGCTTCGCCTTCACCGCGAGCGGCGGGGCGCACACCGGGCCGTTCGTGGCGCGGGGCGCGATCCTGTTGCCGAGCGGGCCCGGCGCATCGGCGATTCGCGTGGATGCGATCGATACCGCGGGCGCGCATGCGAGCGGGCTGTTGGCGATCGTGGCGGGCGGTTTGGACGGGCGGCTCGCGGTCACCGGCGCGGCGACGGGCGCGCTGACGTTCCGGCCGGTCGGCACCATCCAGCGGATCGGCGTGGCGCTCGACGGGCGCGCCGTCCGATATGGCGGCGCGGTGCTGCGGCAGGGCCATGTCGAGGCGGATCTGCTGCTCGATCCCGCGGGCACGCGGATCGATGCGAGCGCCAGCGGGCAGGGCCTCCGCCGCGGCGCGCTGAACCTCTCGCGCTTCGCCATCGCCGCGCATCTGAAGGGCGGCACGGGCGAGGTTCGCGGATCGATCGCCGGCACGCGCGGCCGGCCCTTCGCGATCCAGGCGATCGCGCAGATGACGCCCACGCGGGCGAGCGTGGCGGCGCAGGGCACGCTCGACGGCCGCCCGATCGCGCTGACGGCGCCCGCGATCCTGACGCGCGAGGACGATGGCTGGCGGCTGGCGACGACGCGGCTTGCCTTTGCCGGGGGCGAGGCGACCATCGCCGGCCGGTTCGGCGGCAGCCATGGCGCGATCGACGCGACCATGACGCGGATGCCGCTGGCGATCCTCGATATCGGTTATCCGGGGCTCGGGCTGCTGGGCAACGCCTCGGGCAGCCTGTCGGTGGTGACGGGGCCGGGCCCGACCACGGGCAAGATCGCGGTGACGGTGCGCGGGCTGTCGCGCGCGGGGCTGGTGCTGTCGTCGCGGCCGATCGACCTGGGGCTCGCGGGAATGCTCTCCGCCGACACGCTCGGCGCGCGCGCGGTGCTGGCGAGCGGCGGCAAGACGATCGGACGCGCGCAGGCGCGGCTCGCGCTGGCGCCCGGCGGCGACGTCGCCACGCGGATCGCCTCGGCAGGGCTGTTCGCGCAGCTCCGCTATGCCGGGCCGGCGGACGCGCTGTGGCGACTGGGCGGTGTCGAGCTGTTCGACCTGTCCGGCCCGATCGCGGTTGCGGCGGACGCCACCGGCCGTGTCGATGCGCCCGCGATCCGCGGCGTGGTGCAGGCAACCGGCGCGCGGCTGGAAAGCGGCACGACCGGCACCGTCTTCACCAATGTGCAGGCGAGCGGCCGATTCGGCGGCGCCGGGCTGGTGATCGACCGTTTCGCCGGCGATGCGGGCAAGGGCGGGCGGGTGACCGGCGGCGGCCGGTTCGACTTTTCCGCCGCGCACGGTGTCGGGCTCGATCTCGCGCTCAAGGCCGATCACGCCGCGATGATCGCGCGCGACGACATCGCCGCGACCGTTACCGGCACGCTCACCTTCAAATCGGACGGTTCGGGCGGGACGATCGGCGGCGACGTCACGCTCGACCGCAGCCGCTATCGCTTGGGCCAGGCGACCGCGGCGAGCGCGGTGCCGCAGTTGAACATCCGCGAGATCAACCTGCCCGAAGGCGGCGAGGAGGCAGAGGCGCCCGCCCGGCCCTGGACGCTCGCCGTGCACGCGCATGCGCCCGGGCAGGTCCGCGTGCTGGGCCTCGGCCTCGACAGCGAATGGAGCGCGGACTTGGCCATCGCGGGTGCGCCGGACGATCCCGCGATCACCGGCCGCGCGACGCTGATCCGCGGCGATTATGATTTCGCGGGCCGCAAGTTCACGCTCGATCGCGGCGTGATCCGCTTCGCCGGCGAATTGCCCGCCAACCCCGCGCTCGACATCACCGCCAATGCGGACAGCACCGGGCTTAACGCGCAGATCCGCGTGACCGGCGTGGCGCTGAAGCCCGAGATCGGCTTCACCAGCGTGCCCGCGCTGCCGCAGGACGAGCTGTTGTCGCGGCTGCTGTTCGGCACCTCGATCACCAACCTGTCCGCGCCCGAGGCGCTGCAACTCGCAGCGGCCGTGGCGGCGCTGCAGAATGGCGGGCGCGGCGGGCTCAACCCGATCAACGCGGTGCGGCGCGCGGCGGGGCTCGATCGCCTGCGCATCCTGCCCGCCGATCCGCAGACCGGGCAGGGCACCTCGATCGCGGCGGGCAAATATGTAACGCGGCGTTTCTATGCCGAGATCGTGACCGACGGGCAGGGCTATAGCGCGACCCAGGCCGAGTTTCAGGTGACGCGCTGGCTGTCGCTCCTCTCCAGCATCTCGACGCTCGGACGGCAGAGCGGCAATGTGCGCGTGTCGAAGGATTATTGATCCCCGCTTTGGTGAACGTGCCATAACAGGATCGATCTGACGGAAAATTCACGTTTTTTGCACGCGGGGACGCGTATCGCGCGATGATGAGCCTTGCGCCGTATCGCCGGTGGCCGGGCGCCGAAAGGATATCGGGTGTCGCACCGCGTACCGTCGCGAAACCATCTGTTCGACGCATTGCGCGGCCTGGCGGCCGTGGCGGTGATGCTGTTCCACGTCACCAACATCGATCGCGATCCGATGCTGGCCGGCGGCTATCTCGCGGTCGACCTGTTCTTCCTGCTGAGCGGTTTCGTGCTGTGGAACGCCTATGGCGCGCGGCTGGTGGAGGGCCTGTCGGCGGGCGCGTTCCTGCGCATCCGGCTGGTGCGGCTCTATCCGATGTTCGCGATCGGGATGGCGCTGGGGATCGTCCGCGCGCTGGGGGCGATGCATCTCGGCGATCCGCGCGCGCCGACCTGGCCGATGCTGATCGTGCAGACGCTGGCGACCGCGCTGCTGATCCCATCCGGCGTCAGCGACGAAGGCGTGTTCCCGCTCGACAACCCCGCCTGGTCGCTGTCGCTGGAGGTGATCGTCAACATCGCCTTCTGCCTGTGGATGGTGCGGCGGCCCAACCGGATGCTGGGGATGCTGTGCGTCGTCGTCGCCTTCGCGCTTGTCATGGTCGCTTTGCGCTTCGGGTCGCTCGATACGGGGTGGAAGGCGGCCAACGCCATCGGCGGCCCGATCCGCTGCGCGTTCAGCTTCACGCTCGGCGTGCTGATGGCGCGGCGGGGGATCCATGCCGCGCATGATCCGCGAAGCGGGCGGCTCTTGCCCTATGCCATCCTCGCGCTCGTGCTGGCGGTCATCGCCTTCCCGCCGGGCGCGGCGTTGCGGCCGTGGTTCGATCTCGCCTGCGTGATGATCGTGTTTCCCGCGATCGTGGCGCTGGCGGCGAACGCGCGGATGGCGGGCGCAGGCGCGTGGATCGCGACCGTGCTGGGGGACATGTCCTATCCCCTCTATGCGATCCACTATCCGCTGATCCGGCCGGCGATGGTGCTCTGCGCCCGGTTCCACATCGGCGGCGGCAACGCGATCGTCGCGATCGCGGGATTGTGCCTGGCGTCGGCCGCCCTGCTCGTTCCCGTCGATCGCGCGCTCCGCAACTGGCTAGCCCGACGGCTTCAGCCGGGCAGGCCCACCACCGTCTTCACCTCCATGAAGTCCGCCAGACCGTAACGCCCGTTCTCGCGGCCGTTGCCCGATTGCTTGTAGCCGCCGAACGGCGCGCCCAGATCGGGGCTCCAGCTGTTGATCGTCACGAGCCCCGCGCGCAGCCGCCCGGCGACCTCGGCCGCCGCCGCCGGATCGCCCGAGATCGTCGCAGACAGGCCGTAGGGCGTGTCGTTGGCGATGCGGATCGCCTCGTCCTGATCGGCATAGCGGGTGATCGTCGCGACCGGGCCGAACGTCTCCTCCTGCGCGATCCGCATTTCGGGCGTCACGTCGGCAAAGAGCGTCGGCTGGATATAATAGCCGGCGTTGCGGCCGTCGGGGCGGCCGGGGCCGCCGGTCACGAGCGTCGCGCCCTCGTCGATCGCCGACTGGATCAGCTCCTGGATCTTGTCGAACTGCGCCTTGTTGACGACGGGGCCGATCTGCTGGCCCATTTCGGCCGGATCGCCGACGCGGGTCTGCTCCATCATCGCCTTCACGAAGGCGGTGGCGTCGGCCACCTGGCTGTCGTGCACGAGCAGGCGGGTGGGCGCGATGCAGCTCTGGCCCGAATTGGCGAGCACGCCCGCGACGGTCGGCGGCAGCACGGCCGCCAGGTCCGCGCCCTCCAGCACCAGATTGGCCGCCTTGCCGCCCAGTTCCTGATGGACCCGCTTCACGGTGGCGGCGGCCGCCTGGGCGATCAGGATGCCGGCGCGGGTGGAGCCGGTGAAGCTCACCATGTCGACATCCTTGTGCGCGCTCAGCGCCGCGCCGACGCCGGGGCCGTCGCCCTGCACCAGGTTGAACACGCCCGCGGGCACGCCCGCCGCGTGCATGATCTCGGCCAGGATCGCCGCGCACCCCGGCGCCTCTTCCGAGGGCTTCAGCACCATCGTGTCGCCTGCCGCGAGCGCGGGGGCGACCTTCGCGCAGATCTGGTTCAGCGGCCAGTTCCACGGCGTAATCATCGCGACGACGCCCAGCGGCTCATGCACCACGCGCGCCTTGCCGATCGTCTCCTCGAACTGGAACGCGGCCAGCGCCTTGGCGGTCGCGGCGAAATGGCCGAGCCCGGTGGGCGCCTGCGCCATCGTCGCCAGGCCGATCGGCGCGCCCATCTCCTGGCTGATCGCCTTGGCCAGATCGGGGATGCGCGCCTTGTATTCGGCCATGATCCGCTGGAGCACCGCCTGGCGCTCGTCCACGCTGGTGCGGCTCCAGCTTTCGAACGCGCGGCGTGCGGCGGCGACCGCCTTGCCGGCATCGGCGGCGGTGCCGAGCGTGATCTCGGTGACGGGCTGTTCGGTCGACGGGTCGATCACCGCATGCCGCCGGCCGCCCTCGCTCTTCACCCAGGCGCCGTCGATATAATGGTCGAGATAGCTGTTCATGGTCGATCCTCTCCAGATTCCACGATCGGGTATGGCGACGATCCTTGGGCCCCGCGCGGGTGGGTTGCAACCCGAAACGCGCCGGGCGCGTTCGGGACGTTCGCGATCAAGGAGAAGTTCATGACCCGCTTCACGGGCAAGACCGTCATCGTCACCGGCGCCGCCTCGGGCATCGGCAAGGCCGCCGCGGAGCGCTTCGCGCGCGAGGGCGCGAATGTGCTGGCGCTCGATCTGGACGGGGACAAGCTCGCCAAGGCGCTCTCGGCGCTCCCCGCGGAGCGGCTCGAGACGATGGCGTGCGACACCGCGCGATCGGCGGATGCGCGCGCGGCGGTGGCCAGGGCGGTGGAACGGTTCGGCGGGGTGGACGTGCTGGTCAACAATGCCGGCGTCGCGGTCACGGGCGACGTGACCGACACCGACGAGGAGGATTGGAACCGCGTGATGGCCGTGAACGTGAACGGCTATTTCCACATGGCGAAGGCGGCCCTTCCCGAATTGAAGAAGACGCGCGGCGCGATCGTGCAGACATCGTCCGTCTCGGGTCTGGGCGGCGATTGGGGGATGGCGGCCTACAACGCGTCCAAGGGCGCGGTGACGAACCTGACGCGCGCGATGGCCATGGATCACGGCAAGGACGGGGTGCGCGTCAACGCGGTGAACCCCACCTTCACCGATACCGGCATGACGTCGGATATGAAGGACGAGGCCACCGTCGCCAAATTTCTGGAGCGCATTCCGATGAGGCGTATCGGCCAACCCGAAGACATCGCCGCGGCGATGGCGTTCCTGGCGAGCGAGGATGCGGGCTTCATCACCGGCGTGAACCTGCCCGTCGATGGCGGGCTGACCGCCTCCAACGGGCAGCCTGCGCAGTGAGCGCGCGCGTCGCCCGGATCGATCGCATCGGCGGCCCCGAGGTGATCGAATGGCATGACGTCGACCTGCCGGCCCCGGCCGCCGGCGAGGTGCGGATCGCACACCATGCGGTGGGGCTGAACTTCATCGACGTCTATCACCGCAGCGGAGTCTATCCGGTCAGCCTGCCTTCCGGGCTCGGTAGCGAGGCGGCGGGCACGATCGAGGCGGTGGGCGAGGGCGTCGAGGGCTTTGCCGTGGGCGACCGCGTCGGCACCTTCGGCCCGACGCGCGGCGCCTATGCCAGTGCGCGCAACGTCGCCGCCGATCAGGTCGTGCCGCTGCCCGATGCGGTGAATTTCGACACGGCAGCGGCGATCATGCTGAAGGGCGCGACCGCCGCCTTCCTCGTCGAGGATTGCGCGAAGGTGGCGGCAGGGCAGATGGTGCTCGTCCACGCGGCGGCGGGGGGCGTCGGCCATCTGCTCGTCGGCTGGCTGAAGGCGGTGGGCGCGGTGGTGATCGGTACCGCCGGCACGGCCGAAAAGGCGGCGCGCGCGACTGCGGCGGGCGCGGACCATGTGATCGTCCACACGCAGGAGGATGTCGTCGCGCGCGTCCGTGCGATCACCGACGGGGCCGGCGTGTCGACGGTGTTCGACGGTGTCGGTGCCGCGACCTGGGACGTGTCGCTCGCGAGTGCTGCACGGCGCGGGCTGATCGTGAGCTATGGCAATGCCGGCGGCGCGGTGGAGGGCGTGAAGCTCGCCACGCTGGCGTCGCACGGCTCGCTGTTCGTCACCCGGCCGACCTTGTTCGATTATGCGGTATCGGGCGACGACAAGCGGCGGATCGCCGCGCGCGTCTTCGCGATGCTGGCGCGCGGCGCGATCGTGCCCGAGATCGGCCGCCACTTTCCGCTCGAACGCGCGGCCGACGCGCACCGCGCGCTGGAGGCGGGCGAGACTCAGGGGAGCACGGTGCTCGTGGTCTGAGGCTAAATTGGGCAAGCTGGCAGACGCGCGGATAGTGAGGCGATCGCCATGCCGGCTAGGGCATCAGCGGCCCGTCACCCGCCATCTTCGTGCTGGCGGGCGATTTCCGAAGCGGTCCGATCGATGCCGGGGTAGATCGTGCTCGACCGGATGTTCAGTCTGGCGAGCTGATCCAGAATATTGCGTTTGTTCCGAACGGTCACGCGGCGTATGTTCAGACTGCTGTGCCCCGTCTCGGGCAAGATGGCGTTGTGGCCGAAGAGGAGAAAGGCGCCAGCCTGCGACGAGATGCGCGAGTTGGTGATTCGCCCCTTGACGAAGATGATCCGTTCCAGATCTCCGGGGACGATATCGGGTTTGAAGTAGGGCTTTTCTTCGCCGATCACATGAAGCAATCGCCTTGCCTCCATGGTTTCGATGAAATCATTTTGCGACACGGAGGTTTGCAGCCGGTTCTTATCGCCATCTTCCAGCATTGCCATGTTGGCGATACAGCTCACCGTATCGGAATCGAAGAATTTGATCTCGTCGCGTGGCGTGGAAAGGATGATGACCTCCCCATCGCTCTCTTGGTCATCCTGGCTGTTCAGCGCGTCTGAGCAGCAGAAGTAGAGCGCAACGAGCGGATTGGACGTGACATCGAGCAAGCGGGTCGGCAAGCCATAATGCTGCATGCGCACCAACTTGTCGATCATGTAGCGATCGGCCGCGAAATCCGTTGGATGGGCCGTCAGCAGCTCGCGAATGAGATAGGCTTCCTTGCGCAGAAAGCGATATTCGCCCGAGCTGTTCTTTCGGAACAGCGAGGGTTCGAGTCTGTACGAGCGATCGGTATGACCCCGGTAGAACGCCTCGTCATAGTCGCCGTTGCGTTGCGCCAGGATGAAGCGGAGATATTCCTCGACATTGTTCACGACGGGCTGGTCGTCGGCGGTGGGTGCACGCGTGATGGGGGTGCTGGCGGAGGGAAGACTCGGGCCATCCAGCCCCAGCTTGGCCAGCGCCTTCCCGAGATCACCCGGTTTCACGGCCCAATGCGTGCGGGTCAGCTCCCAGCGGCCCAAGTCGAGCGCGGCCTCAAACGCGGTCCGGTCCCCAAGTGGCACCTCCCCCAAATCGCGCTCGATCACGAAGCCATAGTGGATCCTGCCCCGCGCGACCGACAAACCGGACAGGCGTCCCAGTCGCATGGTGACATAGTCGCCGGCGTCATCGCCCTTCAACTCACTCATGAAGATGGCGTCCTGGCCCTCGAGCGCGTCCAGGGTTTCGGCCGATACGGGTTTCAGCGCATCCTCGAGGTCCTGATCCGTATATTCCAGATACCGCGACAGTGGGAAGGAGTCCTGGTGCGGTTCGCCCTCCTCCACTGCCCAGTCGGAATCGTCGCCGGCCATCAGGATGCTATACACGCGCAACGCCTTTCACTCGTTTCCAACGGCTTAGGTCGACGGGAATGGCCGCACGAGCGTTTTTGGAGCCGAAATGAACCATCTGGGCGTGTGCAGGGGCACGTCGCGTTTCGGATCGGCCGGGCCGGTAGATGTTGGTGGCAGGGGAACGGCCATCGCCACCTTATGACAAAGGGCGCCCGGATCGCTCCGGACGCCCCTCTCGCGCGGTGGCGTGGCGAACCACGCCGCCGAGTGTCCCCGCGATGTCAGCCGCTGTAATACATGTCGAATTCGACCGGGCTGGGCGTCATTTCCCAGCGCGCGACCTCTTCGAACTTCAGATCGATATAGCTTTCGATCTGGTCGGCGGAGAACACGTCGCCCTTCAGCAGGAAGTCGTGATCCGCCGCCAGGCTGTCGAGCGCTTCGCGCAGCGATGCGCAGACGGTCGGCACCAAGGCCAGTTCGGCGGGCGGCAGGTCGTACAGATTCTTGTCCATCGCCTCGCCGGGATGGATCTTGTTCAGGATGCCGTCCATCCCCGCCATCATCAGCGCCGCATAGGCGAGATAGGGGTTGGCGAGCGCATCGGGGAAGCGGATCTCGACGCGCTTCGCCTTGGGGCCGGTGCCGTACGGAATGCGGCACGATGCCGAACGGTTGCGCGCCGAATAGGCGAGCAGCACGGGCGCTTCGTAACCCGGTACCAGCCGCTTGTAGCTGTTGGTCGAGGGGTTGGTGAAGGCGTTCAGCGCCTTGGCATGCTTGATGATGCCGCCGATGAAGAACAGGCACATGTCCGACAGGCCGGCATAGCCATTGCCCGCGAACAGCGGCTTGCCGCCATCCCAGATCGAGAAATGCGTGTGCATCCCCGAGCCATTGTCCTCCTTGATCGGCTTGGGCATGAACGTCGCCGTCTTGCCGTAAGCGTGCGCGACCTGGTGGACGACATATTTGTAGATCTGCATCCGGTCCGCGGTGGTGGTCAGCGTGCCGAAGGTCATGCCGAGTTCGTGCTGCGCGGCGGCTACCTCGTGATGGTGCTTGTCGCAGGGCAGGCCCATTTCGAGCATGGTCGACACCATCTCGCCGCGGATGTCGACCGCGCTGTCGACCGGGGCAACGGGGAAGTAACCGCCCTTGGCGCGCGGACGGTGTGCCAGATTGCCGCCCTCATATTCGCGGCCGGTGTTGGTCGGCAGCTCGATATCGTCGATCTTGAAATAGGAGCCGGCATAGTTGGTGTCGAACTGCACGTTGTCGAACATGAAGAACTCGGCCTCGGGGCCGACATAGACGGTGTCGCCGACGCCCGTGGTCTTGAGATAGGCCTCGGCGCGCTTGGCGGTGGAGCGCGGATCGCGCGCGTACAGCTCGCCCGTCGACGGCTCGACGATGTCGCATACCAGGATCAGCATCGGCGTGGCCGAGAACGGATCGGTCCACACCGCGTCCAGATCCGGCTTCAGGATCATGTCCGACTCGTTGATCGCCTTCCAGCCCTCGATCGAGGAGCCGTCGAACATCAGCCCGTCGGTCAGCTCGTCCTCGCCGATGACGCTCGCGACCATCGTCAGATGCTGCCATTTGCCCTTGGGATCGGTGAAGCGCAGATCGACCCACTCGATCTCCTGCTCCTTGATCATGTTCAGGACGTCGTTGGCCGAATTCGCCATGTTTTCGCTTCCTTGGTTAGAACGTCAGAAAAAACTCTGGGGACTAGAGCGCGTCCTCGTCGCGTTCGCCGGTGCGGATGCGCAGCGCGGTCTCGACGGGGATGACGAAGATCTTGCCGTCGCCGATGCGGCCGGTCTGCGCGGCGCCCGCGATCGCCTCCACCACGCGTTCGGCGAGCGAATCCTCGACGACGACCTCGAGCTTCACCTTGGGGAGGAAATCGACCACATATTCGGCGCCGCGGTACAGTTCGGTATGGCCCTTCTGCCGGCCGAAGCCCTTGGCCTCGGTCACCGTGATGCCCGACACGCCGACTTCGTGCAGCGCTTCCTTCACCTCATCCAGTTTGAACGGTTTGATGATGGCTTCGATCTTCTTCACGCAACGCCCCCGGACCCGATGAATCGATAGTCGCCCCATGGGCGCCTTGCACCAAACGTGCCAGCGCCGCGCCCCTGGGGCAACAGGCGAAATGGTAAGCAAAACATGAAGATCGCTGCCCGCGAATCGGGCATATCCGCAACGGCTGCCCAAGGACGCGGCAGCGATGCGCCTCGCGAGCCCGATTGGAGGCGGCCGGCATTCGGGATCGCGGCGGCCGCCGCGCTCACGCCGGCCGCCCGATCGTCACGCCGCGACGGCCTCGCGCGCCAGCCAGTCCTCGAGCCACTTGATCGTATAGGCGCCCTCCTGGAACTCGGGGTCCTCGATCAGGTCGCGGTGGAGCGGGATGGTGGTCTTCATCCCCTCGATCACGAATTCCTCCAGCGCACGCCGCAGCCGCGCGATGCAGCGCTCGCGCGTGGTGCCATAGACGATCAGCTTGGCGATCATGCTGTCGTAATAGGGCGGCACGCGGTAGCCGGCATAGAGGCCGCTATCGACGCGGACGTGCATGCCGCCGGGGGCGTGGAACTGCTTCACCAGCCCGGGCGAGGGCGCGAAGGTGCGCGGATCCTCGGCGTTGATCCGGCATTCGATCGCGTGGCCGGTGAAGCGCACCTGATCCTGCGTTACCGACAGCGGGCACCCCTCCGCCACGCGGATCTGTTCGCGCACCAGGTCGATCCCCGTAATCATCTCGGTGACGGGATGCTCGACCTGGAGCCGGGTGTTCATCTCGATGAAGTAGAATTCGCCCGCTTCCCACAGGAACTCGATCGTCCCCGCGCCGCGATAGCCCATATCGGCCATCGCCTTGGCCACCACGCCGCCCATGCGCTCGCGCTCGGCGGGCGTGATGATCGGCGAGGGCGCCTCCTCCAGCACCTTCTGGTGGCGGCGCTGGAGCGAACAGTCGCGCTCGCCCAGATGGATCGCCACACCGTTGCCGTCACCGAACACTTGGAACTCGATGTGGCGCGGATTGCCGAGATATTTCTCCATATAGACGGTGGCATCGCCGAACGCCGCCTTTGCCTCGGTGCCCGCCTGCTGCATCAGCGTCTCGAGCTGGTCCTCGGACGCGCAAACCTTCATGCCGCGCCCGCCGCCGCCCGACGCCGCCTTGATGATGACCGGATAGCCGATCTCGGCGGCGAGGCGCTTGGCCTCGGCCACGTCGCTGATCGCCCCGTCCGAGCCCGGCACCAGCGGCAGGCCGAGCCGCCCCGCGGTGCGCTTGGCCTCCACCTTGTCGCCCATGGTGCGGATATGCTCGGGCTTGGGCCCGACGAAGATCAGGCCGTGAAGCTCGACGATCTCGGCGAAGCGTGCGTTCTCACTGAGGAAGCCATAGCCGGGGTGGATCGCGTCGGCGCCCGACACTTCGGCGGCCGAGATGATGTTGGGAATGTTCAGATAGCTGTCGGTCGCGGACGGCGGCCCGATGCAGATCGCCTCGTCCGCCAGGCGCACGTGCATCGCATCGGTATCGGCGGTGGAATGCACGGCCACCGTCTTGATGCCCATTTCATGGCAGGCCCGGTGGATGCGCAGCGCGATCTCGCCGCGGTTGGCGATCAGCAGCTTGCGGATCGGCCGGTGGGGCTGCGTCGAACCCGGCATCAATCGACCACGATGAGCGGCTGATCGAATTCGACCGGCTGGCCGTTCTCGACGAACACCGCGCTGACCGTGCCGGCGCTGGGGGCGAGGATCGGGTTCATCACCTTCATCGCCTCGACGATCAGCAGCGTGTCGCCGGCCGCGACCCGCTGGCCGACGCCGGCGAAGGGCTTGGCGCCGGGCTCGGCCGACAAATAGACGGTGCCGACCATCGGCGAGCGGACTGTATTGGCCGATACTGCCGGGGCGGATGCCCCCGTCTCGCTCGCGATCGCCGCGGCGGGCAGCGTCGGGGCGGGCGCGGCGGCCGGCGGCGGTGCATAATGCGCCACCGATGCGACGGGCGCGGCCTTGCGCGCCACGCGGATCTTGCGATCGCCGTCCTCGACCTCGATCTCGGTCAGCTGGGTGGTATCGAGCAGTTCGGCGAGCTGGCGGACGAGTTCCACGTCGACCCGGATCGCATCGTCTTGGGGCTGTGTCATGGCCAAGCCTCCTGTCAGATGCGCGCCGCCGCTTCAAGCGCGAGCATGTAGGAAAGCGCGCCGAAACCGGCGATCGTTCCGCGTGCGGCCTGCCCGACGAGGCTCACATGGCGAAACGCCTCGCGCCGGTGCGGGTTGGACAGATGCACCTCGATCACCGGCGTCCTCACCGCCTTGATCGCATCGTGGATCGCCACGGAGGTGTGCGTAAAGCCCGCGGCGTTGAGCAGCACGGCGCGCGCCTCGCGCGCCTGCGCCTCGTGCAGCCAGTCGACCAGATGACCCTCATGGTTGGACTGGCGCAGGTCGATCTCCAGCCCAAGCTCGCGGGCGCGATCCTCCAGCCGGCCGGCGATGTCGTCCAGCGTATCGTGGCCGTAGATCTCGGGCTCGCGCAGGCCGAGCAGGTTCAGGTTGGGGCCGTTCAGGACATAGATGGTGTCGGGCATCGTCGCGCTATGGCCTCGCAAATGGGGATGGCCCGGTCTATATCGGTGCCGGAGATACCGCCATGGCCACGATACCCGAAAGTGAGAACGCGCCGCTCGATATCCGCGAGCAGATCGCGCGGATCGACAAGCTGATCGTCGAGGCGGGCAAGACCCGGCAGGACACGCGCTTCGCGCCGCTCACGCTGGTGTTCACCGGAATGGGTGCCGCGGCCGCCTTCTTCGCCGCCGGCGTGGCCTTCACCAAGCTTCTCATTCACTGAGTTTAATTCATGCACAATGACGGAACCGTGTCGATCACGGTCAATGGCGACCACAAGCGTGTGGCCGCGGGCCTCAGCATCGCGGCGCTCGCCTCCGAACTGGGGCTGGTGCCCGAAAAGGTCGCGGTGGAGCGCAACCTCGAGGTCGTGCCACGCTCGACGCTCGGCGAGGTGATGGTCGAGGACGGCGACGATTTCGAGATCGTGCATTTCGTCGGCGGCGGGGATCATCCGCGCCCGATCGCGGACGACAGCTGGAGCGTGGCGGGCCGCACCTTCCGCTCGCGGCTGATCGTCGGCACCGGCAAGTACAAGGATTTCGCGCAGAACGCCGCGGCGCTCGCGGCATCGGGTGCGGAGATCGTGACGGTGGCGGTGCGCCGCGTGAACGTCAGCGACCCGAACGCGCCGATGCTCACCGACTTCATCGATCCGAAGAAAATCACCTATCTGCCCAACACCGCGGGCTGTTTCGATGCCGAATCGGCGATCCGCACGCTGCGTCTAGCGCGCGAGGCGGGCGGTTGGGATCTGGTGAAGCTGGAGGTGCTGGGCGAGGCCCGCACGCTCTATCCCGACATGGTCGAGACACTGCGCGCGACCGAGGTGCTGGCCAGGGAGGGGTTCCTGCCGATGGTCTATTGCGTGGACGACCCGATCGCGGCGAAGCGGCTGGAGAATGCGGGCGCGGTGGCGATCATGCCGCTCGGCGCGCCGATCGGCTCGGGGCTGGGCATCCAGAACCGCGTGACGATCCGCCTGATCGTCGAGGGGGCAGGCGTGCCCGTGCTGGTCGATGCGGGCGTGGGCACCGCGAGCGACGCGGCGGTCGCGATGGAGCTCGGCTGCGACGGCGTGCTGATGAACACCGCGATCGCCGAGGCCAAGGACCCGATCATGATGGCGTCGGCGATGCGCCACGCGGTGGAGGCGGGCCGCCTGTCCTATCTGGCCGGGCGAATGGGGCAGCGTCGCTACGCCGATCCGTCGAGCCCGCTCGCCGGCCTGATCTGAGCCGGACGGTGCGCGCCGGGATCGCCCGGAGGAACCCCGTTTCGGTTCGGCCGTTAATCCCTTGCGAAACCAACGGACACGGTGTCCGCGACCGCGATGGAGGCCATCATGGGCGAACTGACCGACAAGATCAAAGGCAATGTCGACGAAGCCGTCGGCAAGGTGAAGCAGGCGATCGGCGGCCATCAGGGCGATGCCGAACTCCACGACGAGGGCGCCGCGCAGGAGCTGAAGGGCAAGGGCGAGCAGGCCAGGGGCTCGGTCAAGGGCGCGCTCGGCGACGATATCTGATCGACGCGAACCGATGATGCGATGGGCCGCTCCGGGATGCCGGGGGGGCCCTTTTTGCGTCCTGGTCTCGGCGAGGAGGATCTGGAGCGAACGACGCTGGTTCGATTCATCTATCCAGTCCGTGCCGAGTCACCGGAGCAGCGTCACGCAAACCGATTCCAGAGTTTGCCGACATGACATCGATCCGCTCGCCCTGAGCTTGTCGAAGGGCCTGTCCCGAATGCGAATCTACGCCTGCGGAGAGCGTGCTCCGACAGGCTCAGCACGAACGGATCTCGTGATCGGATCAGGCTGATGTCAGTCCGCTTCAGATCGCCTTGACCCGCCCGCCCAGATCGAGCGTCTCCCCGCGCGTCACGATCACCCGGTCGCCGAGTTTCGTCGCGCCGAACAGCTTCTTCGCGAACGCCACGGGCACGCCGATACAGCCATGCGTGGCATAGTCCGCCGCGATCGGGCTGCCGTGGATCGACACGCCGTCGTTGGTCAGCCGCAGCATGTACGGCATCGGCGCGTGATAGAGGTTGGAGACGTGGTGCGCGTCCTTCTGCGTGATCGGGAACACGCCGAGCGGCGTCGGCATGCCGTCGTCGCCATAGATCACCGCGGTCGTCCCGATCTCATAGCCGCCGCGGAAGATCGAGAGCACGCTCGCCTTGGTATCCACGGTGATGAGGATGGGGCCGGCGGGTACGCCTGCCTCGTCCCAGAACCAGTCGCCGAACCGGATCGCGCCATGCGTATCGAGCACGCGGCGGATGACCGTGCCAGCGGGCGCCGTTCGCGGTTGGGGGGGTGCGGGTGCGGGTGCGGGTGCGGGTGCGGGCAGGGGCGTCGGCGCGGGGGCGGCGGAGGCCAGCTTCGCCGGATCCACCCCGATCGGGATCGGCCTGGCGGGGCGCGGTGTGGGCGAGGCGGCGGCGGCGCGGGTCGCGAGTGTCGGCGCAGCGATCGGGACGGTCGCGAGCCGGGCGCCGATCGCGACGACGCCGAGGAGCAGGATTGCCTGTGCGCCGCGGCGCGCGATCGCTGCCATGTTCGTGCTCCGGATGGTTGCCGGCCTTCCCGATCGCGCAAAGTCGCGCGCGCCGCCAGCGCCGAATCGGGCGCGTGTCGGATCGGGACGCCCGGCGCGCGCGTTTACCTTTTCAGCGCGGAGAGCGTCAGGCCGGGGGTGATCGCCTCGATATCGGTCTTGAGATGGAGCAGCCGCACACCGGTTTCGACCATCGCGCGGTCGAGCGCGGGGGCGAAATCCGCGGTGCGCGTGATCGTCTCCGCCCAGCCGCCATAGGCCCGCGCGAGTGCGGCAAAATCGGGGTTGCCGAGCGCCGTCGCGGTCGTCCGGCCGGGGAACTCGCGCTCCTGGTGCATGCGGATCGTGCCGTAGGCGCCGTTGTCGATCACCAGCACGAGGACGTTCGCGCCGTGCTGCACCGCGGTCGCCAGCTCCTGGCCGTTCATCAGGAAACAGCCGTCGCCCGCCAGCGCCACGACGCACCGGCCGGGATCGCGCACGCTCGCGGCGATCGCGGCGGGCAGGCCATAGCCCATCGCGCCCGCGGTCGGCGCGAGCTGCGTGCCGGGCCCGGCATAGCGCCAGTATCGATGCCACCAGCCACTGTAATTGCCCGCGCCGTTGCAGATGACGGTGTCCGCCGGAAGCGCATCGCGCATCGCCGCGACGCAGGGGCCGAGATCGAGCGCGACGTCGCCCCGCGGGCGCGGCGTGGACCAGTCCCGATACTCGGCATGCGCCTCGCGCGCCGCCTCCAGCGGCGGCAGATCGATCGAGAGCAGCGCATCGGCGAACCGCGCCATGCCGGCACAGATGGCCAGATCGGCATGATAGGTCCGCTCCAGCTCCTCGGGATCGGGATGGACATGGACGATGCGCTGCCCCGGATGATCCGGCGTGACGAGCGCATAGCCGTCGGTCGTGGCCTCGCCGAGCCGCGCGCCGATCACCAGCAACAGGTCCGCGTCGCGGATCCGCGCGGTCAGCCGGGGATTGGGACCATAGCCGAGATTGCCCGCCCAGGCAGGGCTGGCATTGGCGATCGCATCCTGCCGGCGGAACGCGCTGGCGACGGGCACGCCGCTCCGCTCCGCCCACGCCGCCACGTCGCGCGCGGCCGCCTCGTCCCAGCCGGCACCGCCGACGATCATTACCGGCCGTTCGGCTTTGGCGAGCATATTGGCGAGCGCGCCCATCGCGACCGGATCGGCGGTCTGCACCAGCCGTTCCACCCGCGGCCGGTCGACCGCCGCCACCGCGTCGAGCAGCATGTCCTCGGGCAGCGCCAGCACCACCGGGCCCGGCCGCCCGTTCATCGCGGTGGCATAGGCGCGCGCGACATATTCGGGGATGCGGCGGGCATCGTCGATCCGCGCCGCCCATTTGGCGAGCGGCGCGAACATCGCGGCGAAATCCACCTCCTGAAACGCCTCGCGGTCGCGCGTGCCGCGATCGACGTCGCCGATGAAGAGGATCATCGGCTGCGAATCCTGCATCGCCACATGGACGCCGATCGAGGCGTTGGTCGCGCCCGGCCCGCGCGTGACGAAGGCGATGCCGGGCCGGTGGGTGAGCGTGCCGTCCGCGCACGCCATGAACGCCGCGCCGCCCTCCTGCCGGCACGTCACGAGGTCGATCGCCGGGGTGTCGTGCAGCGCGTCGAGCACCGCGAGGAAGCTTTCGCCGGGCACGGTGAAGATGCGTTCGCAGCCCTGTGCGACGAGTTGGTCGACGAGGATGCGGCCGCCGGTTCGGATTTCGGTCATGCGCGGGTTCTGGCGCCCGGCGGCGCCGCTGTCGAGACTTGGGCCGTCGAGACTTGGGCCGTCGAGACTTGGGCTGTCGAGACTTGGGCTGCCGAGGCTTGGCATGCGGCGGTCGACGCGGTTAGTCTCGCCGTGACGACGGACGCACACCGCGGCGCCCGCGCTGTGCTGGAGAGACCGATGACCGAATGGACGCTCGTCGCCGATGGGCTGCGTTTCCCCGAAGGCCCCGTGGCGATGGCCGATGGCAGCGTCATCCTGGTCGAGATCGAAGCCGGGCGGATCACCCGGGTGCACGCGAATGGCCAAAAGGAGACGATCGCGGAGCCGGGCGGCGGCCCCAACGGGCTCGCGATCGGCCCGGACGGCAAGCTGTATTGCTGCAACAATGGCGGCTTCAACTTTGTCGAACAGGGCGGCTATCTCGCGCCGCACGGCCAGGCGGACGATTATTCCGGCGGCCGGATCGAGCGGATCGACCTGGCAACCGGCGCGATCGAGACGCTCTATGCCGATGGCGATTTCGACTGCCGCCTGCGTGGCCCCAACGACATCGTCTTCGACGATGCGGGTGGCTTTTGGTTCACCGATCACGGCAAGACCCGCCCGCGCGAGCGCGACGTCACCGGCATCTTCTACGCCAAGGCCGACGGCAGCCATATGGCCGAGGTGATCTTTCCGAGCGAGAATCCGAACGGCATCGGCCTCTCGCCCGACGGCAAGCGGCTCTATGCCGCCGAGACCTATACCTGCCGGCTGATGGCATTCGACGTCATGGCGCCGGGCCGGGTGAAGCCCGACGCGGGGCCGGGCGGGCCGGGCATCCCGCTTTACCGCCCGGCCGGTTACAAATTCTTCGATTCGCTCGGGCTGGAGGCGTGCGGCAACATCTGCGTCGCGACGATCGGCGAATGCGGCATCTCGGTGATCTCGCCCGCCGGCGAACTGGTCGAGTTCGTGCCGACCGACGACGTGTTCACCACCAACATCTGCTGGGGCGGCGCGGATATGCGCGATGCCTATGTCACCTGTTCGGGCACCGGGCGGCTCGTCCGGACGCGCTGGCCGCGGCCGGGCTTGCGATTGCAGCATCCCTGACGCGCACGCGTTGACCTGCCGCCCCGCGCGTCGCTATCGCGGCCAGAAGTTGGAGAGAGCCGGATGAACAAGCTGTACGCCGATGCCGCCGCCGCGCTGGACGGGCTATTGTTCGACGGGATGACGATCTGCGCTGGCGGGTTCGGCCTGTGCGGCATCCCCGATCGGCTGATCGACGCGATCCGCGACGCGGGAACGAAGGACCTGACGATCGCGAGCAACAATGCCGGGATCGACGGCGAAGGGCTCGGCAAGCTGCTGCGCACGCGGCAGGTGAAGAAGATGATCTCGAGCTATGTCGGCGAGAACAAGGAGTTCGAGCGGCAATATCTCTCCGGCGAGCTGGAGGTGGAATTCTGCCCGCAAGGCACGCTCGCCGAGCGCTGCCGCGCGGGCGGCGCGGGCATTCCCGGCTTTTACACCCGCACCGGCGTCGGCACGCTGGTGGCCGAGGGCAAGGAGGTGAAGACTTTCGACGGCGAGGATTATATCCTCGAACGCGGCATCCGCGCCGATCTGGCCATCATCAAGGGGTGGAAGGCAGACGAGAGCGGCAACCTGGTGTTCCGCAAGACCGCGCGCAACTTCAACGCGCCGATGGCCACCGCGGGCAAGGTCTGCGTCGCCGAGGTGGAGGAGGTGGTGCCGACCGGCAGCCTCGATCCCGATCACATCCACCTGCCCGGCATCTATGTGAAGCGGATGATCGTCGGCAGCCCCTATGACAAGCGCATCGAGTTCCGCACGGTGCGCGAGCGCGCCGCGGCGTGATGCGCGTGTCGCCCCGGGCCGCCCTGGCATCGGCGCTGCTGCTGGGCGGGTGCGCGACCGTGGCACCCTCGGCGCAAACGGCATCGGTGCCGCCGGCGATGCAATATCTCTATGGCTCGGGCGAAGCGGCGGCGCTGTCGGAACAGGCCTATACCGCGCTGACCGAGCATGTCCGGATGTTCGTCGCCTCGCGCGCGGCCAAGCCCGGCCCGCGCCAGTCGGTCATCCTGGCGCCCGGCACCACGCTCGAACGGATGGACACGCTGCCCTGTGGCGACAAGCCGGTCGCCGCGGTGTTCGACATGGACGAGACCGCGGTGCTGAACCTCGGCTATGAATATGACGCGGCGCGGCGCGCGGGCCCCTACGACCAGGCGCGCTGGGATCGTTGGGAGCGGACCGGTGGCGACCGGATCGTCGCGGCGCCGGGTGCGGCCCGCGCCTTCTACGAATTGCGGCGGATGGGCGTCACCGTCATCGTCAACAGCAACCGGACCGCGGCCGCCGCGAACCAGACCGCGCAGGCGCTGGCGGGTGCGGGGCTCGGCCGCTTCGTGCACGGCGAGACGCTGTTCCTGCGCGGCGATGTGGACGGCAAGGCGGCCAAGGACGGGCGGCGCACCGCGATCGCCGCGCGCTGGTGCGTGGCGGCGATGGCGGGGGATCAGCTCGCCGACTTCACCGATCTGTTCGACCAGCCGCCCGCCACGCGGCGGGCAGCGGTGTCGGCGGTGCCGGCGTCGCGCTTCTTCGGGGTCTGGTGGTTCGTGCTGCCCAACCCGGTCTATGGCACGGGGCTGGAGGGCGGCTGGAACGACGTGTTCCCCGCCGGCAAACGCTGGGCGGATGCCCCGGCCAAGGGAGAGCGATGATGGCGTGGGACCGCAACCAAATGGCCGCGCGCGCCGCACGGGAGCTGCGCGACGGCTATTACGTCAATCTGGGCATCGGCATCCCGACCTTGGTCGCGAACAATATTCCGGATGGCATGACGGTCACGCTGCAGAGCGAGAACGGGATGCTGGGGATCGGACCCTTCCCCTATGACGACGAGGTCGATCCCGACCTCATCAACGCGGGCAAGCAGACGATCAGCGAGTTGCCGCAATCGGCCTATTTCAGTTCGGCCGACAGCTTCGCGATGATCCGCGGCGGGCATATCGACCTGACCGTGCTCGGCGCGATGGAAGTGTCCGAAGGGGGCGACATCGCCAACTGGATGATCCCGGGCAAGATGATAAAGGGCATGGGCGGCGCGATGGATCTGGTCGCCGGCGTCAAGCGGATCATCGTCGTGATGGACCATGTCGCCAAGGACGGCAGCCCCAAGTTCATCCCCGCCTGCACCCTGCCGCTGACGGGCCGCAACGTGGTGGACATGATCGTCACCGATCTGGCGGTGTTCCAGCGGCCCGACCACATCGTGCCGTTTCGCCTGATCGAGACCGCGCCAGGCGTCTCCGCCGACGAGATCGCCGCCAAGACGACGGCGCACTACACCGCCTGACCCCGCCGAAACGGAGGCGTCCGGCCTCGTCGTTCCCGGCACCCGCTTCTAGCCTGCGCCCGATCGAGAAGGGTGGGGGTGCGATATGGGGCGGGCGAAGATCGGCGATCTGGCGGTCGGCGAACTCGATCCGGCGGGGCAGCCGGTTCGCGAGATCTATGCCCGCAACGATCCCATGTACGGCGTGTATCGCACCGCCAAGCGGGTGTGCGTCCAGTTCGCCGACGATGCCGATCGCGAAGGGGCGCAGCGCAAGGCGATGGTGCCGCTGGCGGCGCTGCGCGGCGATATCAACGGCCTGATCGACGGTTGGCGAACGAGCGATCGCTACCGTGCCAAGGCGCGCCGGCGGCGGTTCGATCGCGGCACCGCCGATGCGCTGATTTCGGCGCTGGAGGAGGATCCCGCCGGCGCGCTTCATCAACTGACGGCGGTGCGGGCGGCGATCGTCGACGGGCGGACGGCGATCGGCCGCTTCCAGTATCTCGGCATGGCGCTGGCGATCGTCGTCCTGGTGTTCCTGTCGCTGTGGCTGACGAGCCTGCGGGCGATCTCGTCCTCGCCGGTCACGACCGTCTATACGCACGACGTGCTGATCGCCATCGGGGGCGGGGCGCTCGGCGCGTTCCTGTCGATCGCCATGGGCCTGAAGTCGCGCACCGTGCTGCCCGATCTGCAATGGGTCGCGAACCTGTGCGATGCCGTGCTGCGGATGGTGGTCGGGATCGTCGCGGGTGCGATCTTCTTGTGCCTGTTGCGCGGCGGCTTCGGGCTGAGCTTCGCGTCGCTGAGCGCAGCGTGCAGGGTCGGGCAGGACGGGTGCGATCCCCATCAGGGATGGATGCAGATTTTCGCGCTCGGCTTCGTGGCCGGTTTCTTCGAACGGCTGGTGCCCGACCTGCTCGACAAGGCGGGAGCGTCGGCGCGGACATCCGCGGCGGCGGCGGAAAAACCCGCAGTACCGCCCGTCGCATCGCCTGTAATGCCGCCGGCCGCCCCGCCCGCCACGCTGCGATCGGCCGAGGCCGACGAGTCGGGCGATTGCCTGTGTGATCACCCCTTGGCGGCCGAGGATGCGACTCCCGACTGGGCGCTGCCGGCGGCGACGGGCGGCGTCGCGGGAGAGCGGTCATGACCTATCGATTGACATGGTTGGAGGACGTCCTGCTCGGTGCGGGCTTGAAGGTCGCCGCGGTGGACGGCTGGAAGACGCGTGGCCTGGCCGATGCGGGCGATCCCAAGGGCATTCTCTGCCATCACACCGGCTGCGGCGCGGTGACGGGCAACATGCCGAGCCTGAACACGATCGTGCATGGCCGCACCGATCTGCGCGGGCCCCTGTCGCAGCTCGCGCTCGGGCGCGATGGCACCTTCTACCTCGTCGCCGCCGGCTTCGCGCAGCATGCGGGCCAGGGATCGTGGCAGGGCATTACCACGGGTAATACGAGCTTCATCGGCATCGAGGCCGAAAATGACGGGCGGCTGTCGAACGGCGTGGCGGTCGAGCCGTGGCCCGAGGTTCAGGTCGATGCCTGCCGCCGCGGCGTCGCGGCGATCCTCAGCCGGATCGGCGCCAACGCCGTCATGTGCGCCGGCCACAAGGAATTCGCGCTGCCCCAGGGCCGCAAGGACGATCCGCTGTTCGACATGGTCACGTTCCGTGCGGCGGTCGCGGCGATCATGGCCGGCTCGGGTCCGGTGCGGGCCGCCATTCCCGCCACCGACGACGCGGCACGGCCGACGATGCGGCGCGGCGGCACGGGCGATCGGGTCAAGGCGCTGCAGGCGGCGATCGGGCAACCCGTCGATGGCGTGTTCGGCGCGCATACCGAGGCGGCGGTCCGCGCGTGGCAGGTGGCCCACCGGCTCGTTCCCGACGGGATCGTGGGCCCGCGATGCTGGGCCGTGCTGGACGCCGCGAATTAGCCTCGTCCTAGCACGATTGTTGCGGAGAATGGTTGCGTCGCTGGCCGTTTCGGTTACCGGGTGCGGTCATGTCCGACCGGCCACGCACGCTGTACGAAAAGATCTGGGACGCCCATGTCGTGGAACGTCGCGACGATGGCACCTGCCTGATCTATATCGACCGGCACCTCGTCCATGAGGTGACGAGCCCGCAGGCGTTCGAGGGGCTGCGCGCTGCCGGCCGGCGGGTGCGGCGGCCCGATCTGACGCTGGCGGTGCCCGATCACAATCTGCCGACGACGCCGCGCGTCGACGCCGCCGGGCGGCTCATCCCGATCGCGGACGCCGAAAGCGCGCAGCAGCTCGATGCGCTGCGCCGCAATACCGCCGAATTCGGCATCGACTATATCGAGGCGACCGCGGCCGAACAGGGCATCGTCCATGTGATCGGGCCGGAGCTGGGCTTCACGCTGCCCGGCACCACATTGGTCTGCGGCGACAGCCACACCTCGGCGCATGGTGCGCTGGGGGCGCTCGCCTTCGGGATCGGCACCAGCGAGGTCGAGCATGTGCTCGCCACGCAGACGCTGCTTCTGAGCCCGTCCCGGACGATGGAGGTGCGCGTCGACGGCACGCTCGGCTTCGGCGTGTCGGCCAAGGACGTGATCCTGTCGATCATCGGGCGGATCGGCGCGGCGGGCGGCACCGGCCATGTGATCGAATATACCGGCGAGGTGATCCGCGGCCTCTCGATCGAGGGGCGGCTGACGGTCGCCAACATGTCGATCGAGGGCGGCGCGCGCGCCGGGCTGGTCGCGCCCGACGAGACGACCTTCGCCTATCTGAAGGGCCGGCGGATGGCGCCGATGGGCGTGGCATGGGACCGCGCGGTCACGTGGTGGCGCGCGCTGGCGACCGATCCGGGCGCCGCCTATGACCGGACGGTACGGCTGGACGCGACCGACATCGCGCCGGCGCTCACCTGGGGCACCAGCCCCGAGGATGTCGTGCCGATCACCGGCACCGTGCCCGATCCCGACAGCTTCGCCGATCCGTCCAAGCGCGAGGCGGCGCGCAAGTCGCTGGCCTATATGGGGCTGACACCGGGCACCGCGATGCAGGACGTGGCCGTGCAGCACGTCTTCATCGGCAGCTGCACCAACAGCCGGATCGAGGATCTGCGCGCTGCCGCATCGGTGGCGAACGGGCGGCATGTGGCCGACGGGGTGCGCGCGCTGGTCGTGCCCGGATCGGGGCTGGTGAAGCGCCAGGCCGAGGCCGAGGGGCTCGACCGGATCTTCGCGAGCGCCGGCTTCGAATGGCGCGAGCCGGGCTGTTCGATGTGCCTCGCCATGAACCCCGACAAGGTGCCGCCGGGCGAACGCTGCGCGTCGACCAGCAACCGCAATTTCGTCGGGCGGCAGGGGCCGGGTGCGCGCACCCATCTCGTCAGCCCGGCGATGGCGGCGGCGGCGGCGGTGACGGGCCGGCTGGCCGATGTACGTGATCTGATGGGAGCGGAATGATGCGCAAGGTGTTGGCATTGCTGATCTGCGGCACGGTTGTCAGCGGCGTGGCCGCCTATGTCGCCTCGGCGCGCATGGCGCCCTCGACGATCGCCATCGCCGACCGATGAACCCCGTCCGCTCCGTCGCCGGGCGCGCCTATCCGTGGGGCGCGAAGAACGTCGATACCGACGTCATCATCCCCGCGCACTGGCTGAAGACGATCACCCGCGCGGGGCTGGGCCGCGGCGCGTTCGAGACGGTGCGCGCGCAACCGGGCAACATCTTCGACGATCCGGCCTATGCGGGCAGCCCGATCCTGATCGCGGGCGACAATTTCGGCTGTGGCTCCAGCCGCGAGCACGCCGCCTGGGCGCTCGCCGACATGGGCGTGCGCGCGGTGATCGCGCCGAGCTTTTCCGACATCTTTTCGGGCAACGCGTTCAAGAACGGCATCGTCGCGGTCGTGCTGCCGCAGCCCGCGGTCGACCGGCTGATCGCAGTCGCACGCGAACAGCCGATCACGATCGATCTGGAGACGATGACGGTCACCACGCCGTTCCAGGATCGGTTCGTCTTCGAACTCGACGCGTTCCGTCGCCAATGCCTGATGGAGGGGCTGGACGAGGTCGGGCTGACGCTGGCAAGGGATACCGCGATTTCGAAATTCGAGCATGAGGTGGCGGATCACCGCCCCTGGCTCCAGCGGGAGAGCGGATATGCGGGCATTGCTGTCGAGGGCGCCGGGCGGACCTGAAACGCTGGAACTGGCCGACGCGCCCGATCCGGTCGCGGCGCCGGGGCAGGTGGTGGTCGCGGTGCGGGCCTGCGCGATCAACTATCCCGACGTGCTCATCATCGAGGACAAATACCAGTTCAAGCCTCAGCGCCCCTTCGCGCCCGGCGGCGAGATCGCCGGTGTGATCGACAGTATCGGCGAGGGCGTCACGGGCTGGACGGTGGGAGACCGGGTGATCGCGATGATCGGTCATGGCGGCCTGGTCGAGAAGGTCGCGGTCGATCCCGCGCGCATGTACCGCCTACCCGAAGGGCGCAGCTTCGCCGAGGGCGCCTCGCTGATCCTGACCTATGGCACGACGATTCACGCGCTGCGCGATCGCGGCCATCTGAAGGCGAGCGAGACGTTGCTGGTGCTGGGTGCGGCCGGCGGCGTGGGGCTCGCCGCGATCGAACTCGGCAAGGCGTTCGGCGCCACCGTCGTCGCCGCGGTTTCGTCCGAGGAAAAGGCGGCGGCGGCCAAGGCGGCGGGCGCCGACACGACGCTCGTCTATCCGCGCGGACCGTTCGACAAGGATCAGTCCAAGGCGCTCGCCGAACAGTTCAAGGCGGCGGTCGGCAAGGGCGGCGCGGACGTGATCTACGATCCGGTCGGCGGCGATTATGCCGAGCCCGCGCTGCGGTCGATCGCGTGGGAGGGCCGCTATCTGGTGGTCGGCTTCCCCGCCGGCATCCCCCGATTGCCGCTGAACCTCACCCTGCTCAAGAGCTGCGACGTGTGCGGTGTGTTCTGGGGCGCGTTCGCGGCGCGCGATCCGAAGGCGAACGCCGCGCATATGGATCACCTCTTCCGCCTGTGGGAGGAGGGCCGGATCGCCCCGCGCGTGACGGAGACGTTCGCGTTCGAGCGCGGCGGCGACGCGATCGCCAAGATGGCGGGGCGGGGCGCGATCGGCAAGCTGGTGGTCGAGGTGGCCGGGGGCTGAGGCGTGAACCCGGCGGGCCATGTCGCGATCGTCGGCGGCGGCTTCAGCGGGACGCTGCTCGCGATCAACCTGCTGCGGTTCGCAGGACCCCGGGCCACGCTGATCGACCGGGCGGCCGACCGGATCGGGCGCGGCGTCGCCTATAGCGCAACCGGCGCGGACCAGTTGCTCAACGTCCGCGCGGGCGGGATGAGCGCCTTTCCCGACGATCCCGGCCATTTCGCGCGCTGGGCGGCGGCGCGCGGCGCGGGCGATGCACAAAGCTTCGTGCCGCGTGCGACCTATGGCGCCTATCTCGCGGAAACGCTGGCGGAAATGCGCGTGGCCCAGCCCGGTCGGCTGACGCTCGCCACCGGCGACGTGAGCGACGTGGGCGACGGCGTGACCATCGCCGACCAAATGCTCGCGGCGGATAGCGTGGTGCTGGCGACGGGCAATCTGCCGCCGCACACCCCGCCCGGGATCGACCCCGCGCGGCTTCCCGCGGGCGCCTATGTCGGCGATCCCTGGCGCGGCGATATCGCCGAGGGATTGCGGCCCGACGATGTGGTGGTGCTGATCGGCACCGGCCTGACCGCGATCGACGTCGCGCTGAAGCTGGAAGCGGCGGGGTTTGCCGGCCCCGTGCTCGCGCTGTCGCGGCGCGGCATGCGGCCGCACCGGCATCTGGACGGCCTGCCGCCGAAGCGCGCGCGCCAGGACCCGCCCGAGGGGTCGCTCTCCGCGCTGGTCGCCCAGGTCCGGGCGGAGGCGGCGCGCGACGGCTGGCGCGTCGCGGTGGATGCGCTGCGTCCCGTGACTCAGCGGCTTTGGGCGGCGAGCGACGATGCGGTCCGCGCGCGCTTCCTGCGCCACCTGCGCCCCTATTGGGACGCGCACCGCCACCGGCTCGCGCCGGCGGTGGCGGACCGGATCGACGCGATGGTCGCGGACGGCCGGCTGCGCTTCGCGGGCGGGCGGATCGTCGAGGCGGTCGCGCATGGGGCGGGCGTCACGCTGCGCTGGACCCCGCGTCATGGCGAAACCAGCGAGACGGTGAACGCCGCGCGTATCGTGAACTGCACCGGCCCGCAGGGCGATCTGGTCCGCAGCGACGACCCGCTGCTGCGCACCCTGGCCGCGCGCGGCGCGATCCGGCCCGATCCGCTGCGGCTCGGCATCGACGTCGATGCGCAGTCGCGTGTGATCCGCGCTGACGGCACCCCCGATCCGCGGCTGTGCTGCGTCGGCCCGATGACGCGCGGCGGATTGTGGGAGGTGGTCGCGGTGCCCGATCTGCGCGTGCAGAGCTGGACGCTCGCGCGCCGCCTGGCCAACGCGCATTGGGTGGGCGGGGAGGGGCTGTAGCCGGGCCGCCGTTGCACGCTGGGTCGGGCGCGCCTATCTCGCACCCAGACTAACGCAATCCGGGGACGCCAATGACCACTTTCGACGAACGCGAACGCGCCTTCGAGACCAAGTTCGCGCGCGACGAGGAAATGGCGTTCCGGATCGTGGCGCGCCGCAATCGGCTGCTCGGCCATTGGGCGGCGGGGCTGATGCAGCTCACCCCAGAAGAGGCGGAAGCCTATGCGCGATCGGTGGTCCATGCCGAATTCGAGGAAGCGGGCGACGAGGACGTGGTGCGCAAGCTCGTCGGCGATCTGGCGGCGGCCGGCGTGGAGATCGACGATACCGCGGTGCGCCGCGCGCTCGACGAGCATATGATCGAGGCGCGTCGCCAGCTCATGAAGGCGCAATAAGATGCCGATGGCGGCCGACGATATCGCTGGCATGATCCGCGAGGCGATCCCCGACGCGGTGGTGGAGATCACCGATCTCGCGGGCGACGGCGATCATTATGCGGCGCGCGTCGTCGCACCCAGTTTTGCGGGCCTGTCCCGCGTGAAGCAGCATCAGGCGGTGTATGCGGCGCTCGGCGGCCGCATGGGCGGGGTGCTCCACGCACTCCAGCTCACCACCGCGGTTTCGTGAGAGGATGATTGAGATGACCGACGACGCACAAGCCCGGATCGACGCGATCGTGAAGGAAAAGCCCGTGGTGCTGTTCATGAAAGGCAGCCCGCTGTTCCCGCAATGCGGCTTTTCCAGCCGCGCGGTCGCGATCCTCAACCATCTGAACGTCGAGTTCGACAGCGTCGACGTGCTGCAGGATCAGGGCATCCGCCAAGGCATCAAGGCCTATTCGGACTGGCCAACCATCCCGCAGCTCTATGCGAATGGCGAGTTCGTCGGTGGGTCCGATATCATGATGGAAATGTACGAAAGCGGCGAGCTGGCGCAACTGTTCGCCAAATGAGCCGGGTGCGGGCGGGTCTTGCGAGATCGGTAGCAGCGAAGACCCGCCCTGCTGAAGCGTCAGACGCTCGGCTGCTGCTTACGTAGCACCGCGCGTGCCAGATCGCCCCAATCGCGCGAAACCGGGCGTTACGGTGGTTAACGCGATCGCGGCAGCCCGCCCGGTTGTAAATCCGGCCGACAGGCGATCCGCCCTCCCGGCGAGCCCGGCGGTCGCGCCCCTTGCCTTGAACCGTCCGAGCGGCCATCTCGCGGTGATGGGCGAGCATCCGACCGGCATTCCGATCCAGCTCGAGCCGCTGGTCACGCGCGTGCTCGCGCCCAATCCCTCGCCCTTTACGCACACCGGCACGCAAACGCACATCGTCGGCGCCGGCGATCTCGCGGTGATCGATCCGGGGCCGGACGATCCCGCGCATCTGGCGGCGCTTCAGGCTGCGATCGCCGGCCGTCCTGTCCGTGCGATCCTCGTAACTCATCACCACCGCGACCACAGCCCGGCGAGCCGGCCGCTGCGCGCGATGACGGGAGCGCCGATCTTGGGCGCCGCACCCTTCGCCTCAACGGAAACCGCGTTCGACGCGAACTATGCGCCCGATCGGGTGATGGCGGAGGGCGACACGATCGGCGGCGACGGCTGGACGCTTACCGCGATCGCGACGCCGGGCCACACCTCCAACCATCTCGCCTTCGCGCTGCCCGAGACGGGCGCGCTGTTCGTGGGCGATCACGTTATGGGCTGGTCCACCACGATCGTCTCGCCGCCCGATGGCGACATGGCCGCCTATATGGCCAGCCTGGACAAGCTGATGCGCCGCGACGACCGGATCTATTATTCCGGGCATGGCGAGGCGGTGGAGAACCCGCAGCGTTTCGTGCGCGGGTTGCTCAGCCATCGCAAGCAGCGCGAAGGGCAGATCCTGCGCCTGCTGCGCGCGGGTCCGAAGGACGTGCCGGGCCTTACCGCGCTGATGTATGTCGGGCTGAACGCGCGGATGCTGCCCGCCGCCGCACGATCGGTGCTGGCGCATCTGTACGACCTGCGCCATCGCGCGCTGGTGACCGAAGAGGATGCGATGTGGCGGACGATCTGACCCCGCGGCGTGGCGGCGTGGGGAGTTTCCTCGCCAAGGCGGCGGGCGTGCTCGTGCTGCTGGTGCTGGCCGGGCTGATGGCCGCATGGGCCGTGCAGCGCTATATCGGCATGCGGCTCGCGCCCGATCCCACAACGATCGCCAGCGCGAGCCTGGCGGGGCTGCGCGAGCAGAACCGGTTGTCCGCCTTCGCCGCGCGCTTCGTGGCGGTCACCACCTCGCGCCAATCGCAGATGGGCTTCTCGACCGAGAAGACGCTCATCATGCCGGGGATGGTGCGCTACGAGGTGGATCTGGCGAAGCTCGAGCAGCGCGACGTGGCGTGGAACGCGGCGACGAAGACGCTGGCGGTGACGCTGCCGCCGGTCGAGATCGACGGGCCGCAGATCGATCTCAACGCGCTGCGCACCTATGGCTCGGGCGGCGTGCTGTCGCACCTGACCGATGCGGACAGCGTGCTCGACGCCGCCAATCGCCGCGCGGGCCAGGCCGAATTGCTGCACCAGGCGCGCGCCGCGCCGATGCTGTCGCTGGCGCGCGATGCCACTCGCCGCGCGGTCGAGCGCAGTTTCGCGATGCCGCTGCGCGCCGCCGGCGTCGATGCCACCGTCACGGTGCGCTTCGCCGACGAGCCGACCTCTTCCACCGAGCGTTGGGACACCAGCCGCTCGCCTGCCGAAGTCCTGGGGAAATGACGATGGAACTGCACCGCCACCCGACCGGAGTCGATCTCCGCGACGAGATCGATCGCCTGCGCCGCGAGCGCAACGCCGTGATCCTGGCGCATTATTACCAGAAGCCCGAAATCCAGGACATCGCCGATTTCGTCGGCGACAGCCTCGATCTCAGCCGCAAGGCCGCCGAGACGGATGCCGATGTGATCGCCTTTTGCGGCGTGCGCTTCATGGCAGAAACCGCCAAGATCCTGAGCCCGCAGAAGATCGTGGTGCTGCCCGATATGGATGCAGGGTGCAGCCTGGAGGATAGCTGCCCGCCCGAACAATTCGCCGCCTTCCGCGCGCAGCATCCCGATCACATCGCGCTGACGTACATCAACTGTTCGGCGGAGGTGAAGGGCCTGTCCGACGTGATCGTCACCAGCTCGTCCGCCGAGAAGATCCTGTCGCTGATCCCGCCCGAACAGAAGATCATCTTCGGCCCCGACCGCAATCTGGGCGGCTATCTCAGCCGCAAGACCGGGCGCGATATGTTGCTATGGCCGGGCGTGTGCATCGTGCACGAGGCGTTCAGCGAGACCGAGCTGATGAAGCTGAAGGCGCAGCATCCCGGCGCGCCCGTGGCAGCCCATCCCGAATGCCCCGCGGTGATCCTCGACCACGCCGATTACGTCGGATCCACGCGCGGCATCCTCGAATTCGCGCAAGGCTTCTCGGGCGACACGCTGATCGTCGCGACCGAACCGCACATCATCCACCAGATGGAAAAGGCGCTGCCGGCCAAGCGCTTCATCGGCGCGCCCGGCGCGGACGGCAACTGCAACTGCAACATCTGCCCCTATATGGCGCTCAATACGATGGAGAAGCTGTACGTCGCGCTCCGCGATCTGGAGCCGCGGATCGAGATCGAGGAAGGGCTTCGGCTGCGCGCGAAGAAGAGCCTCGACGCGATGCTCGCCATGGCGAGCGGGTCGGTGGGGATGGGCGACCTCGGCCCCGTGCGCGTGACGGGGGACTAAGGGCGCCGAGAGAGATTCACGCAGAGGCGCGGAGGCGCGGAGAAGAGCATTCGGCCGCGTCAGCGGCCTCTCATGAAAAGTGTGAAGGCGCTCCGCGCGGGTTACTTCTCCGCGCCTCCGCGCCTCCGTGTGAACCCGTTCGTCACGGGCCGGCCAGCCGATGCGACGAACGGTTGGCCGCCACGATCCCGATGCGGCCGGCGGCTCTGTCCTACACGGGGCGCCCCCTGTAGGATCGGAAGCATGACGATGCTCCACATCCCTCTTCATGGCCGCTCCGCCGGGCGCGCGGCGTGGCACCTTCGCCAACTTCCGGGCGCACGATGATCTCCGGCTTCGACGTCGCCGCCTTCGTCGCCGCCACGCTGGCCGAGGATCTGGGCGACGCCGGCGACATCACCTCCGCTACGGTCATCCCGGCCGATGCGCGCTTCGTCGGCGTGATGGCCAGCCGCGACGCCATCGCCGTCGCCGGCCTCGCGATCGCCGAGGCGTTCTTCCGCGCGCTCGATCCCCGCGTTCGGATCGAACGGCTGGTGGAGGATGGCGCGCAGGTTCCGGCCGGCACCGCGCTCCTGCGGATGGAGGGGGCGGCGCGTGCGATGCTCACCGCCGAACGCTCGGCGCTGAACACCGTTCAGCATCTGTCCGGCATCGCCACGCTGACGCGCAGCTATGTCGACCGGATCATGGGCACGGGCGCCACGCTGCTCGACACGCGCAAGACGATCCCCGGCCTGCGTCTCCTGGAGAAATACGCCACCCGCATGGGCGGCGCGCAGAACCACCGCATGGGCCTGTGGGACGCGGCGATGATCAAGGACAATCACGTGGCGGTCGCCGGCGACATCGCCACCGCCGTCCGGCGCGCGCGCGACGGCGGCATCGCGCGGATCATCGTCGAGGTCGACCGCGTGGACCAGATCGAACCCGCGCTCGCCGCCGGGGCGACTCACTTGCTGCTCGACAACATGACCCCGCCGGTGCTGCGCGGCGCGGTGACGCTCGTTGGCGGCCGCGTGCCGACCGAGGCATCGGGCGGAGTCACGCTCGACACGATCCGCGCGATCGCCGAGACGGGCGTCACCTATGTGTCGGTCGGCCGCCTGACCCAGTCGGCGCCCGCCGCCGATATCGGGCTGGATTTCGCCACCGCCTGACCGGCGCCGGCACCAAAGGGGGGAATCATGCGACCACCGTCGATCGTGAATTTCGAACGCTGCTATCTTGGATCGTTCGCGATCTGGCTGCTCAACACGCTCGCCTTCTGGCCCGCGCTCACCGCCGCGATGCGCGCGAACCCTGCCGTCGCGCGCCTGTCGCCTGCGTTCGCGCCGACCGTGCTGGGTATCGGGATCGTGCTGGTTTCGGCGATCACGCTGCTGCTGTGGTATTTCACGGCACGCACCGGATCTTTGGTGGCCAAGTGGATCGTGACGATCTTCTTCGCGTTCAGCGCGATCCCGGCGTTCTATGGGCTGGCGGTGGCGATGCGCCCGATGACGCCGCAGGGGATCGGCAACCTCGTCTCGATCGCGCTGAACGCGGTGGCGGTGTGGATGCTGTTCCGTGCCGATGCCCGGCTTTGGTTCGCCGCAAGAAACGCCGATGTCCCGGTCGGCCGCAACGAGGAGATGCCGCTATGATCCGTTTGTCGCTCGCTGCCATCGGTCTGTTGGCGGCCGGATCCGTCCAGGCGCAGGCGCTGCATTGCACCCCGCCTTCCGGGCCGCAGCCCGTCCATGCCGAAACGCCGAGCGCGGACCAGCCGCGCCGCGTGCTGCCGATCGGCAGCTACACGCTCGCGATCACCTGGGTGCCCGAATATTGCTATGGCAGCGCGAACAAGCCCGCCGCCGCTTTCGAATGCGCAAGCAGCGCGCGGTTCGGCTTTTCGCTTCACGGTTTGTGGCCCGATGGCGTTGGCAAGGAATGGCCGCAATATTGCCGCGACACCGGCCTGCTGCCGCAGGCCGTCATCAAGGGCGCGATGTGCGCGACGCCCTCCGCCCAGTTGCTCCAGCACGAATGGGCCAAGCACGGCACCTGTATGGCCGATCTCCAGCCCTCCGCCTATTTCGGCCGTTCGACCGGACTGTATGCGAAGCTCCGTTACCCCGACATGGCCGCGCTTTCACGGCGTCCTGCGCTGAACGCCGGTATGCTGGCCGACGCCTTTGCCGCGGCCAATCCCGGCATGACCGCGGACATGATCCGCGTGACCGCCAATCCCCGGGGCTGGCTGGACGAGCTTTGGATCTGCCTCGACAAGCGCTTCATCTATACGCGCTGCCCCGCGCACTCGGGCGGGATCGATCGGCAGGCGTCATTGAAGATCTGGCGCGGCGGGCGCGGTCAGCCGTCGAGCGTGACCGACGCGGGATAATGCCGGTCGAGGTGGCGCTTGATGATCCGCAGGTTGCGCGTGTTCGAACGGAAGAAGAAATCCGGGATCGCGCCCACCCAGGGGATCATCCCCAGCGCCCAGTCGACCCCGACATTGCCGAACATGCGCGCGATCTGTGTCTTCGACATGCCGATGTTGCGCGCTTCCCACACCATCCATGCGCCCACCGCGGCGGCGATGCTGCTGCCGGCGAAGGGAAGGAGATCGAGGATCACGTCGAGCCCGACCCGGCGGTTGATGCCGGGAATGACGAACAGCCCCTCCATCACCTTTTCGACCGCTTCGACGCGGCGGCGGACCGAGGCGGGATCGCGGCCGATCGGCAGCGGTTCGGCGAAGATGCGGGTGTTGGCCATGACCTTCAGTTGGGGGCCGTGCGCAGCCGGTTCAACGGGTGCCACGCCCGCACATTGGGCTGCCATGCCCCGAGGCGAAGCGCGACCAGCGACCAGCGTAGCGGCCGCGCCAGCGGAATGAACGCCGCATCCTCGGTCAGGGCGATGTCAGCCGCGGCGATCCGCTGCGCCCGCTCCGCAGGCGTCGGGGCCTGACGGGCGGCCTCCAGCGCCTGCTGCGCGGCGTCGCTGCAGACGACGCAGGCCGTGGCCAGATACCAGCGCGCGCTGTCATAGGGCGCCACCCGGTCGATCAGCCGCAGATCGGCGGGGGCATCCATGCCGACGCGTTCGGGGGCGATACCGATCCCGATCAGCGACGCCGCGATCTGGCCGAACAGCAGCGTCGCCCCGGGGCCATGGGGCAGGGCGATGCGGAGCGTCAGCGGCTTGACCGCCCATGACGCGACGCGCGCCCTTGCACCGGCGATACGGTCGCCGGCCGCCAGTTGCGTCCAGGCGGGGCTTGTCGGAGGCGCGGCCGAATCGAGCTGTTCGGGCAGCAACTGTTCGGTGGGCGCCCACCCGGCGGAAACAGCGCCGAGGATCGCGGTGCGGTCCAGCGCCTGCGCCACCGCGGTGCGGTTCGCCGGATCGCCGAGGAAGCCGCTGCGATCGACCACCGCCAGGCCGAATATCCCGGCGGCAGGATCGACGCGGACGTTGGCGGCGGCGGTCCCGCTGGTCGCGATCAGCGGCCAATCGGCGAAGCTGCCGCCGGTCACCAGATCCGAATCATGGTGCGCAAAGCGCGCGATGGCCCGTGCGGCGCGTTCGCCGATCAGCAGCACGTCGTCTTCGGGCGCGGGTTTGCGATCCTCGTCCGGATCGGCCCGGTCGGGATCGGGCGCGGGCTGCAGCAGCGGTGCGCGCCGGCCGCGCAGGATGCGGAACGGGCCGCTTCCGCCCGGTGGCCTGATCCGCAGCAATGCCATTTCTGGCTGGGCGAACAGTTTCAGCAAATCGGGGCGGGGCCGTTGCAGGCGGATCTCGATCACCTGTGGGGTCATGACGACGATGTCGTCGATCGCGGTGAGGAACGGCGCGAGGGGATTGCGCGACTGGGGCGCAATCTGCCGTTTCAGCAGCGTGACGACCTGTTCCGCGGTTACCGGGGCACCATCGGTCCATTCCAGATCGCGCAGCCGGAAGATGTAGCTCATGCCGTCATCGATCACGGTCCACCGCTCGGCGAGACCGGATTCGACCTGGCCGGACGCGTCGAATCGGACCAGACCCTGGGCAACCGCATCGGTCAGGATGCGCGACGTTAGGTCGGGTTCGCCGCGGCGGGCGTCGGCCAGCATCGGTGTCGCGCCGATCGCGCTGACCACCACGGGGCCGGAATCCGGCCGATGATCGCAGCTCGCGGTGACGAGCAGCCCGGCCGACAGGATGGTGCGGACGACGGGACTCGAACCCGTACTCCGAAGGAAACCGATTTTAAGTCGGCAGCGTCTACCGATTCCGCCACGTCCACGCATCACGGACAGGACAAGCCCACTGGCAGGCGGGCGTCAAGCGCGCTCCGCCGGATGGACGGGATCAGACGTTCAGGCGGAGGCGCATTTCCTTGCCCGGCTTGAAATAGGGGACGCGCTTCGCGTCCACCGCCACCATTTCGCCCGTGCGCGGATTGCGGCCGGCGCGTGCATCGCGCTCGCGGGTGGAAAAGGCGCCGAAGCCGCGGAGTTCGACGCGGCCATTGGCGGCGAGGCGCTTGCAGATCTCGTCGAAGAAGGTGCCGACGATGGCATCGACATCACGCATGGCGAGCTCCGGATTGGTCTCTGCCAGTCTTTGCACAAGCTCCGAACGAATCACCTTTATCAATCCTTCCAGGCGTTACCGGCTGGATCTATTGATGGAGGTTAGGTGGGGAGGCAATGTCGTGGACGCATAGGAATAAAAAAAGGGGCCGGCACGCCTTGCGACATGCCAGCCCCCTGATTTGCGGCAGTTCAGCCCTTCGACTGTTCGCCGCGCGCCTTCAGGGCCTCGCCCAGGATGTTGCCCAGCGTCGCGCCCGAATCGGACGAACCATATTGCGCAACCGCCTGCTTCTCTTCGGAGATCTGCATCGCCTTGATCGAGAAGGTGGGCTTCTTCGAACGGTCGAAACCGGTCACCATCGCGTCGAACTTCTGGCCGACCTGGAAGCGCTCGGGGCGCTGCTCGTCGCGGTCACGGCCGAGATCGGTGCGCTTGATGAAGCCCGCCGCGCCATCGTCGCCTGCCTGGACCTCGAGGCCCGCATCGCGGACTTCGAGCACGGTGACGGTGACGATCGCGTTCTTGCCGAGACGATCGCCGGCAGCGGCGATCCCGCCGGCCGCCGGGCCGCCGCGCTCGAGCTGCTTCATGCCGAGCGAGATGCGCTCCTTCTCGGCGTCGATGTCGAGCACCACGGCCTGAACCGTCTCACCCTTGCGATGCAGGTTGAGCGCGTCCTCGCCCGAAACGCCCCACGCGATGTCGGACATGTGGACCATGCCGTCGACATCGTTGTCGAGCCCGATGAACAGGCCGAACTCGGTGGCGTTCTTGACTTCGCCCTCGACGGTCGAGCCGACGGGATGCGCGGTGGCGAAAGCCTCCCAGGGATTGGCCTGGGCCTGCTTCAGGCCGAGGCTGATGCGGCGCTTGTCCTGATCGACCTCGAGCACCATCACGTCGACCTCCTGCGAGGTGGAGACGATCTTGCCCGGATGGACGTTCTTCTTGGTCCAGCTCATCTCGCTGACATGGACGAGGCCCTCGATGCCCGGCTCCAGTTCGACGAACGCACCATATTCGGTGATGTTCGTGACGCGGCCCGAAAGCTTCGCGCCGACCGGGTACTTGACCGAGGCCGCATCCCAGGGATCGCTCTCCAGCTGCTTCATGCCGAGGCTGATGCGCTGCGTGTCCTTGTTGATGCGGATGATCTGCACCTTCACGGTGTCGCCGATGTTCAGCACTTCCGACGGATGGCCGACGCGCTTGTAGCTGAGATCGGTGACGTGGAGCAGGCCGTCGATGCCGCCCAGATCCACGAACGCACCGTAATCGGTGATGTTCTTGACGACGCCGTCGATGATCTGGCCCTCGGCCAGGCTCTGGATGAGGCCCGAACGCTGCTCGGCGCGCGTCTCTTCGAGCACGGCACGGCGGCTGACGACGATGTTGCCGCGCTTGCGGTCCATCTTCAGGATCTGGAAGGGCTGGGGGATGTCCATCAGCGGGGTCACGTCGCGGACCGGGCGGATGTCGACCTGCGAGCCGGGCAGGAACGCCACGGCGCCGTTCAGGTCGACGGTAAAGCCGCCCTTGACGCGGCCGAAGATCACGCCTTCGACGCGGGTCGTCTTGGAGAATTCGGTTTCCAGCTTGTCCCATGCGGCTTCGCGGCGGGCGCGATCGCGGCTGAGCATCGCTTCGCCGTGCATGTTCTCGACGCGGTCGACATAGACCTCGACTTCGTCGCCGATCTTCAGCTCGGCCTTCTGGCCCGGCGCGGCGAACTCGCGCAGCGGCACGCGGCCTTCGCTCTTCAGGCCGACGTCGATGACGGCCATGTCGTTCTCGATGCCGGTCACGGTGCCGTGAACGACGCGTCCCTCGAAGCTGTCGGCGCCGCCGAACATGTCATCGAGCATCGCGGCGAAATCATCGCGGCTGGGCATTACCTGGGTTGCCATAAGTGCAAGCGTTCCTAGTGGTTTTCCGGCCAACCGGTTGTCTCCGGTGGTCTTGGCCTTCGCATTGCCGCAGCGACCGGATGCCGGCACGGCATCCGTCGGGACGGGTTCGCGGAGGATCTCGACGCATCATGCGAAAAGGGCGCGTGAGACGAGCTCCGCACCGACCTCCGCGAGCATCGGCTCGCCGGACGGGCGGGCCATAGCCGATGACGGGGGTTTCGGCAAGATGCCCGGGCGGGCGATACGTCGGCGAAGTTGAGCCACGGATCGGCGGCGCAGGCAGCCCGCGAGGGCCCCCACGTCGCTACGCTTTCGCGGCCGCCTGCGCGTCCACCAGCGCAATCGCCTTCAGCACGCTCATCTCGATCGACAGGAAGCTGGTATCGAGCAACGCCGCGTCCTTCGCCATCACCAGCGGCGCCGCCGAGCGGCTGCTGTCGCGCTCGTCGCGCGCGCGGATGTCGGCGAGCACGGTGTCGAAGCTCGTCTTGTCGCCGCGCGCCTGAAGCTCGGTGTGGCGGCGGCGCGCGCGGATCTGCGGCGTGGCCTTCACGAACAGCTTGGCGTCCGCATCGGGCGCGATCACCGTGCCGATGTCGCGCCCGTCGAGGATCGCGCCGCCCACCTGGTTCGCGAACCGCTTCTGGCGCTGGAGCAGGGCGGCGCGGACCAGCGGGTGTGCGGACACGATGGAGGCGCGCTGCCCCACCGCGTCGTCGCGCAGCGCCGGATCGTCGAGCAACGAATCGTCAAAGCCGCAGGCCGCCACCGCATCCGCCTCGTTCGCCGGATCCAGCTCCATCCGCTCGACCATGCACGCGACCGCGCGGTAGAGCAGCCCGGTGTCGAGATGCGGCAGCCGGTAATGCCGCGCCAGCGCCTTGGCGATCGTGCCCTTGCCCGATGCGGCGGGACCGTCGACCGCGATCAGCATGCGGTGCCCTCCGCCGACGGCGCCAGCGCGTCGAGCGTGCCGAAGAAGGCGGGATAGCTCGTGGCGATCGGCGCGACATCGTCGATCCGGATCGGGCGGGTGGCGTGAAGCCCCGCGACCACCATGCTCATCGCGATCCGGTGATCGAGCCGGGTGGCGACGGCGCCGCCGCCTGCGATCGGCGCGCCGCCGGTGCCGGTGATCGTCATGCCGTCGTCATGCTCCTCGCAGGCCACGCCGCAGGCGCGCAGCGCCGCCGCCATCGTCGCGATCCGGTCCGATTCCTTGACGCGCAGCTCGTGCGCCCCGCGCGCGAGCGTCCGGCCCTCCGCAAAGGCGGCGGCGACGAACAGCACGGGATATTCGTCGATCATGCTGGGCGCGAGATCGGGCGGCACGTCGATCGCGGAGAGTGCGGCGTGGCGCACGCGCAGGTCGGCCACCGGCTCGCCGCCGACCGTGCGCGGATCGATTTCGGTGATGTCCGCTCCCATCATCCGCAGCGCGGTGACGAGCCCGGCGCGCGTGGGATTGAGGCCGACGCCGATGAGCGTCACATCCGATCCCGGCACGATCGAGGCGGCGACCATCCAGAAGCCGGCGGAGGAGGGGTCGCCGGGCACGACGATCGTCTGCGGCTTCAGTTCCGCCTCGCCGCGGATCGCGATCACGCGGCCGGCCTCGGTCTGCTCGACGGTGATCTCGGCGCCGAAGCCGGCGAGCATCCGCTCGCTATGGTCGCGCGTCGGCACCGGCTCGATCACGCGGGTGAGGCCCGGCGTGTTCAGCCCGGCCAGCAGCACCGCGGACTTTACCTGCGCCGAGGCGACGGGCAGCGTATAGGTTATCGGCACCGCCGGCGTGATGCCGCGGACCATCAGCGGCAGCCGGCCGCCCTTGCCGTCGGCGCCCGGCGAGGCGGTGATGTCCGCCCCCATCTGCGCCAGCGGATCGATCACGCGCCCCATCGGCCGGCCCGACAGCGAGGCATCGCCGGTGAAGGTGGCGGTGATCGGGTGGCTGGCGACCAGCCCCATCAGCAGCCGCGTCGAGGTGCCCGAATTGCCCATCTCCAGCGCTGCGTCCGGCTGGAGCAGCCCGCCGACGCCGACGCCGTCGACGCGCCAGGTGCCGTCCGCCTCGCGCTCGACGCCCACGCCCATCGCGCGCATCGCGGCGGCGGTGGCGAGCACGTCCTCGCCCTCAAGCAGCCCCGTAATCCGGCTGGTGCCGACCGCGAGCCCGGAAAACATCAGCGCGCGGTGGCTGATCGATTTGTCGCCGGGCACCGGCGTGCGGCCGGCCAGGGGGCCGCGCGAGCGCGTTTCGAAGGGGGTGGGAAGGGGGTGTGGCATGGAGCGCCGCGTCTTTGACAGCCGGCTTGTGCTATGGCAAGGCGCGCCCCACTTTGCCGGGGCACCCCTGCGAACATCCTATATCCGAAAGGTTCTGCACGGCCATGATACAGCCGGAATGGGGCACGAAGCGTACGTGCCCGAAATGCGCGACGCGTTTCTACGATCTCACCAAGGACGATCCCGTCACCTGCATCAACTGCGGGAACACCTGGGAGCCCGAGCCGATCCTGAAGTCCAAGCAGCCGCTGCCGTTCGAGCAGGCCAAGCCCGACACGAAGAAGGCGGACGCCGATCTCGAGGGCGAGGACGAGGAGGACATCAACGCCATCACCGGCGAGGATGAAGAGCCTTCGGCCGACGACGAGGTCGATCTCGGCGGCGACGACGATCTGGGCGTGGAAGCGCCTACGAGCGACGACGAGCATTGATTTGAAAATTCCTTGGCAGGCGGCGATGAGCCGCTTGCCAAGGGCGCGGTCCACGGCTAGTGGGCTGCCTCCCGGAAGGTTGGGGGCCGTAGCTCAGCTGGGAGAGCGTTCGCATGGCATGCGAAAGGTCAGGGGTTCGATCCCCCTCGGCTCCACCATCCTTCCACCCGGCCCGATGACGGGCCTCCTTACATTTCCAGCGGCGTCACCGACAGCAGCGTGATCGCGTCGTCGCGGCCGGCAAAGGCCAGCGTCTCGCCGGGCTCCGCGCCGCTCAGTGCGCGGGCGAGCGGCGCGGAATAGGCGATCCGGTCGTGCTTCGGGTCGGCTTCGTCGTCGCCGACGATCGCGATCGTGCGCGGCTTGCCGTTCAGCAGGAAGGCGACGCGCGTGGCGAAGCCCGCGCTGCCGTCCGCGGGCGGCGCCGTGAGCATCGCTGTGGCGTGGCGCGTCTGCCAGTAGCGCAGATCCCGCCGGAGCGCCTCGGCCGCTTCGCCCTGCGCACCGGCAATGCCCGCCGTAAGCGTCGCGATCCGCTCCGCGATCAGCGCCAGCCCCGCGTTGGTGACCAGATTGGGCCCTTGCGGCACCGGCAGTTCGAAGCGCGGTTCCTTGTGTTCCTCGTCGCTTTCGCGCCGGAATGCCACGCTCACGGATCTTATCCTTTCGTTAATCCTGTTGTGTCCCGCTGCCGGACGGCACGGGCTTAACCACCTTTGGGGCTGGTCGAAATCGTAAACGCGGCGTTAACATCCTCGCCATGACCAGACGCCTTGTCCTCACCAACGAATCCGCCCGCCATCCGTTTCGCGCGTCGCTGCCGCCGCCCGCGACGCGCAATGCGCTCCGCAACGACGATCACGACGTGAAGCTCTTCCTGCTGAGCTTCGCGGCGTTTTTCACCTGCTTCTACAGCTTCCTGTTCTGAGGCTGGGCGCTGGTTCGATCCGGCGCGAAAATCCGTTCGTACCGAGCGGGGGTGACGTCAGCCGCTAGTCGCAGGCGCGGTGCAGCTTCTGCGCCAGCCACGCGGCGAACAGGCACATGGCGGCCACCAGGAACAGCATGTCGGCTGGCCCCACGCCCGCCCCCGAGATCAGCAGCACCGCGACCGAGCCGAGCGCCATGCATCCGGCGTTGACGACGTTGTTCGCCGCCACCGTCCGCGCGGTCTGGTCCTTTTCCACCGTGGTCGTCAGGAACGCGTAGAGCGGCACGACGAACATGCCGCCCGTGGTCGCGATCGCCAGTAGACAGAGCAGGACGGGGATCGCGCCGGGCTCTTGGATGAACCCCGCCCAGTCGTAATAGGTGCCGGCGGGGGCCGGCGTCCAATGGCGCGCGAGCAGCGAGAACAGGCACACGAACACGCCCATGGCGATCACCGAGGCGGGCGAGAATTTGGCCGAGATCCGCCCCTTGAGCATCGTGTTGATGACGACGGAGCCCACCGCCACGCCCACCGAGAACACCGCGATCACGAAGCTTGCGACCTGCTCGTTGGCGGTCAGCACGTTCTTCACCAGTGGCGGGAAGACGATGATGAGCACTGCGCCGATCGTCCAGAAGAAGCTGATCGCCAGGATCGCGAGGAAAAGCCGGGGCACGTGCAGCGTCGCGCTGATGAGCCGCCACGATGCGGTGAAGGGGTTGAGTTCGAGCTTCAGGGGCGGCCCCTCGCGCGGGGCGGAGGGCACCGCGCGGCCGGCGAACCAGCCGAGCGCCGCCACCACCAGCACCGCCACGGTCGCCTGTTCGACATGGCGCGACAGGAAGCCGGCGACGATCGTGCCCGTCAGGATCGCGAGATAGGTGCCCGCCTCGACCAGCCCCGTGCCGCCCAGCACGTCGCCCGCGGGCAGATGCTGCGGCAGGATGGCGTATTTGATCGGCCCGAAAAAGGTCGAATGGATGCCGAGCAGCAGCACCGCGGCCAGCATCAGCGCCAGCCCGATCCGGTCGTGCCCCGCATGCGCGAGCAACAGCCCGCCCGATCCGACGATCATGATCCCGATCTCGCAGGTCTTCACGATGCGGATGATCCGCGCCTTGTCGTGCGAATCGGCCAATTGCCCCGACAGGGCCGAGAGGAAGAAGAAGGGCAGGATCGACAGCCCCGTCGCCAGCGCGTTGAAATTGGCCTCGCCATGCGGATCGTTGAAGATCTCGTAGGTGGCGAACAGCACCATCGATTGCTTGAACAGGTTGTCGTTGAACGCGCCCAGGAACTGCGTGGCGAACAGCGGCAGGAAACGGCGCTCTTTCAGCAGGCCGAGCGCGTTGAGCATGGGAAGAAAGAGCCTCGATCGTGGCGAAATTGCGGTCCAATCATAGCCGAGCCCGATCGCCGCTGCCAATGCCAAAGCCGGTTCCGCTTTTCGGATGCCGGGTCTAGGGAGGGGAATGCTTTCGCTTCCCAACGTGTTGACGCTTTCGAGGATCGTCGCGCTGCCGCTGCTGGTAGCCCTGCTGTGGTGGCCGGCATGGGCGGCGGGCTACGGCGTCGCGTTCCTCCTCTACTGCGCGATGGGGATCACCGACTATTTCGACGGCTATCTGGCGCGCGCGCAGGGCGCGGTGTCGCGGCTGGGCGTCTTTCTCGATCCGATCGCGGACAAGATCATGGTGGCGGCGGTCATCCTGATGCTGGTCGCCACGCGGCAGATCGCGGGCATCCATGTGATCGCCGGGCTGGTCATCCTGCTGCGCGAGATCGCGGTATCGGGTCTGCGCGAGTTCCTGGCGCAGGTGCAGGTGTCGGTGCCGGTGTCGCGGCTGGCCAAATGGAAGACGACGCTGCAGCTCGTGGCGCTGGGCGCGCTGATTCTCGGCGGCGCCGCGCCGCTGGAGACGTGGATCGCCGATGTCGGGCTGGCGGCCTTGTGGGGTGCGGCGGTGCTGACGCTGGTGACGGGCTGGGACTATCTGCGCGTCGGCCTGCGGCACATGGACTGAGCGCGCCCATGCAGATGCTGTATTTCGCCTGGGTGCGCGAACGCGTCGGTACGGGCGCCGAGACCGTCGCGCCGCCGCCCGGCATCGCCACGCTCGCCGATCTGATCGACTGGCTCGCCACGCGCAGCGAGGGCCATGCCGCGGCCTTCGCCGATCGCGGGCGGCTGCGCGCGGCGATCGACCAGGAGTTCGTCGGGCTCGACACGCCGCTGGGGGACGCGCGCGAGGTGGCGATCTTTCCGCCGGTGACGGGCGGATGATCCGCATCCACGTGTCGCCCGCGGCGATCGACCTGGCCGCGGAGATGGCGGCGACGCAGGCGCCGGGCTGTGGCGCGGTCGCCACCTTCGCGGGCCATGTGCGCGCCGACGACGGCGTCTCGGTGCTGGAGCTCGAACATTATCCCGGCGCGACCGAGGCAGCGCTGGCGCGCGTGGCCGAGGGAGCGGTGGCGCGCTGGGCGCTGGGCGCGGCGACGATCGTCCACCGCGTCGGGCCGATGCATCCGGGCGACGCGATCGTGTTCGTGGCGGCGGCGGCGGCGCACCGGTCGGCGGCGCTCGAGGCTTGCGCCTATCTGATCGACCGGCTGAAGACCGATGCGCCGTTCTGGAAGCGCGAGACCCGGCCGGCGGGTGCCGGCTGGGTCGAGGCGCGCGCCGCGGACGATGCCGCCGCGGCGCGCTGGGACGGGCCCTAGTTGACGGTCGGCAGCACGACGCCGTTGACGACGTGCACCACGCCGTTGGCCTGTTTCACGTCGGCGGTTTCGACATAGCTCTTGTTGCCGTGCACGTCGGTCAGCGTGACGATGTTGTTGACCAGCGTCACCGTGAGCGGCTCGCCCTCGACGGTGGTCAGCTTGGCAGTGCCGCCGCCCGCGGTCACCATCTGCTTCAACTGCGCCGACGTGATGGTGCCGGGCACGACGTGATAGGTCAAGACCTTGACCAGGGTCGGCTTGTTCTCGGGCTTCAGCAGATTGTCGACGGTTCCGGGCGCGAGATGGCCGAACGCGTCGTTGGTGGGCGCGAAGACCGTGAAGGGGCCGGGGCCCGACAGCGTCGGCACCAGCCCCGCGGCCTTCACCGCGGCGACGAGCGTGGTCAGGTTGGGCGCGGCGGATGCATTCTGCACCACCGTCTGCGTCGGCAGCATCGCCGCACCGCCGACGGTGGGATTGGCGGCGGTCGTTCCCGCGGCGGCGGGGGCCGCCTGCATGGGCGCGGGCGCGGTGGGGGTGGCCGCCTGGCCGGTGGCAAGCGCGGCCGCGAGCGCGATAAGGGATAGTTCGGTCATGGACACTCTCCGGTTGTTCCGGCGAAGATACGACCGGAGCGGGCCATGGGTTCCGAAATCCCGCCCCGGCAATCCTGTACCGAACGGTCTGGAAATTGCCGGCGGGCGTGCCTAGATGGCGGATGACCGTGAAGGGGACACGCGCATGTTCGGCCGATTGACCGCCTATCTCGACTCGATTCGCGCGCGTGATCCCGCCCCGCATTCGCGCGCGGAGATCCTCACCTATCCCGGCGTCTGGGCGCTCGGCTGGCACCGCATCGCGCACCGCCTGTATCGCCGCCGCCTGTTCTTTCTCGCACGGCTGGTCAACCACTGGTCGCGGATGACGACCGCGATCGACATCCATCCGGGCGCGACGATCGGCCGCCGTTTCTTCATCGATCACGGCTTCGTGGTGATCGGGGAGACCGCGCATATCGGCGACGACGTGACGATCTACCAATGCGTGACGTTGGGCGGCACCAGCCCCGACAATGGCGTGGCGGGCAAGCGCCACCCGACGCTGAGCGACGGCGCGATCATCGGATCGGGCGCGCAGGTGCTGGGGCCGATCACCATCGGCCCGCGCGCGCGCGTGGGCGCCAATGCCGTGGTCACGCGCGACGTGCCGGCCGGCACCACGGTGGTGGGCATCCCGGCGCGCGCGACCACCATCGAAGGCGGTGCGGCGCCCGCCCCCCGCTTCATGCCCTATGGCACGCCGTGCAGCGAGAGCTTCGATCCCGCCACGCAGCGAGTCGAACTGCTCCGCTGCGAGCTGGAAACCATGCGCAAGCGGCTCGACGCGCTGCTCGCCGAGGATGTCCGCGACCGCGCCTGATGGGGATCGTCACGCCATTCCCCAACGTTCGCCCCACGCAGGTGGGGTTCGAGCGGCTGGAGCTCATGCGCATCCTCGATCTCTATGGCCGAATGGTCGCGGCAGGCCATTGGCGCGACTATGCGATGGATCTCGGCCGCGACGCCGCAGTGTTCGCCGCGTTCCGCCGTACCGCCGAGCGCCCTGAATTCCGGATCGAGAAGCGCCCGGCGCTGCGCGCGCGTCAGGGCCAATGGGCGCTCATCAGCGAACAGGGCGTGGTGCTGAAGCGCGGCCACGAACTCGGGCCCGTCCTGGCGCCGATCGAGCGGCGGCTGATGAAGGTGGTGAGCGACTGAGGGGCTGGCGCCTCAGTTGAAGCGATGTTCGATCAGATACGTCCAGGTGGCGTTGTCATAAGGGATAGGCGCGTACATCGTGTCGTACCGACCCTCCCAGGGCGGCGCGTCGGCATAATGGAGGAACGGCCGCTGCGCCGGGCCGGGCATGGCGTAGTGGGGCCAGGTGGCCGGCTGGCACAGCGCCGTGCCCAACTGAACCCGCACGATGTCGATCACGCGCACCAGCGCGCCGCTGTCCAGGTCCTCGAGATCGTCGATATAGTCGGGCCGCGCCTGCTCCATCAGATCGTTCCAGCCATCGCCGCGGATGAAGGTGAGATGCGCGGCGAAGACGGTCGACCAGATGTCGACCGCGGGGTTGGCCAGCACCAGACCGATGCGCTGGGCGACATCATGCCCGAGATGTTCGGAGTGGATGACGTCGAACAGCGCACCCTTGAACCACAATCCGGTCAGGTCCTTCATCGCGCTGTGATATTCCAGCCAGGGCCGGTCGATGTCGCCGAGATTGAGCCTCATTTCGGCGAGCTGATCGGCGTTCTCCGGGTTCATCGCCACGGTGGAGTTCTCGAACCAAGCGTAAAGCTGGATCTTGAGCTGGCCGGGTTCGCTCAAGGCCCCGAGCGCACCCGTCAGCATCTTGGCGGTCATCACGTATACCATGGCCAGCTTGGTCAGATCGTCCACCGACCAGGTGGCGAGGTTCGCGTCCGTCCAGACGGTGCCACCCAGATGCGGCCAGATGGCGCGGGCATAGCCGTCGAACACATCCCAGATCACCGATCGCCAGAACCAGGTCTCGATATTCTTGCGAAGCTGCGTGTCGGTCAGATCGGGCGGGAAGGGGTGGCCTTGGGTCAGGCACGCCTGGATCCCCGCCATCCGGTCGATCGATCGCCGGTATTTTTGATGACAATAGAGGAAATAGCCCGGCAGCGTCATCGGCATGTTCAACTGCGACGAATAGCCGGTGCGCCAGTCCTTCTCGCTGCGCGACAGGACGATCCGCTGGACGTAATCGTCCCAGCTATCGCGGTTGGTATAATGCCGCATCCGCGCCGCGGCGATGTTGATGCCGTCGTCGATATTCTCCTGGTTGAGCTGACCGCCCACCGTCAGCCACGGCGTGATGGTGGCGGCAAAAGCCGGCATTCCGGGGATCGCGAGCGACGTGCGGCAGAGATCGGCAAGCCGCGGCGGCACCTCCGCGAGCCACTGGCTGAGCAGGACGGCGTAGATCGCGCCGAACTGCGCATCCTGCGGCGGCGGATTGGGCACGACCGACTGAGTCATGATCGCGACGCAATTTTCGCGAAAGCGGTGCGCATCGGCGACGTGCGCGAAGAACAGCGGCGGGGTCACGAGCTCCAAAACGCCGCCCGAATCCGATTCCAGCTTCCAGCCCGTCAGTTGCAGCCTCTCGCGATCGGTCATGACGGGAAGCGCGAAATCGATGTGGAGCACCTCGACATGCGTGAAGGTGAACACCGAACTGTCATGCGAGCAGAATTCGAGTTCCAGCCCATAGCTGTTGTTGGCCAGCGATTCGCCGCCCTGTTCGATCACGATCCGGCGACCGCCATCGAACGCGTAGGTGGTGGTGTTCGGCTGGCCTTGCAGGATGTACACGCAGCGTTCCTTGCCGTTCGGCCGTCACGCACGGGGTGTGCGCGGCCATGAGCGTTGCGCGCAGGATAGCGTAGGAGGGGCCGGGCAGAAGGACGGATCCGTCCCTTATGGATGCATCCCGGGGCCACGCGCCGGAACGTCCCGAAGACGGGACCAAGAGACCCGCAGGCCCGGTCTAGCGTGGACGGGGGGTGGCTCCCTGAGTTGGATTCGAACCAACGACCAAGTGATTAACAGTCACCTACTCTACCGCTGAGCTATCAGGGAATGACGCCGTGCCGCGTCCTATACCGTCCGAAAATCAGGATGCAAGCGGCGATGCGTTCAAGCGATGAACTGCTCCATCGTGATGCGGTCGTCCAGCGCGTGTTCGGGATCGAACAGCAGGGTGAGTTCGCGCGCGCGGTCCATCGCCACGTCCACCCGCGCCACGTCGCGGATCTCGCGCTGGTCGGCGACGGCGGAGACGGGGCGCTTGCCCGGATCGAGCACGCGGATCGCGATCCGCGCCTTGTCGGGCAGGATCGCACCACGCCAGCGCCGGGGGCGGAACGCGCTGATCGGCGTCAGCGCGATCAGCGCCGATCCAAGCGGCAGGATCGGGCCGTGCGCGGACAGGTTGTAGGCGGTGGAGCCCGCCGGCGTCGCCGCCAGCAGCCCGTCGCACGCGAGTTCGGGCAGCACGACACGGTCGTTCACCGTCACTTCGAGCTTCGCCGTCTGCCGCGTCTCGCGCAGGAGCGACACCTCGTTGATCGCGGGCAGCGTGTGGACGCGGCCGTCGATCCCGACCGCCGTCATCGTCAGCGGCGTCACCCGGAACGCCTTGGCATTTTCGAGACGCGCCTCCAGATCGGCGGCGCGCCATTCGTTCATCATGAAGCCGACCGTGCCGAGGTTCATGCCGAACACAGGAACGCCCGGCGCGCGCCGTTCGAGCATGGTGTGGAGCGTCTGGAGCATGAAGCCGTCGCCGCCGAGCGCGATGACGACGTCCGCCTCATCGACGGACACCCAGTCGAACATGTCCGCCAGCGCCGCCGCCGCCGCCCGCGCGGGCGGGGTGGGCGATGCGACGAGCGCACGGCGCGGAAATCGGGTCATCCCCCGGTGACGCTCATGTGCCGCGCCACCGCAGGCGCGCCGCCCGCCTCGATGCGGAAATCATGCGCGAGTGGCTTGATGCCGAGCCCATGGTCGATCGCCGCGTCCAGCGCCGCCAGACCGCCCGTGCGGAGTGCCGCCTTCAGATCGACCTGATCGTCATGGCCGAGGCACATGTACAGCGTGCCCTCGGTCGTCAGCCGCACGCGGTTGCAGCCGTCGCAGAAGTTGGCTGTCAGTGGCGAGATCAGCCCCAGCCGGGTATCGGTGCCCGACACCCGCCAGTAACGCGCCGGGCCGCCGCTGCGATGCGTGTCGCGCACCAGCGGAAAACGCGTCGACAAATCCTCGAACACGCGCGTCAGCGGCACGAAGCGGTCGATCCGGGCCTCGTCGATCGCACCGAGCGGCATCGTCTCGATCAGCGACAGGTCGAGCCCCTCGTCGCAGGCCCAGGCCAGCATCGGCGCGATCTCGTCCTCGTTCAGCCCGCCCAGCGCGACCATGTTGATCTTGACGCGCAGCCCCGCGTCCTGCGCCGCGCGGATGCCGCGCAGCACCACGTCCACGTCGCCATGCCGGGTGATGAAGCGAAACCGCTCCGGATCGCGGCTGTCGAGGCTCACGTTGATCCGCTTCATGCCTGCCGCCGCCAGCGTTTCGGCGTGCGCCGCCAGGCGCGTGCCGTTCGTGGTCATGGTCAGCTCGTCGAGGCCCGTCCCGACATGGCGGCCGAGCCGGGTGACGAGTTCGCCCACGTCACGGCGCACCAGCGGCTCGCCGCCCGAAAGGCGGATCTTGGTGACGCCGCGCGCGATGAAGCGTTCGGCGATCACCGCGATCTCTTCGAGCGCCAGCAGGGCCGAGCGCGGCAGGAACGTCATCTCCTCGGCCATGCAATATCTGCAGCGCAGATCACACCGGTCGGTCACGGAGATGCGGAGATAGCTGATCGCGCGGCCATGCGCATCGACCAGCCGATCGGTCGGGAGGGAAGCGCAGGTCATCGCATAGTCAGCTAGGGTGCGCGGGCGGGCAGGACAAGCGCCCGCTGCATAGTTCACGCCATGTTTCGCGGATTGGCGATACGGGCGCGCCGCGTTAGGGAGAGGTGATGGGGGCCCCAGTTGATTTGTCGGTGACGGTGTTCGCGCTACCGCAGGCCGAGCCGCTCGCGACGCTCGCCGCGGCCAAGGGCTGGCAGGTGCTCGCCGATCCCGGTGGCGCCGGGGTGATGGCGCGTTTTGCCGCCAGCGGCGCGCGGATCGCGCTCGTCGGTGCGGGCGACGTCGCCGCGCTGGCGCAGGCCGCCAAGTCGCGCGGCGCGGCGCTGCTGGCGGTGGCGGGCGAGGCGGACCGGCTCGATCTGCTACATGATGCGGGCGCCACGCATATCGTCCGGCGCGATGCGGATGCGGACGCGCAGCGCCAGGCGCTGCGGTCGGCGATGCGCCACGCGGAACGCACGGTGCGCCAGCAGCCTGACGACCGGCGCGAGGCGGCGCAACGCTGGATCGCGGCGCGGCTGGACGCGGGTGCCGCGGTTGGGGTGGCGATCACGACGCTGTCGCGGATCGATCTGGTGAACGCCGCGCATGGCCGCGCGGTGGGCGATGCGGTGATCGCGGCGGCGGGCGAGCGGATCGCCGAGCTGGCCATGTCGCGCTTCGGTGCGGCGCTCGTGGCGCGATCGGGCCGCACCGCGTTCGTGCTGGCTGCCGATGCCGACCGGATCGCCGGGGCCGCCGATGCGCTGGGCGAGGCGCTGGGCCGGCCGTTCGTCGTGGACGGCACCCCCATCGCGCTCGGCTGCCGCCTCGGCGTGGCCATCTCCGAAGCGGGCGACGATGCCGCCGCCTTGCTTCGCCGGGCGAACAGCGCGGTGGTGCAGGGCCGCCGCGTGGATGGCGCGGTGGTGCACCATGCCGAGCCGGAGGGCCCCGCCTCGATCGATTCGCTCGCGATCGACCTTCACCATGCGATCGAACGCGACGAGATCGCGATCCTCTACCAGCCGCAGGTCGAGATCGCGAACGGGCGGATCGCGGGCGTCGAGGCGCTGGCGCGGTGGGATCATCCGCGCCACGGCAGCCTAGGCGCGGAGGCGCTCTTCGCCGCGGCCGAGCGCGCCGATCTGGGCATCGCCATCTCCGACCATATCCAGCGCCTCGTCCTCGCCGAGGCTGCGGGCTGGCCGCGCGCGCTGCACGGGCTGCGGGTGTCGCTCAACCTCACCGCGGCCGACGTCGCCCGGCCCGATTTCGCGCGCGGCTTTCTGGCGCTGGTCGATGCGAGCGGCTTCCCGCGCGGGCGCCTCACGATCGAGATCACCGAATCGGGCATGATCCAGGATCTGGAGGCGGTGGCCACGCTGCTCGCCCATCTGCGCGGCGCCGGGTGCCGGGTGGCGATCGACGATTTCGGGACGGGCTATTCGAGCCTCGCCTATCTGAAGGCGCTGCCGCTCGACTATCTCAAGATCGACAAGGCGATGACGCGCGACATCGGCGGATCGACGCGCGACCGGGTGATCGTGCGCGGCGTGATCGCGATGGCGCGCTCGCTCGGCTTCGCGGTGATCGCCGAGGGCGTGGAGACCGAACGCCAGCGCGCCTTGCTGGCGGCCGAGGGCTGCGACTTCTACCAGGGATTCCTACGCGCCGAGCCGCTGGACGTGGCGGCGCTGACCGCGCTGATGGAGGGTTCATGATACGCTGGGCGATGCTCGCACCCGTAGCGCTCACGATCGCGGCGGCGCCCGCGGCGACGCCGCAGCAGCGGATCGAGGCGGCGATGGCCGACAGCGCGGCCGGGTGGAACGGGGGCGACCTGGCGCGCTTCGTGGCGATCTATGCGGCGGATGCGGTGTTCGTCACGCCCGACGGGCTGGTGCGCGGACGCGACGCGATCGCCGCGCATTACGCGCCGAGCTTCGCCGGCGGGGGCAACCGCCGGGGTACGCTCGACTTCCAGTTCCTCGCGCTGCGCGAACTCGATCCCGCGCATGCGCTGCTGTTCGCGCGCTGGCGGTTGACGCCGGGCGGCCTCGCCAAGGGCGAGACGGGCGTGACGACCTTGGTGTTCCGCCGCGAGGCCGATGGCTGGAAGATCATCGCCGATCACAGCAGCTAGACCGGCAGGACTCCAGGCCGGTCCAGCACTCTGATCCGATCGTGCTGAGCCTGTCGAAGCACGCTTTCCACCGGCGAGCGTTTCGATGCGGCACAGGCGCTTCGACAGGCTCAGGGGGAACGGAGAAGGGAACTCTCAGGCTCCGCCCGTCACCCTGCGGCTTTGGCCAGCCCCTTCGCCAGTTGTAGCGCGCCGTGCAGCCGCGCCTTGGGATCGCCCCAGGCGCGCGCCACCACCAATTTGCTGTCGGGCCTGAGCTTGGCCACGCCGTTCAGCCGGTCGACATAGGCGAGCAGCCCCGCGACATTGGGCGGCGTGTCGTTGTGGAACGACACCAGCGCACCGCGCGGCCCCACGTCGATCTTCGACACGCATGCCTTTTTGGCGTGCAGCTTGATGTCGATGATCCGGATCAGATTCTCGGTCGGATCGGGCAGCGGGCCGAAGCGGTCGATCAGCTCGGCGGCGAACGCCTCCACCTCCTGCGTCGCGTCCAGCTCGTTCAGGCGGCGATAGAGGCCCATGCGAAGATCGAGATCGGGGACGTAATCCTCCGGGATCAGGATCGGCGCGTCGACGGTGATCTGCGGCGAGAAATCGCGCGGGCGGATCGCCATGCCTCCGGCCTTGGCATCCATGATCGCCTCCTCCAGCATCGCCTGGTAGAGTTCGTAGCCGACCTCCTTGATATGCCCCGACTGTTCGTCGCCGAGCAGATTGCCCGCGCCGCGGATATCGAGATCGTGGCTGGCGAGCTGGAAGCCGGCGCCGAGCGAATCGAGATCGGACAGCACCTTCAGCCGCTTCTCCGCCGCCTCGGTCATCTGCCGTTCGGGCGGTGTCACCATATAGGCATAGGCGCGCGTCTTGGAGCGCCCGACGCGGCCGCGAAGCTGGTAGAGCTGAGCCAGGCCGAAGCGGTCGGCACGGTTCACGATCATCGTGTTGGCGGACGGGATGTCGAGCCCGCTTTCGATGATCGTGGTCGAGACGAGCACCTCGAAACGCTTCTCGTAGAAGGCGCTCATCCGCTCCTCCACCTCGGTCGGTGCCATCTGGCCGTGCGCGATCACGTAACGGATCTCGGGCACGTTCTCGCGCAGGAACTCCTCGATATCGGGCAGGTCGGCGATGCGCGGCGTGACGATGAAGCTCTGCCCGCCGCGATAATGTTCGCGCAGCAGCGCCTCGCGCAGCACCACCGGATCCCAGGGCATCACATAGGTGCGCACCGCGAGCCGATCGACCGGCGGCGTCTGGATCACCGACAATTCGCGGATGCCGCTCATCGCCATCTGCAGCGTGCGCGGGATCGGCGTCGCGGTCAGCGTCAGCATGTGGACGTCGGCGCGCAGCGCCTTCAGCCGCTCCTTGTGGGTTACGCCGAAACGCTGTTCCTCGTCCACCACCACGAGGCCCAGCCGCTTGAAGTCGATCCCCTTGGCCAGCAGCGCGTGCGTGCCGATCACCACGTCGATCGTGCCGGCCGCCAGCCCCTCCTTCGTGGCCTTGGCCTCGCTGGCGGTGACGAGCCGCGAGAGCCGGCCCATCTGCATCGGGAAGCCTTCGAAGCGGCTCACGAAATTGTTGTAATGCTGGCGCGCGAGCAGGGTCGTCGGGCAGACGATCGCGACCTGCTTGCCCGCCATCGCCGCGACGAAGGCGGCGCGCAGCGCGACCTCGGTCTTGCCGAAGCCGACGTCGCCGACGACCAGCCGGTCCATCGGCTTGCCCGCGCCCAGATCGCCGATCACGTCGCCGATCGCGCGATCCTGATCGTCGGTTTCCTCATAGGGGAAGCGGTCGACGAAGCTGGGATAGCCCGCCGAATCGGGTTCGAGCACGTCGCCGGCATGAAGCGCGCGTTCGGCGGCGGTCGCGATCAGGTCGCCCGCGATCTCGCGGATGCGCTCCTTCATCTTCGACTTGCGGCGCTGCCACGCCTCGCCACCGAGCCGGTCGAGGCTCGCGCCCTCCTCGCCCGAGCCGTAGCGCGAGAGGATGTCGATATTCTCGACCGGCACGTAGAGCTTGTCGCCGCCGGCATAGCTGAGCGCCACACAGTCGTGGGGACTCTTGCCGACGGGGATCGAGGTCAGCCCCTCGTATCGCCCGATGCCGTGATCGGCATGGACGACGAGGTCGCCGGGCGAGAGCGTCGCCAGCTCGGCGAGAAAGGCGTCGGCGGATTTCTTGCGCTTGGTGCGGCGAATCAGCCGGTCGCCCAGCATGTCCTGCTCGGTCAGCACCGCGAGCCCCGGCGCGGCATAGCCGTGATCGAGCGGCAACACGACGAGCGCGACGCCGGCGCTCTTCGCGGTGTCGGCGATCGCCAGCGCCGCCTGCCAGGTGTCGGCCGCCTTCGCGCCGGTGAGGCCGTGATCCTTCAGCAGCCCGCCCAGCCGTTCGCGCGCACCCGCCGAATAGCTGGCCAGCACCGGCCGCTTGCCGGCCTTGCGCAGCGCGGCGAGGTGATCGACCACCGCCTCGTAGATGTTGGTGCCGCTTGCGCGCTCGGGCGCGAAGTCGCGGGGGCCATCGACGTCGAACTCGACCACGGTGGGCGACGGCGGTTCGTGGAACGGCGTCGTCAGATGCGCGGTCGTGGCGGTGAGCGCCGCGCTCCACTCGGCGGCGTCGAGATAGAGCGACCGGGCGGGCAGTGGGCGGTAGCTGCCGGGCTGCGCGGCCTCGGCGCGCTGGCGGTTCTCGAAATAATCGGCAATGGCATCGAGCCGGCTTTCCGCCGCCGCGGTCACGCCGCCGTCGCGCACCACTACCGCGCCGTCGCCCAGATGGTCGAACAGCGTGGCGAGCTTGTCCTCGAACAGCGGCAGCCAATGTTCCATGCCCGCCTGGCGCCGGCCCTCGGACACCGCCTGGTAGAGCGGATCGCCGGTGGCGGTGGCGCCGAATTTCTCGCGGTAGCGGCTGCGGAACCGCTTGATGCTGTCCTCGTCCAGCAGCGCCTCGGATGCGGGGAGCAGGGTGAAGCCCTCCACCCGCGCGACCGTGCGCTGGTCGCCCGAATCGAAGCTGCGCACGCTCTCGATCTCGTCGCCGAAGAAATCGAGGCGCAGCGCGAGCTCCTCGCCGCTGGGAAACAGGTCGACGATGCCGCCGCGCACCGCATATTCGCCCTGATCGTGGACGGTGTCGGTGCGCACATAGCCGTTCGCCTGGAGCAGCCCCGCCAGCTTGTCGCGGCCGATCCGTTCGCCGGGGGCGAGGCGCGCGACGAGCTGGCGGATGCGGAACGGCGTCAGCACGCGCTGAGTCGCGGCGTTGGCGGTGGTCAGCACCAGTTGCGGGCCCTTGGGGTTCGCCTGCAGCCGGTGGAGCGCGGCGATCCGCTCCGCCATCACGCGCAGCGTCGGCGAGGCGCGGTCATAGGGAAGGCAATCCCAAGCCGGGAAGGTGACGACCTCCAGATCGGGCGCGAAGAAGGGCGCGGTGGAGGCGATCGCGCGCATCGCCGCATCGTCGGGGGCGACGAACACCGCCCGGGTCCGCGCCGCGCGCGCCAGATCCGCCAGCAGCGACGGCTGGAACCCGGTGGGGACGCCCGCCAGCGTCAGTGGCGTGGTGGCGGAGAGGATCGTCTTTAGGTCGGGCATCGTGGTCAATCTCGTTCCCCGGCGAAGGCCGGGGCTTAAGGGGGGACAGGCGGAGGTAACGGGACGTTGTGATCCGTCACGATCGAACCCCGACTGGACGCCGATCTTCGGGGGCCGGCTATTCCGCCACGGTCACGTAATCGATCGACCGCATCGCGTGCATCATCGCGCCGTCCCACTGCGGCGGGCAAGGGATCGATCCGATCGCCCAGCCCATGATGTCGACATCCTGTTCCTCGATCAGCGCCTCGAACCAGTCGAGTTCCGCCGCGCTCCAGCCGGCGTGGTGCGCGTCGAAAAAGCCGCCGATCATCATGTCGGCTTCGCGCGTGCCGCGGTGCCAGCTTCGGAAGCGCAGGCGTTTCAGGCGGATGTCGTGATTCATATGCGCTCCAACGCCGACAGGCCGGCAGCCGCTGGCGGCGGCGGTCGGCTCGGCTATAGACATCAGATAGTCATGCGCCCCGAAATCCTCAATCCGCTGTTCGCCGAAGTCACCGCGCTGAAGGGCGTTGGCACCGGCCTCGCCAAGCCGCTCGACCGGCTGAAGATCGCCCGCGTCGTCGACATGGCGTTCCACCTGCCGAGCGGCCATGTCGACCGCGTGCCGCGCGACGAGCTGATGACGTCCGATGCCGGCCGCACGATCGCGATCACGCTGACGCCGCGCGACTATCGCAGCAGCGCCGGCCGTGGCCCCACCCGCGTGCAGGCGGCGGATGCGCACGGCAACATCGTCAGCCTCGTCTATTTCGGCGGCAATGCGGGCTGGGCGAAAAAGCTGCTGCCGATCGGCGAGCCGCGGCGCGTGTCGGGCCGGCTCGATCTCTATGGCCAGGAGCTGCAGATCGTCCATCCCGAGGTGGCCGAACCCGGCACCGAGGGCGAGCCGTTCCGCGAGCGCGAGGCGATCTACCCCCTGTCCGAAGGGCTCACCTCGCGCCGCCTTGCCGCGCTGGCCGCACAGGCGATCGGGCGGGCTCCCCATTTGCCCGAGTGGATCGAGCCGGGGCTGAAGGCGGCGCGCGGCTGGCCCGGCTGGCACGAGGCGCTGGTGCGGATCCATGCCGATCCGGCCGATGCCAAGGCGCGCGAACGGCTCGCCTATGACGAAGTGTTCGCCAACCAGCTGGCGATGACGATCGTCCGCGCCGATACGCGGAAGCGGAAAGGGCGGGCGCTGGTCGGCGACGGACGGCTGCGCGATCGACTCGAACTGCCCTACGCGCCCACCGGCGCGCAATCGCGGACGATGCGCGAGATCGAGGGCGATCTGGCGCAGGCGGCGCCGATGCTGCGGCTGCTCCAGGGCGATGTCGGCTCGGGCAAGACGCTGGTCGCCGCGATGGCGCTGCTGGTGGCGGTCGAGGCCGGCGCGCAAGGCGCAATGCTGGCACCGACCGAGATCCTGGCGCGCCAACATTACGAGACGCTGCGCACGCTGCTCGCCGGGTTGCCGCTGAACGTCGCGGTGCTGACCGGCCGCGACAAGGGCCGCGCACGCGAGGCGACGCTGATGGGGCTGGCGAGCGGCGAGATCGATATCCTGATCGGCACGCACGCGATCTTCCAGGAGGCGGTCGGCTACAAGGATCTGGGGCTGGTGGTGGTGGACGAGCAGCACCGGTTCGGCGTGGCGCAGCGGATGACGCTCCAGGCCAAGGGCAAGGCGCCGCCGCACCTGCTCGCGATGACCGCGACGCCGATCCCGCGCACGCTGACGCTTGCGCAATATGGCGAGATGGACGTCAGCCGGCTCGACGAGATGCCGCCGGGCCGCCAGCCGATCGAGACGCGCGTGATCTCGGAGGATCGGCTGGACGACGTGGCGAACGCGCTCGGCCGGCATCTGTCGGAGGGCGGCCAGGCCTATTGGGTGTGCCCGCTGGTGGAGGAAAGCGAAAAGAGCGATCTGGCCGCCGCCGAGATGCGCGCAGAGGCGCTGCGCGCGCGGTTCGATGGCGATGGGCAGGGCCGGGTGGGCCTAGTGCACGGCCGCATGAAGCCCGCCGAGAAGGATGCGGTGATGGCGGAATTTTCCGCCGGGCGGCTGGGCGTGCTGGTCGCCACGACGGTGATCGAGGTGGGCGTGGACGTGCCCAACGCGACGCTGATCGTGATCGAGCATGCCGATCGCTTCGGGCTGGCGCAGCTCCATCAGTTGCGCGGCCGGGTCGGGCGGGGCGGGGGGCGTTCGACGTGCCTGCTGGTGCGCGGCACCGCGCTCAGCGAAACCTCGCGTGCGCGCCTCGCGCTGATGCGCGAGACCAATGACGGCTTCCGCATCGCCGAGGAGGATCTGCGGCTGCGCGGCGCGGGCGAGATGCTGGGTACGCGCCAATCGGGCGACATGGCCTTCCGCCTCGCGACGCCGGAGATGATGGCGGACCTGCTGCAATGCGCGCACGACGACGCGCGGCTGCTGGTGGACCGCGACGGCGGACTGCAAGGCCCGCGCGGGCAGGCGGCACGGACGCTGCTGTATCTCTTCGAGCGCGATGCGGGGGTGGCGTTGTTGCGATCGGGGTGAGGGGACGAGGGGCAGCAAACGCCCAATAGCGGACAATAGCGGAGAGTGGCATAAGCTGCCCCGATGGCGAAGAACTGGTCCAAGCATCTCATCAGCGCCGTGGGCCCATTCGTGGCACTCGCGGCTGTCAGTTGCGCGGCAGCGGAGGTACCGGAGGTGTATCATGGCCGCGCCGGCAGTATCGTGCTGGCGGTGCCGAGTCGCATCGCGTCGTCGGTCCTGTACGACGACGAGAGCGACTGGACCCCGCCGGACACGCCCAAGGCGGCGCGAACCGATCGTGACCCCATCCGGGTGATCGAGTTCTTCGTCGATCTCGATCACCCAGATCGCATCATCACCGAGGAGGCAGCCCGCGACCGGCGGCTCCAGAGCAGCGGCGCGCTGCACCTGCCCGCGGTCGTCGGTCACGTCGTCGGCGTCACCGTCGATCTCCCGGCGGAGGGTCAGCCGAGCGCCGCGGCGATCCGCGCGGGGACGAGCCTCGGTCAGCTCTACCCTGCCCCGGCCTTTCAGGCCCTGCAGCCTGCCCCGCCCGAATACGGGCTGGAAACGCGCCGAGCCGACTGGTCAAAGCCGGTTAAGGACCGCGTCCTCCATGGGAACGGCATCTTCGACGTCGATGTCGACTATCTGAGCACGGCGGAGAACACCTACATCACCTGCAACGACGGGCGGCAGGGCGTGGCACCGTTCGCGCCGATGCCGACCTGCCAGTTCATCATTGTCGTACCGCCGTTGCACGGCAGGTTGTCCGGCAGCGTGGACCGCGGCGACATGCCTCGCTGGCGCGACCTGCACGCGGCGGCGCTGCACACGCTTCACTCGTTCGAGGCGCCGGGCCGATAGGAGTTCAGGAGCTGCACGGCCGATGTCCGCTTTCCACCAATCTACGACATCGCCCACCAATCACCGCAGGCACGCATCCAGCCGATCGCCGCGCACCGTCGCCACCCGCCGTGCCAGCGTGTTCCCATGCGAGCGGACAAACCCATGCGGATCGATCGCGGCGCGTTTTTTGGGGAGCGGCAGGACGGCGGCGATGCGGCCGGCTTCCGTCGGCGTCAGGTGGCTCGCGTCATGGCCGAAATAGCGCATCGCGGCGGCGTTCGCGCCATAGGTGCCGATGCCGGTTTCGGCGATGTTGAGGTACACCTCCATGATCCGGGGCTTGCCCCACAATGTTTCGATCAGGACGGTGAAATAGGCTTCCACGGCCTTGCGGGCATAGCCGCCGCCCTGAAACAGAAAGGCGTTCTTCGCGGTTTGCTGGCTGATGGTCGATCCGCCCCGGATCCGTCCGCCTTCGGCATTGCGTGCGGCGGCGCCTGCCAGCGCGTGCCAGTCGAAGCCGTGATGCGTGCAGAAACGCGAATCCTCGCCGGCGATCGCGGCGCGCGCCATGTCCGGATCCATTCGGCGTAGCGGCATCCACGTCTTGGTGACGCCGCGCCCGCCGATCACGTCGCCCAGCATCGTGAAGGTGAAGGGCGGCGGCACGAAGCGATAGAGGCCGACCCATGCGACCGTGACGATCACGAAGACGAGCAGCGCCTTGAGGAGGATGCGGAGGACGTGGATCATCGCGCGATGATAGAGCAGGTGGGGTGCGGCGGGGAAGCGGTCGGCGCGATCTTTGCTTTCCCCGTTCCCCGGCCATCGCCGGGAACGGGAGGGGTCAGGGGCGCGCTCGCGCCAGCACCGCATGGGCCGCTGCCCGGCCCGTCTCGTACGCACCATGCGCGGTGGAGAAATCGCTCGGGTGGCAGGCCTCCCCGGCGAAGAACAGGCGGTCGTCCACCGGCGCCGCGAGCACCGCGCGCTGGCCGGCTTGCCCGATCCGCGCGTGCGAATAGCTGCCATGGATATGGGGCTCGTCGCGCCAGCGCGTTGCGGCCAGGGGCGTCAGCCGCGCCCGCCAGTCGTTGCCGAGCAGCGCCACCAGTTCGTCCACCGCGAAGGCGCAGGCGGCGCGTTCGTCCTCCAGCGCCTTCGCGCAATCGCCGCCGAAAAAGCTCTCGATCACCGGCCAGCCGAAGGGCGATAGGCGGTGACTCGCGGTGCAACGCGCGAAGGGATCGCCGATCAGATGCGCGTTCGCCGGCCATTCGGGCCGATCGACGTGGAGGAACACCTTGTCCGCCAGGCCCAGCGGCAGCGCGGCGGCGGCGGCCTGTTTGGCGGACAGCGGCGGATCGAAGGCGATCCGGTCATAGGCGGTGGTCGGCACCGTCAGGATGACCGCATCCGTCTCGATCGTTCCCGTGGGCGTCTCGATCCGCAGCGCCCGACCGCGATGATCGATGCGGGTGACGGGGGTGGCGAGCCGGACGGCGATCCCGGCGGCGTGCGACGCCACCAGCGTGCCGTAACCCTCGCGCACCGCCCAATTGTCGTCGGCCGCGGCGTCCTCATAGGCGGCCCAGTCGTGGAGCGACACGGCGGCCAGCGGTGCGCCATTGGCATAGCCCGAAATCGCGTCGATCATCGGATACCAGCGATCGTCGGGCGCGATGAAGTCTGACAGCGGGCGATCGGGGCCGCCCAGCGCGGCATGCGCGGCTTCGCTCCAGCGGGCATAGGCGACATCGGCGTCGCGCCGGTCCTCGGGTGAAAAGCCGAGATCGCGCCATTGCTCGCGCCAATGGGCGGGCGAACGATCGACGGTGAAGCCCGTGGACTCCGCGATCGTCGTCCACGGGTTACGCCGGGCGGAGTGGAGCCAGCCGCAGCCCCGATCCACGCGCATCGGTCCCGCCGCGCCCGGCGGCGTGGACAGCGCCATGCTGTGCGCGCGTCCGCCGATCCGGTCTTTCGCCTCCACCAGCAGCACGTCGCGCCCGGCATCGCGGAGCGCGCGCGACGCGGCTATTCCCGCCGCGCCGGCGCCGATCACCACGACATCGGCACCGGGCATCGCTTACGCCGCGATCAGCCGCTTTTCGCCGGCGATGCGCATCATCGCCTTTTGCAGCTTCTCGAACGCGCGCACCTCGATCTGGCGGACGCGCTCGCGCGACACGTTGTAGACCTGGCTCAGCTCCTCGAGCGTCTTCGGGTCATCGGTCAGGCGGCGCTCGGTCAGGATGTGCTTCTCCCGGTCGTTGAGGTCGTCCATCGCGTTGACGAGCATCGAATGGCGAACGTCCGCCTCCTGCGCGTCGGCCACCACCTTGTCCTGCAGCGGCGCGTCGTCCTGCAGCCAATCCTGCCACTGGCCCTCGCCGTCCTCGCGCATCGAGACGTTGAGGCTGGTATCGCCGCCCATCGCCATGCGACGGTTCATGCTGGTCACTTCGGCCTCGGTCACGCCCAGATCGGTCGCGATCTTGGTGATGTGCTCGGGCCGCAGATCGCCGTCCTCGAACGCGTCGAGCTTCGACTTCATCCGGCGCAGGTTGAAGAACAGCTTCTTCTGCGCCGCGGTGGTGCCCATCTTCACGAGACTCCACGAGCGCAGGATATATTCCTGGATCGACGCGCGGATCCACCACATCGCATAGGTAGCGAGGCGGAAGCCGCGGTCGGGCTCGAACTTCTTGACGCCCTGCATCAGGCCGATATTCCCTTCGGAGATCAGCTCCGACGTGGGCAGGCCGTAGCCGCGATAGCCCATCGCGATCTTGGCCACCAGCCGCAGGTGACTGGTGACGAGTTGCGCCGCCGCATCGGTATCCCCATGTTCCTGGAAACGCTTGGCGAGCATGAACTCCTGCTCGGGCTGGAGCAGCGGGAATTTCTTGATCTCGGCCAGGTAGCGGTTGAGACCGGCTTCGCTGCCGAGCGCGGGGATCGTCGCTGGGACGTTGCTGCGGGCTGCCATGGTTCGTGTCTCCTTGTCCGAGTTCGTCCGCCGCGCTGCGGCAAAACGCTCATGTCCTATACGTGAAGCCGGCTGAACAGTTCCTGCATATCGGCCGGCATGGTGCTTTCGAATGCCAATTTCGTGCCCGAGATCGGGTGGATGAACCCCAGATGCGCCGCGTGCAAGGCTTGTCGCCGGAATGCGAGCTGTTCGAGTAACCCACGATGCGGTCCGCCGCTTCGGCCATAGACCGGATCGCCCAGCAGCGCATGGCCGATCGAGCCCATGTGCACGCGCACCTGGTGCGTGCGGCCGGTCTCGAGCCGGCATTCCACCAACGCCGCGCGATCGAGCGGCGCGATCGTCGTGAAATGGGTGACCGCGCGTTTGCCATGCGGCTGGATCGCGATCTTCTTGCGGTTCTGCGGCGAGCGGGCGAGCGGCGCGTCGACGGTGCCGGCGGACGGGCTGGGGATGCCGCCCACGATCGCCCTGTAGCGGCGATCGATGCTGTGATCGCGAAACTGTTTCGCCAGCCCCTCGTGCGTCCGGTCGGTCTTGGCAGCGACCATCAGCCCCGAGGTGTCCTTGTCGATGCGGTGGACGATCCCCGGCCGCGCGACGCCGCCGATGCCCGACAGCGATCCCCCGCAATGGTGGAGCAGCGCGTTGACGAGCGTGCCGTCGAGATTGCCCGCGGCGGGATGCACTACGAGCCCGGCGGCCTTGTCGATCACGATCAGATGTTCGTCTTCATAGGCGATGACGAGCGGGATCGCCTGCGCCTCGTTATGCGCCGGCGTGGGATCGGGGACAGCCACCGCGAAGACCTGCCCGGCGGCGGCCTTCTTGGCCGAATCGCGCCAGGCGGTGCCATCCGCGCTCACCTGGCCCGCCGCGATCAGCACCTTCAGGCGTTCACGCGACAGCGTCGGCACCGCTTCGGCCAGCGCGCGATCGAGCCGCCAGCCGTCCGCGCCGGCGGCGATCGTCGCTTCGATGATGGAAACCCCCCGGCTCATGTGCGAACGATGTGGCGATGGGCGTGACGATTTCAAGCGAGGTGCTGGCGACGATCCGCGCGGCGGCGGCGGCGAGCCCCGATGCCGAGGTGTGCGGGCTGCTGTTCGGCGCGCCCGACCAAGTCGAGGCCGCGCAGCCTTGCGCCAACGTCGCCGCCGATCCGCGCCGCGCGTTCGAGATCGATCCGGCTGCGCTGCTGGCCGCCTATCGGTGCGCGCGGCAGGGCGGCGCGATGGTGATCGGCCATTACCATTCGCACCCGAGCGGGCAGCCGGTCCCCTCGGCCCGCGACGCCGCCGCGGCCATGGGAGACGGCGCGCTGTGGCTGATCGCGGCGGCGGGTGCGATGCGTGCATGGCGGAGCGACGCGCCGGGCGCATTCGTGGAGGAAATGATCGATGCTCGTCCCTCCGGCCTTCCCAGCGCCCGGGGATCGGTCGGAGAACGCGGGTGATGCGCCGGGCGCTCGGTCATCCGCGGGCGTTCCGGTGCGCAAGATCGGTCACGTCATCGGATGACGACCGTTCGTTAACGATCCCGGCACACCGGGTCTTCGCGCGCCCATTCGCGCAGCCTTATCGTTCGGCCGGCCGCTCCCGCTCCACCGCCTGATCGCGCAGGATCGCCGGATCGGACGCGAGGTCATATAGATAGCGTCGCCGCTCCAGCGTTCCCATGCGCAACCGGTCGCGTGCCTTGACCTGCGCCCGCGTCAGCCTGAACGGCACATAGCCGCGCGCGCGCAGGCAGGTGACGACCGCATCCTCCATGAAGCTCTGCGTGCGCTTGACCCCGCCCCGGATGCTCCGCTTGTAGATGCTGGAATAATCGCGCGTCATCCGGTCGACTTCTTCCGGATCCAGGCCCACGCTACCTTTCATAAAGGATCTCATATTCGCCGAGTCGATGGCTCGGTCCTGATTGTGCGTACCGTCCAGCACGTCGCGCGTATCCTGCCGGTGTGCGATATCGACCTTTGCGCCGCCGATGCCGCATTCCATCGCATCGCGGCGATAGGCGTCGAAGTCGATGCCGGCTTTGCCCCAGGACCCGTCCCGGTCGGGCACCGCCTTGGCAGCGGCCGGAAGCGATAGCGACACCGTCACCATCCATGCATATGCGAAACAGGATACGCGCCACATCATCCGACAAACCCTTTCCGTTCGTTTGGCAGAAGACTATCCAAAGTATACCAAGCAGTTTTCTTTGCACGCGTTCAGTGTATCCGTCCGTGCTTGCCAGCAGGCCTCATCGGTCCCACCTCTCTGCTTGCAGATAACATAGGCGGTGTTCGCCTTCGATTCGCATCCGCCGTTGCATGAGCCAGACTGACGTTGGGCCATCGAAGAACCCGCTGATACGATACAAACTATTGCAATTGCGCAATAAAACAACTTAATCACAATAATCTCTCCTAAAATTCAGACTATCGATCTAAATCAAGCAGAATCGGGCACAGAGCCCTTTTGAAAGCTATGAAAAACATTTGAGTTGGTCAAGGGTCATCAATCGGCAAGATTGGGAAGCAATGGTATCACCTCTAGGATCGGCGGACGTCATCATGCCGCTCGATCCGGACGTTGTCCGTACGGCCCCATCGTGCACGGGGCGGTGTCGATCCGGACCGAGATCTCGCGGGCGGAGCTTGGCCGTAACCTTGTATAGGCTACGAGGCGGTGAACGCGGATAATGCACGCGGTGCTCCGCTACCGGAGACGCTCCGACCGGGCCCAGGCCTTTGCAGGCGGCGCGGCGTCCCTCTTCGGCATCGCTTGCGTCCTCACCGCGCACACGTCAGATAGATCCTTGTAACGCAAAGGGGATCGCATGACCGTCAGCCCGGTGGATTTCGCCAGCTTGCTGTGTTCGCGGCTGTGCCACGATCTGCTCTCGCCGGTGGGCGCGCTGAACAACGGCCTCGAGCTGCTCGCCGACGAGACCGATCCGGCGATGCGCGAACGCTGCATGGAGCTGCTCGCCGACAGCGCGCGCGCCTCGGCGGCCAAGCTCAAATTCTTTCGCCTGGCGTTCGGTTCGGCGGGCGGCTTCGGCGACATGGTCGATGCGCGCGAGGCGCAATCCGCGGTGCGCGGGCTGTTCGGCGCGAACAAGCGGCTCGAGATCGGCTGGCTGGTCGAGGACGACACGCTGCCCAAGGCGGCGATCAAGGTGCTGCTCAACCTGGCGATGATCGCGGGCGAGGCGCTGGTGCGTGGCGGCCGGCTCGATATCGGCGGCGAGAGCCATGGCGGCCAGGTCGAGATCGTGGTGCAGATCGAAGGGCCGCGCATCCTGCTCGATCCTGAACTGCGCCGCATGCTCGTGGACGGCGAGGGCGAGGAGGGCGTTACCGCGCGCGGCGCGGCGGCGTATCTGGTCCACACCCTGGCGCGTCAGGGCGGCGGCGGCATTCAGGTGTCGGAGCCGGCCGAGGGCGTGATGATCTTCGGCGCGGTGTTCAACGCGGGCTGAATGGGGCCGGCGGTAAAGTCGGTCTTAACCTCTCAGGGTCCATGGCTCCGGTCGAAGGATGCGCCGGGGACCCATGGACGATCTGCTGCAGGAATTCGTCGCGGAAACGCGCGAGACGCTCGAGGCGCTGTCGGGCGAGATCGTGGCCTGGGAAGCCGCGCCGGGCGACCGAGCGCGGCTGGATGCGATCTTCCGCTTCGTCCACACGGTGAAGGGAAGCTGCGGCTTTCTCGACCTGCCCCGGCTCGCCCGGCTGAGCCATGCCGCCGAGGACGTGCTGGCGGCCGTGCGCGACGGCCATCGTCAGCCCGACACCGCACTCGTCAACGCGGTGCTCGCGATCGTCGACCGGATCGGCGAGATCGTCGAGGCGATCGATGCCGGCAGCGCACTGGACGATTCGAGCGAGGATCTGCTCGTCGCCGCGCTGGCCGAAGATGCGAAGCCGACGGGCCCGGCCACGCAGGCGCCGGTTCACCGCGCCGCCACGCGCAGCATCCGCCTCAACGTCGATCTGCTCGACCGGATGATGAGCGGCATGTCCGACATGGTGCTGGCGCGCAACGAACTCGCGCGGCGGTTGCGCGACGGCACGCCCGATCCGCGCATCGAGGCGGCGCTCGAACGCATGTCGCTGACGGTGGCGGACATGCGCGACACGGTGACTCGCACCCGCATGCAGAAGATCGACGCGCTGTTCTCCGCCCTGCCGCGGATGGTGCGCGATACGGCGGCCGAACTGGGCAAGACCGTGGCGCTGACGATCGACGGATCGGAGGTCGAGCTGGACCGCGAGATGATCGAGATGATGCGCGATCCGCTCGTCCACATCATCCGCAACGCGGTGGATCACGGCATCGAGGCACCCGATGCCCGCCTCGCGGCGGGCAAGCCGGCGGCGGGCGCGCTGATGGTCTCGGCGCGCCAGTCGGGCAACCAGATCCTGGTGGAGATCACCGACGACGGGCAGGGGATCGACGTCGATCGCCTCATCGGCAAGGCCCAGGCGCAGGGGCTCCACAGCGATACGCAACTGGCGCGGATGAGCCCGGCCGAGCGGCTCGACCTGATCTTCCACGCCGGGCTTTCCGTCCGCGACACCGTCACCGCGATCTCGGGCCGCGGCGTCGGCATGGACGTGGTGCGCGCGAATATCGAACAGATCGGCGGCCGGATCGCGCTGACCAACCGCCCGGGCCGCGGGCTCGCCATCTCCATCCAGGTGCCGCTGACGCTTTCGATCATCCCGACCATCGTGGTCGGCGTGGGCGCGCAGCGTTTCGCGCTCGCGCGGCCATCGGTGGAGGAGATCGTGAAGCTGCGCGGCGCGGTGCGGATCGATACGATCGGCGACACACGCGTCGTCAGCCTCCGCGGCCGGCGGCTCCCGCTGGTCGATCTGGGCGCGTTGCTGGGCATCGCCGCCGCGCCGGAGCCCTCGACCGTGGCGATCGTCGCGAGCCGCGACGGCACCTATGCGCTGGCGATCGATTCGGTGCTCGACACGGAGGAACTCGTGGTGAAGCCCGCCGCACCGGCGGTGATGGCGACGGGCCTCTATGCGGGCCAGACGCTGCCCGACAGCGGGCTGCCGATGCTGCTGCTCGACGGCGGCGGCATCGCCGCGGCGGCGGGGCTGCGCTTCGAGACGGTGCGCGCCGACGAGCATGCCGATGCGAGCGATGCGACACCGGGCATCGCCGCGCTGCTGTTCGAGGATCTCGACGGCTGCCGCCGCGCCATCGCGCTGTCGGTCGTCGACCGCGTCGAGCCGGTGGCGATCGACGCGATCCGGCATACCGCGGGGCGGCTGCGGCTGACGATCGGCGGGGCGATCGTGCCGCTCCACGCCTGCGCCCCGCTCGACGGACGCAGCGAGGTGCCCGTCCTCCGCCTGACCGACGGCGCGACCGAGATCGCCTATGCCATCGGCGAAGCGATCGAGATCGTCACCCTGCCGGCCGAGATCATCCCCACCGCCGGATCGTCGGGGCCGATCGCCGGGGTGGCGATGATCGCGGGCCAGCAGATCGAGCTGATCGATCCGCACGCCCTCTTCGCGGGCCAGCCGGCGAACGGCACCCGCACGCCGCTCTGCCTGATCGAGGCCGATGGCTGGATGGACGTGTTCCTGAAGCCGGTGCTGGAGGCGAGCGGCTATCGCTGCGTCACCCGGCTCGGCGCGGGCGAGGTCGCCGCGGTCGCGCTCGCGATGGAGGGCGATCCACCCGTCATCGGAGCCACGCCCGTCGTCCACCTGCGCCGCGAGGTCGCGATTGCCGACCCCTCCCATCCCAGCATCTATCGCTACGATCGCCAGGCGCTGCTTGCCGCGGTCGCAGCGGTCTCACACGGGAAAGCCGCATGACGCCGTTGTTCCTCATCGCCCATATCGCGGGCCGCGGGGTCGCGATCGACACAACACAGGTCGATTCCGTCGTCGATCTGGGCGAGATCGTCGCGGTGCCGTGCGCGCCCGGTGCGGTGCGCGGACTGGCGGCGCTGCGCAGCCGGGTGGTCACCGTGATCGACACCGGCACCGCCCTGGGCCTGTCGGCGACCGCGACGAGCGCGAAGCGGGCGATCATCACGCGCGTCGATGGCCATCATTATGCGATCCTGGTCGATGCGCTCGAGGACGTGACGATGCTGGAGCGGGTGCCGCTGTCGTCGGGCGTCACGCTCGATCGGGGCTGGGCCACGGTCGGCACGGGGATGGTGGAGCGCGACGGCGAACCGCTGCTCGTGATCGATCTGGCCGCCATCCTGCCGACGCTCGCCATCGCGGCCTGAATCCGTTTTTCGAGAAGCGCTTAACGGGGCGCTTACGCTTTGCTGGCACAAGGCTCGCGGCGAACACACGTCATCCCAGAAAAAGGGCGTTTCATGAAGACCTGTCTAGTCGTCGATGATTCGAAGGTGATCCGGAAGGTGGCTCGGCACATTCTCGAGACGCTCGACTTCACCGTCAGCGAGGCCTGTGACGGCCGCGAAGCGCTGGACGCGTGCATGGCATCGCCCCCCGACGTCATCCTGCTCGACTGGAACATGCCGGTGATGAGCGGCCTCGATTTCCTCCGCGCGCTCCGCCAGAGCAGCGTGGCCGCGCGGTCCAAGGTCGTGTTCTGCACGACGGAGAACGGCACCGCCTATATCCGCGCCGCGATCGAGGCGGGGGCGGACGAATATGTCATGAAGCCGTTCGATCGGGACACGCTGGAAAGCAAGCTGCAGATCGTCGGCGTCGCCTGAGCGGAGCGCAAGCGATGGCGTTGGCCCAATCGAGCGATCGGCCGCCGTCGGGCGGCGAGGATTCGCGCGGACGCATCCTGATCGTCGATGATTCGGTGGTGATGCGCGCCGTGCTCCAGCAGATGGTGCAGGCCGAGGACCGGTTCGTGGTCTCCGCCGCGGTGGCGCATGCAGGTGCCGCGATCGCCTTCCTGAAACAGCACCGCGTCGACGTCATCCTGCTGGATCTCGAAATGCCCGGCATGAACGGGCTGACCGCGCTGCCCGATCTGATCGCGGTGGGGCAGGGCGCACGCGTGCTGGTGGTGTCGTCTTCGGCCACCGAAGGCGCGATGGCGACGATCCAGGCGATGGCGCTGGGCGCGGTCGACACGCTGGTCAAGCCCGGTCTCGCCTTGCGGTCGAGCCTGTTTGCCGACATGCTCGTCGACAAGCTCGGTCGCCTGATCGACTGGCCCGCGACCACCGAACCCGAACCGCGATCGGCCGTGCTCAGCTTTCCCCCGCGCGTGTCGGTATCCGCCGCACCCGCACGCGGCGCCGCGGATTACGACGTCGTGGCGATCGGCGCTTCCACCGGCGGCATCCATGCGCTCGGCCAGCTGTTCCGGCAGCTTCCCAAGGAATTCCACATTCCGGTGCTCGTCACGCAGCATCTGCCGTCCACCTTCATGCCGTTCTTCGCCGCGCAGGTGGCGACGCTCGCCGGGCGGCCGTGCGACGTTGCGATCGATCGGATGCGGCTGATGCCCGGCCGCGTCGTGCTGGCGCCGGGCGACGCGCATATCCGTCTGGTGTCACTCGGCGACGGCGGCGTCGGGATCCGGCTGTCGTCCGAGCCCGCCGCCAGCGGCTGCACACCCTCGGTCGATCCGATGTTCGAGACGCTGGCGGAGGTTTTCGGCGCACGCGCGCTGGCGGTCGTGCTGAGCGGGATGGGCCGCGACGGCGCCGACGGTGCGCGGCTCGTCCATGCCGCGGGCGGGTGCGTGGTGGTGCAGGATCGCGAAAGCTCGGTCGTATGGGGGATGCCGGGTGCGGCGGCGGACATCGCCGACGCGATCCTCGCCCCCGACGATATCGGCGCGCTCATCGCGACACGCCGCCGGCCATGATGCACACCCCCATTCCCGACCCCGCCGTTTCGCAGACCGCGATCAACGTGCTGACTGCGTTGCTCGAGGCGCGGACCGGCCAGCAGATGGCCAGCTATCGCTCGTGGCGGATCGACACCGCGGTGAAGCCGCTGATGCGCGCGCGCGGCCTCGAAACGCTCGACCAGCTCGTCACGCAATTGCTCGACGGGCAGGACCGCGACGTCGGCGACCTGATCGTCGATGCGCTGCTGAACCAGGAAACCTCGTTCTTTCGCGACGCGGCCGTCTTCGACCAGATCGCCGAAGTAGTGGCCGAGGCAGAGGCCGCGGGGCGCCGGGTGCGGATCTGGTGCGCGGGCTGTTCGACCGGGCAGGAGCCGCTGTCGCTCGCGATGCTCTTCACCGAACGCGCCGAGGCGCGCGGCACGCCGATCCCCGAGATCGTGGCGACCGACGTGTCCGAGGCGGCGCTCGCCCGCGCGCGCGCCGGGCGCTATACCCAGTTCGAGATCCAGCGCGGCCTGCCGATCCGCCGCATGGTGCGCTGGTTCGACGAGGCCGGGGGAGACTGGGTCGCCAAGCCGGAACTGCTCCGCGCGATCACCTTTCGCCGGATGAACCTGGTCGCCGATCACGCATTGCCGGGCCGGTTCGATCTGGTGCTGTGTCGCAACGTCCTGCTGTATCTGGCGCCCGCCACGAAGGTCGCGGTGTTCGCGCTGATGGCGCGATCGCTCCAGTCAGGCGGCACGCTCGTGCTGGGGGCAGGCGAGACGGTGATCGGCCAGACCCCCGATTTCGTCCCGAGCAAGACCGCGCGGGGGTTCTACGTCGCGCGCGGCTGACGGTTTACTTTGACGCAGGCCCGCGCCAAGCATTTGGCGGCAACGACGTCCACGGGAAGCGCCATGACGATCATCGAGACGCCCTCGCCCAATTTCGACGAACGTGCCCTGCCGGTGACGATGATCGTGCTCCACTATACCGGCATGATCGACGCGCAGTCGGCGATCGACCGGCTGCGTGATCCCGCCGCCAAGGTGTCCGCCCATTATGTCGTGGCTGAAGACGGCACCGTGCTGCGGATGGTGCCGGAGGACAAGCGCGCCTGGCATGCCGGCCGCTCGCACTGGCGCGGGATCGAGGACGTCAATTCGGCGAGTGTCGGGATCGAGATCGTCAATCCCGGCCATGAATTCGGCTATCGCCCCTTTCCGCCGCAGCAGATCGAGGCGCTGATCCCGCTGGTCGCCGCGATCAAGGAAGGCCACGGGATCGGCCGCGGCGACATCGTCGGCCATTCGGACGTCGCGCCGGCGCGCAAGCGCGATCCGGGCGAGCTGTTCCCCTGGGGGCAGCTCGCGCGCCTGCGCCTAGCGCTGCCGCGCCCCACGCGGAACCTGATGGACCCGATGTGGACGGAAGGCGGCTTCTGCCTCGCGCTCGAACGCTTCGGCTATGACGTGAGCGACCGGATGGCGGCGATCATGGCGTTTCAGCGCCGCTTCCGCCCCGAACTGATCGACGGTGAGGTGGATGCCGAATGCCGGATGATCCTGCTCGCTTTGCTGCTTCCCAAACCGCAGGGCGACGATTAGGGCCTGATCCGCCAGAGGGTCGGGCGGCCGCGGGTATCGTCACGATACGCGAGGAAAGTCCGGGCTCCGCGGAACGACGGTGCCGGGTAACGCCCGGCGGGGGTGACCCCAGGGACAGTGCCACAGAGAGCAGACGGCCGGCCTTCGGGACGGTCACGGTGAAAGGGTGCGGTAAGAGCGCACCGCGCGCCCGGTAACGGGGGCGGCACGGCAAACCCCACCGGGAGCAAGATCGAATAGGGGTGGCATAGGGGCTTCGTTCCGGCTCGTCACCCGGGTTGATTGCTGGAGGCGGCGCGCAAGCGTCGTCCTAGAGGAATGGTCGCCCATCCGCCCGCAAGGGTGGTGGACAGAACCCGGCTTACAGACCCTCTGGCACGGTCTTTCGGTTGCACCGCGCGCCGCGCGGCCTATGTCGGGCCGATGGCGCGCATTCCGACACGATCGAACGACTGGGGCTTTCCCCGCTGGCGCGAATATGGCGCCGCGCGCGAAGCGACCACGGTGCGGCTGTGCGACCGGCATGGCTGCAACGAACCCGGCAACTGCCCCGCGCCCAAATCGCCCAACAGCCCGGACCGCTGGTATTTCTGCACGACGCATGCGGGCGAATACAATCGCGGCTGGAATTATTTCGAGGGGCTGAGCGCCGAGGAGGCCGCCGCGCGCGAGGCGAACGAGACGCGCGCCGCCGAGGGCTTTGCGGAGGCGAAACATTATGGCTGGGCCGGCCCTGGCGATGGCAGCCGCTCGCGCGACGAGATGCGCGCGCTGGCGGTGCTGGAGCTCGATCCCGACGCGGCGTTCGACGAGGTCCGCACCGCGTGGCGGCGCATGGCCAAGGCGAACCATCCCGACGTGCGCCCCGGCGATGCCGATGCGGCGGGGCGTTTCCAGGCGGTGCAGGCGGCCTATGAGGTGCTGCGCGCCGCCGAGGATGCGCGGACGTGGAAGCCGGCGTGATCCGGCCGCTCCGCAGCGGCTGGAACGACGTGGTGCTGGTCTGCGGCAAATGTTCGAAAAAGGTCGGCGGCGGATTCGGACCGAAGCGCTGGCACCCGCTCGCCAAGGCGTTGCGCCGCGCGCTGGGGCTGAAGGGCCGCAGGGCGGCGGGCGGCGTGGTCGAGACGAAATGCCTGGGCGTGTGCCCGAAGGGCGCGGTTATGGTGGTCGACGGCGCCCGCCCCGGCGCCTGGTTGATCGTGCCGATGGGAACGCCGCTGGCGGCGGTGACCGCGCAACTGTCGATCGGCGGTGGCAGCGATCAGGCGTAGCGCGCGGCGGTTTCCCGGATCAGCGCGATCATGTTGGGGATGCCCTGCGTCCGGTTCGAACTCAGTTGGTTGCCGAGATCGAAGGGCGCGAGCGCGGCGGCGATGTCGGTCGCCAGGATCGCGGAGGGCGTGCCGTCCTGTAGCGCGGCAAGCACGAGGGCGATGATCCCCTTGGTGATCGCCGCGTTCGAATCGGCGAGGAAGTGCAGCGTGCCGTCGCCCTGCGCCATGGGGTAGACCCATACCGAAGCCGAACATCCCCGCACCAGCGTCGCCTCGGTCTTGAGCGCCTCCGGCATCGGCTCCAGCGCACGGCCCAGATCGATCAGCAGGCGATAGCGATCGTCGGCGTCGAGGAAATCATATTCGTCGTGGAGTTCGGCGAGGCTCTGCATGGCGCGGGCGCTAGAGCGGGTGCCCTCAAAGGTCCACCCCCGCGGCGATCGCCTCCAGCTTGCGGATGCGTTCCTTCAGGTCGGCGATCTCGTTTCGGGCGCCCGCGCCGCCGCCGCTGGCGGGGGCATGGGTCTGGTCGATCTCGGTGCGCTTCAGCGCCAGCCAGCCGCGCCAACCCGACAGGCCGGCGGCGACCAGCATCGCGAGCCCGGCGAGCCCCGCGCTGGCGACGATCGTATATTCGTTCGGTCCCATGTCTCGCCTCCTTCAGCGATCGCGCAGCCGGGCGATCTCGCGGTCGAGATCGAGGCTGGTGTGGTTGTCGGTGACGACGCGTTCCAGCACCGCGATACGCTCCTTCAGCGTGCGCATCTCGGCGCGCATCTGGACGATCTCGGCGATGTCCGCGCCCTGTGCGCTCTCCGCCCTGGTGCGTAGGTGCGTCTGGATGATCTTGCTGACGGTCACGATCAGGATGATCGCGACGACCATTTCGAGGGGATTCATGGATCTGCTCCGGGTGTCGGTTGCGGCGGGTGGCTAGCGAAGCGCTTCGATCTCGCGGGCGGTGCGCTCGGCGGGATCGGTGGCGATGCGTTCCAGCACCGCGAGCCGCTCCTCGAGCCGGCCGATCTTGCCCACGAGCTTCTCGTTCTCGTCGGACAGCAGCAGGATCTTGCGATCGCTTTCGAGCGCCCCCTCCTGACGGCGCTGGCGGCGGCCCTTCCAGGTCTCGGGCTCGTAACCGTGCCGCGCACGCACCCAGTTGTTGAACGCCCAGCTCATCGGTCCCACGGTGAAGATCGCGATCGGGACCAAGATACCAAGATTGCTCATGATGTTCCCCCTTTTACGTCGGTGTCAGCGCAGGCTTTCGATCTCGCTCGCGAGCTGGCTGTTGCGGCTGGTATAATGAAGTTCGATATCCGCCAGGCGGCGATCGATGTCGCGGAATTGCGAGCGGACCTCGGCGGTGGATCGCTTGGGATTGGCGCGCACGCCCTGCCAGAATTTGGCATCCTCGGCGGTGTCGTACAGCCCGATCGGCTTGACCGGCGCCAGCCACGCGGCGGCGATATAGGCCAGGATCAGCCATCCGCTGGTCGCAAAAGCCAGCACGACGGCGGCGATGCGGACGATGGTGACGTCGACGCCGGTGTAATCGGCGATCCCCGAACAGACGCCTTTTACCTTGGCATCCTGCTTGTCGAGGTAGAATTTGGTGCGGCTGGCGGACATCTCAGTTCCTCCGATCGAGCTGATAGGGCGACGGGCTGGGCGCGATGCTCGGCTTCCAGTCGGGATGGTCGGCGGCGATGATCCGCTCGACGGTGTTCACGCGGTCTTCGAGGCGGCGGGCCAGGTTGAACATCTCGTCCAGCAGCTTCTCGTCCTCGACGGTGATCTTGGGCGCCTGCTTCCACTTGGTGACATAGTGGAGGATCAACCAGGGCAGGCCGATGAAGATCGCGGCGATCGCGAGCAGCGGCACGCTTAATCCGAACAGATCTTCCATCGCTCAGCCCTCCCGCTTCGTGTTCAGGCGGGCCTTCAGCGCGGCGAGTTCGGCATCGACGCGGTCGCTCTGGCGCAGCTCGGCGATCTCGTCCTCCAGCGTCTTCACGACTCCCAGGCCCATCGCTTCGGCGCGGCCCTCGGCATCGTCCACCCGGCGTTCCAGCACGTCGAAGCGGCTGAACGCGTCCTGAGTCTTGGGGCCGTTGTACATCTCGCGGAGCCGCACGCGGTTGTTCGCGCTTTCGAGGCGGGTCGTCACGTTGTTCTGCTTGGTACGCGCCTCGCGCAGCTTGGTCTGGAGCTTGGCGATATCCTCTTCCGACGCGCGCAGCGCATCGTCGAGCACGCCGACTTCGGCCTGGAGCTGTTCGGCCATGTCCGCCGCCTTCTGCCGCTCGACCAGCGCCGCCTTGGCCAGATCCTCGCGGTTCTTCGACAGCGCCAGTTCGGCCTTCTCGGTCCAGCCCGCCTCGAGCTGCTCGAGCTTGGCGATATGGCGGCGCATCTCCTTCTGGTCGGCGATGGTGCGCGCGGCCGACGCGCGAACCTCGACCAGCGTCTCCTCCATCTCGAGGATGATCATGCGGATCATCTTCGCGGGATCCTCCGCTTTTTCGAGCAGGTCGGCGAAGTTGGCGGCGACGATGTCGCGGGTGCGGGAAAAAATGCCCATTCGGATACTCCTGGGTGAACTGGCGCCGCTGCTTATGCGACGGTGTGGGTCGTCGGGGAAGCGGCGCCGGTACCGGCGGTCGCGGGGCCGACCGCGCCGATGATCGCCATGCCGCTGAAGAGCAGCGTGCAGGCGAGGGTGGCGATGGTGCGGCCGAAGCTGGAATTGGTCATGGTCGTTCTCCTGAACCCTGGTGGACCGCGCTGCGGCGGGATATCCCAGGCTTTGCATGCGCCGTGCCAATTGCAAAAATGGCGGAAAAGCGTGGGTTCGCACGGCCGTTCGCACTTGCCCCTTGCCAAGTGTCGGGATTTTCCACCAGAGTTTGGCGATGGAGCGCACCACCCAGGTCATCGGTCAGTCGAGCAGCTTCATGGGCGCGCTCGAACGCGCCAGCCGCGCCGCCGCGCTCGACCGCCCGGTGCTCGTGATCGGCGAGCGCGGCACGGGCAAGGAGCTGGTCGCCGAACGCCTTCATCGCCTGAGTCCGCGCTGGGACCAGCCGCTCGTCATCATGAATTGCGCGGCCCTCCCCGAGACGCTGATCGAGGCGGAACTGTTCGGCCATGAGGCGGGCGCGTTCACCGGCGCGACCAAGGCCCGTGCGGGGCGGTTCGAGGAGGCGGACGGCGGCACGCTGTTCCTCGACGAGCTCGGCACGCTGTCCATGGCGGCGCAGGACCGGCTGCTCCGCGCGGTGGAATATGGCGAGATCACGCGGATCGGGTCGTCACGGCCGATGCGCGTCGACGTGCGCATCGTCGCGGCCACCAACGAACATCTGCCCGACAAGGTGGCGAACCACAGTTTTCGCGCCGATCTGCTCGACCGGCTCTCGTTCGAGGTAGTCACGCTGCCGCCGCTGCGCGCGCGCGCGGGCGACGTGATGGTGCTGGCGGATCATTTCGGACGGCGCATGGCGTCCGAGCTGGGGCGCGACCGGTGGGAGGGGTTCGGCCCGAGCGCGATCGACGCGCTGGCGCAGCATGACTGGCCGGGCAACGTTCGCGAACTGCGCAACGTGGTGGAGCGCGCGGTCTATCGCTGGGAGCAGGCGGGGCCGATCGATTCGATCGAGATCGATCCGTTCCAGTCCCCGCATCGTCCCGGCGCGGCGCGCGGCGCCCCCGCCCCGGCGATCCCGACGCCCGCGAACCCGCATGACGACGAGCCGGTCGCGGCATGCGAGACGGGGCCATCCGACTTCAAGGCGCGGGTCGCACGGTTCGAGCGCGAACTCCTCTCGCGCACGCTCGGCGAACACCGGTTCAACCAGCGCGCGACCGCGGATGCGCTGGGGCTCAGCTACGATCAGCTGCGCCACGCGCTGCGCCGCCACGACCTGATCGCGAACGGCGGCTAGGAACGCTTGCGCAACGACGGCGCCGGAGCCATTTGCACCGGGTGCGCGTTACCGCCGCGACCCATTTCAAAGGAGACTTCCGATGGCGTTCGAACTCCCCCCGCTCCCCTACGACTATGACGCGCTGGAGCCGGTGATCTCCAAGGATACGATGCATTTCCACCACGACAAGCATCACAAGGCCTATACCGACAAGCTGAACGAAGGCGTCGAGAAGGACTCAGCGCTCCAGGGCAAGACGATCGAGGAGATCCTCGGCATGATCTCGTCGCAGCCGCCGCTCATCCGCAACAATGGCGGCGGCTATTGGAACCACGATTTTTTCTGGAAGAGCATGAAGAAGGGCGGCGGCCAGCCGTCGGGCGCACTCGCCGAGGCAATCGAGCGCGATTTCGGCGGGCTCGACGCACTGAAGGAGCAGTTCAACACCAAGGGTGCGGGCCAGTTCGGCTCGGGCTGGGCGTGGCTGATCGCGGACGAGAGCGGCACGCTGAAGGTGACGAGCACGCCTAACCAGGACAATCCGCTGATGGACGATGCCAAGGAGCCCGGTACGCCGCTGCTCGGCAACGACGTGTGGGAACATGCTTATTATCTGACGTACATGAACGACCGGCCCGGCTATTTGAAGGCCTGGTGGGACGTGGTCGACTGGGACACTGTCGGCACGCGCTACGCCGCGGTCGCGGGCTGACTCAGCCTTCGGGGGGGATGTCGGTCACGGCATCCCCTTCGGTCTGCAACCCGTGCTTCAACAGCATGGGGATGTTGGCAAAGGCGAAGAGCAGGGTGAGCGGGATCGCGCCCCACAGCTTGAAGCCGACCCAGAAATCCCAGGTGCTGTTGCGCCACACGGCCTCGTTCAGCACCGCCATGAACAGGAAGAACACCGCCCAGTTGCGTGTCAGCCTGCGCCAGCCCGCGGCGGTCAGCCCCGGATAGGCGGCTTCCAGCAGCCCCTGCAGCAGCGGTCGCCCGGTCAGCAGCCCGAAGGTGAGCACCCCCGAAAAGATCAGATAGACGAAGGTGGGCTTCATCTGGATGAAGCGCGGATCGTGGAAATAGATCGTCAGGCCGCCGAACACCACGACGAGCGCGCCGGTGATCCACAGCATCGGCGAGACATGGCCGAGCTTCACCCTCGACACGATGATCGCCGCCACCGTCGCGAGCATGAAGGCGAGCGTCGCCACGATCACGCGCGCGATCACCAGCGCCGCCATCCGGTCGAGATCCGACAGAAACCCGGTCGACGCCGCGACGAGCCGCATCAGCGGCACCGCGGGCGCGAGGAAATTGACCGCGAAGAACACGACCAGCGGGCCATAGTCGATCGCCATCCGCAAGCCGGGGGTCGAGGCTTTGTTCGTCATGGCGCTCACTTTCGTACGCTATCCACGCCGGCGATGATCCGGCTGACCTCGTTGGCGTCGAAGGGGCGCAGGTCGCCCATGCCCTCGCCCACCCCGATCGCGTGGATGGGCAGGCCGTAACGCTCGGCCGCGGCAACCAGCACGCCGCCGCGCGCGGTGCCGTCCAGCTTCGTCATGACGAGACCCGTCACGCCCGCCACCTCCTTGAACACCGCGATCTGCTGGAGCGCGTTTTGCCCAGTGGTGGCGTCGAGCACGAGGACGACGTCGTGCGGCGAGGCGGGGTTGATCCGGCCGAGCACGCGGCGGATTTTCGCCAGCTCGTCCATCAGCTCGCGCTTGTTCTGCAACCGCCCGGCGGTGTCGACGATCAGCACGTCGATCCCGGTCTCGGTGGCCTTCTTCACCGCATCCCACACGACGCCCGCCGCATCGCCGCCCTCCGGTCCGGTGACGATCGGCACGCCCACCCGGTCCGCCCAGGTGCGCAACTGTCCGATCGCGGCCGCGCGGAACGTGTCGCCGGCGGCCAGCATCACGCCGTAATCCTGCTCCATCAATACGTGCGCGAGCTTGGCGATCGTCGTCGTCTTGCCCGAGCCGTTAACGCCGATCACGAGGATCACCTGCGGCCGCGGAAAGGCGTCGATCTCGATCGGGCGCGCGACCTTGGCGAGCGTCTTCTCGACCTCTTCCGCCACGACGAGGCGGATGCCCAGTTCCTCCATGTCGCGTTCGAAACTGCCCTCGGCGAGGCGGCCGCGGATATGGCCCGCGGTTTCGGGGCCGAGGTCGGAGGCGATCAGCGCTTCCTCGATATCGTCCAGCGTCGCGGTATCGAGCCGCCCGGTGCCCAGACCCGCGAGATTGCCGATCAGCCGATCGGAGGTGCGGCGGAAACCGCCCAGCAGCTTGTCGTGCCAGCTGTTGCTCATAGGGACATGCCTTGCAGTTCGGAGTCGGTGGCGGCGGTGATGCGGACGCGGGCGATCGTGCCGGGGGCTGGGGCTCGGGCGGCGCCCGGGACATATCTTTCGACAGGCTCGGGACGAACGGGGGAGGTGATGGTCCCGGTTCGTGCTGAGCCTGTCGAAGCACCTGCGGCGGAAAGCCGTACCTCTGCGAAGTTCGCGGCGTGGCCGGCATCGCCGCGGCGTTCGATCAGCACCGCCTGCACCGTCCCCACCAGATCCCGCAACCACGCCGCCTTGCGCTCCGCCGCCGCCGCCCGGAGCGTTGCGGCACGGGCGCGGCGGAGCGCGGGCTCCACCTGCGGCATGCGCGCGGCCGGCGTGTGGTCGCGCGGCGAATAGGGGAAGATGTGCGCATGGACGATGTCGGCGTCGGCGATCAGCGCCAGCGTGTCCGCCGCCATCGCCGCGTCCTCGGTGGGGAAGCCGGCAATCAGGTCGGCGCCGATCGCGATCTCCGCGCGCGCCGCCTTCAGCCGTGCGACGGTGTCGATCGCCTGCCGCCGCGAATGGCGGCGCTTCATCCGCTTGAGGATCAGGTCGCTGCCCGATTGGAACGAGAGGTGCAGGTGCGGCATGATCCGCGGCTCCTGCGTGACGAGCGCGAACAGCCGGTCGTCGATCTCGATCGAGTCGAGCGAGGATAGCCGCAGCCTGGGCAAAGCGGGCACGTCGGTCAGGATGCGCTCCACCAGCGCGCCGAGATCGGCGGCATCGGCGGCAGCATAGCTGGTGAGATCGACGCCGGTCAGCACGATCTCGCGGTGCCCGGCCGCCGCCAGCGCGGCGATCCGCGCGACCACGATCGCGGCGGGCACCGACCGGCTGGGGCCGCGGCCGAAGGGAATGGCGCAGAAGGTGCAGCGATGGTCGCAGCCATTCTGCACCTCGACGAAGGCGCGGGCATGGCCGGCGAAGCTGGCGGCGAGATGCGGCGCGGTCTCGCGCACCCGCATGATGTCGCCGACGACGACGGCGTCCGGCGCGCGCCAGGCGGCGGGTGACAGCTTCTCGCCATTGCCGATCACGCGGTCGACCTCCGCCATGCGGGCGAAGCCGGCCGGATCGATCTGTGCGGCGCAGCCCGTCACCACGAGTTCGGCGGCGGGTCGTGCGCGGCGCGCGCGGCGGATCGCGGCGCGCGTGGCCTTCACCGCCTCGTTCGTCACCGCGCAACTGTTGACGACGATCAGGTCGCGGCCGTTCACCAGCGCGCGGATCGTCTCGCTCTCGGCGATGTTGAGGCGGCAGCCGAGCGTGACGATCTCGGGCTCGGTGGCGGCAGGCATGGCGCGCGATCTAGGGCGCGAGGGGCGCCAAGTCCATGTTCTTGCGTTTTGGGGCGATCGGGCGTAGGGCCGGTCCACGTTTCGTTCGCGAGGCGCGGAGGTAGAGCGTCTGCGGGCGCACGCTGGCCGGCGAGGTTTCGCCCGCCGGCGCTTTTGCGTTTGGCGGCAAGAGGGTTTGGATTGGCATGTTCGAAAGTCTGAGCGATCGGCTGGGCGGCGTCTTCGACCGTCTTCGCGGCCGTGGTGCGCTGACCGAAGCCGATGTGCGCGGCGCCATGCGCGAGGTGCGCGTCGCCTTGCTCGAGGCCGACGTCGCGCTGCCAGTCGCCCGAAAGTTCGTCGACGACGTGACCGAACAGGCGGTCGGCCACAATGTGCTGCGCTCGATCACGCCGGGCCAGCAGGTCGTCAAGATCGTCAACGACGCGCTGGTCGCGATGCTGGGCGCGGACGAATCCGACCTCGCGCTCGACGTGACGCCGCCTGCCGTCGTGATGATGGTCGGGCTTCAGGGCTCGGGCAAGACGACCACGACCGCCAAGATCGCGAAGCGGCTGACGGGTCGCGACCGCAAGAAGGTGCTGATGGCGTCGCTCGACGTCAATCGCCCCAACGCGCAGGAGCAGCTCGCGACGCTCGGCACGCAGGTCGATGTGGCGACGCTGCCGATCATCGCCGGGCAGCAGCCGGTCGAGATCGCGCGCCGCGCGCTCCAGGCGGCCAAGCTGCAGGGCTATGACGTCCTGATGCTTGATACCGCGGGGCGCCTGCACGTCGATCAGGCGCTGATGGACGAGATGAAGGCGGTGGCAGAGGTGGCCAAACCCGCCGAGATCCTGCTAGTGGTCGATTCGCTAACCGGCCAGGACGCGGTGAACGTCGCGCAGAACTTCTCCGATCAGGTGCCGCTCACCGGCATCGTGCTGACGCGGATGGACGGCGATGCCCGCGGCGGTGCGGCGCTCTCGATGCGCGCGGTGACGGGCAAGCCGATCAAGTTCGCAGGCACGGGCGAGAAGCTCGACGCGCTGGAGGCGTTCCATCCGGAACGAGTCGCCGGGCGCATCCTGGGCATGGGCGACGTCGTCAGCCTCGTCGAGCGCGCGGCGGAGTCGATCCAGCAGGAAGACGCCGAGCGGATGGCCGCGAAGATGGCGAAGGGTCAGTTCGACCTGGACGATCTTCGCGGGCAGCTCGCGCAGATGCGCCGGATGGGCGGGCTCGGCGCGCTGGCGGGCATGATGCCCGGCATGAAGAAGGCGCAAGGGGCGCTCGCGACCGCGGGCGGCGACAAGCTGCTGATCCATATGGACGCGATGATTACGTCGATGACCCAGAAGGAGCGCAGCAAGCCCGAGCTTATCAACGCCAAACGCAAGATCCGCATCGCCAAAGGCAGCGGCACGACCGTGCAGGACGTGAACAAGCTGCTCAAGATGCATCAGGAAATGGCCACCGCCATGAAGAAGCTCAAGAAGATGGGCGGCCTGAAGGGCATGATGGCGATGCTGGGCAAGGGCGGCATGGGGGGCGGCATGGCCGGCCTCGGCAACGCGCTCGGCGGCCCGGGCCTCGGCGATATGCTCGGCAAGGCGGGCGGCGGCCTGCCGGGGCTGGGCGGGGGGCAGGGCGGCATGCCGCAACTGCCGCCCGGTTTCGACAATTTCATGAAGAAGAAGTGATCCGGCTCGCCGGTTCGTAAAAGCGAAGAAGAAGGAAGAATAACATGGCAATCAGCATCCGGCTGTCGCGTGGCGGCTCCAAGAAGCGTCCCTATTACCGCATCGTCGTGGCCGATGCGCGGTCGCCGCGCGACGGCAAGTTCATCGAGAAGATCGGCAACTACAACCCGCTTCTCGCCAAGGACAACGAGCAGCGCGTGCAGCTCGACGCCGAGCGCGCGAAATACTGGCTGTCGAACGGCGCGCAGCCGACCGACCGCGTGGCGCGCTTCCTCGACGTGGCCGGCGTGCGCGAGCGTGCGGCCCGCCAGAACCCCAACAAGGGCAAGCCTGGTGAGAAGGCGACCGAGCGCGCCGAGGAGCGGGCCGAGAAGCTGAAGGCGCAGGAAGACGCCGCTGCCGCCGCCGCGGCGACGCCCGCCGCCGAGGCCGAGCAGCCCGCCGACGCGGCTGCCGAGTAAACAGGCGCCGAGTAACAGGCATCGAACATCGGCCGTCATGCGTTTCCTTCCTCCCTCTCGTGAAGGAGACACAGCATGACGGCCGAACCCGATCCGAGAACCGCAGCGGACGACGATGACGACATCACGAACCGGGGCGTCTCCGCCGAAGATCCCGCCGAGGGATCCGACACCGAACCCGCCCCCGATGGCGGCTCCCCCGCCGGCTGATCGCGTGGCCGATCGCAGCGTCGTGCTCGCCGTGGTGATCGGCGCGCACGGCATTGCGGGCGAGGTGCGGTTGAAGGTGTTCACCGACGACCTCGCCGCCTATCGGCTGTTCAACGACGGCACGCTCACGCTGAAATCGGCGCGCGCGGGCAGCAACGGTACGATCGCGCGCATCGCCGAGGTGACCGACCGCAACGCCGCCGAGGCGCTGCGCGGCACCGAACTCCGCGTGCCCCGCAGCGCGCTGCCGCCGCTCGACGACGGCGAATATTACCATGCCGACCTGATCGGTCTGCCCTGCACGGTCGACGGCCGAACGATCGGCCGCTCGGTCGCGGTCGAGAATTATGGCGCGGGCGATCTGCTCGAGATCGAACGCGAGGGCGGCGCCCGGTTTCTCGTGCCCGTCGCCGCGGCGGTGACGATCGGCCCCGAAGCGCTCGCGATCGATCCGCTGTTCGTCGAGAGCTGAGCGGCCATCAGCGCCAGAGCGGCCGGCGTTCGGCGAGCAGGTTGCGGATGGTGGTGGCGGCCACGCCCGCCTCGCCCATGGCGTGGCTGATCTGGTCCAGCCCCTTCACCACGTCGCCGGCGGCGAACAGGCCTGGGATCGACGTCCGCTGGTGGTCGTCCACCTCCAGGCAGCCCTCGCCATTGTGCCGCGCGCCTGCCGCGACAGCCAGTTCGGAGCGGATGTCGGAGCCGAGCGCGGGATAGACGCTGTCGAACGTCATCGGGCCGGCGGCGGTCTCGATCGCCAGCCGGTCGCCGTCGATGGCGAGTCGCTCGCACGGGCCATCGACATGGACGATGCCCGCTTCGTCGAGCTTGGCCTCGCAGCTCGCGTCCAGGTCGTGCGCGGCGCCCGGTGCGATCAGCGTCACGTCGCGCGTATAGCCGCGCAGGAACAGCGCCTCGCGCATGCCATGCGCGCCGGTGCCGATCACGCCCACGCGCTTGTCGGTCACCTCGTAACCGTCGCAGATCGGGCAGTAGCGGATCAGCCCGCGCGCCAGCGCCGCATCGTGGAGCGCGTCGTCCATCCGCGGCCGCCGGTTCACCACGCCGGTGGCGATCAGCACGGTGCGTGCGTTCAGCGTGCGATCACCGATGCCGACCGCGAAGCCGTCATCTGCGACTTCCAGCCGGTCGACCGTCGCCGCCTCATGATCGACGCCGTAGCGCGCCGCCTGCGCACGCATCCGCTCCAGCAGGTCGGTGCCGGAGATGCCGTCGGGAAAGCCGGCATGGTTGCGCGTGCAGGGGATCAGCGCGGCGCGGCTGTCCCCTGAGTCGATCAGCCGCACACGGAGATGGAAGCGCGCGAGATAGATCGCTGCGGTCTGGCCGGCGGGGCCGCCACCGATGATGATGCAATCGTCCATGACGACGAAGCGCGGAGCGCGGGGAAGGGTTCCGCTTGCGCGCGCGTGGGCGGGGTGGTCTGGCATGCGGCCATGACCTTCGCCGCCACCGTCCTCACCCTCTATCCCGACATGTTTCCGGGCCCCTTGGGCCAGTCGCTCGCCGGGCGCGCGCTGGGGGAGGGGCGCTGGTCGCTCGATCCGGTCAACATCCGCGATTACGCGACCGACCGGCACCGCTCGGTGGACGACACGCCCGCGGGCGGCGGCGCGGGCATGGTGCTGCGCGCCGATGTGGTGGCCGCCGCGATCGACGCGCAGGCGCCCGGCCGCCCCGTGCTGGCGATGACGCCGCGCGGGCACCCGCTGACGCAGGCGCGCGTCCGGGCGCTGGCGGCGGGGCCGGGCGTCACGCTGCTGTGCGGCCGATTCGAGGGGTTCGACCAGCGGTTGTTCGAGGCGCGCGCCATCGAAGAGGTGTCGATCGGCGACTATGTGTTGTCGGGCGGCGAGATGGCCGCGCTCGTCCTGCTCGATGCTTGCATCCGGCTGCTTCCCGGGGTAATGGGCGCGGCTTCCAGCGGGGACGAGGAAAGCTTCGAAAGCGGCCTCCTCGAATATCCGCATTATACCCGACCGCAGATGTGGGAAGGGCGCACGATCCCCGAAGTGCTGCGATCGGGGGATCATGCGAGGATCGCGGCATGGCGCAAGGCCATGGCCGAGACCGATACACGGCTAAGGCGGCCGGACCTTTGGGAGCGCCACGAGGGCGTTCGGGTCCAGCCGCCCTCTGGCGCGCGGCGAACGAAGGACGAGACATGAATCTGATCCAGACGCTCGAAGCCGAGCAGATCGCCAAGTTCCTCGAAGGCAAGACGATCCCCGATTTCCGCCCCGGCGATACGCTGAAGGTCGGCGTGAAGGTCGTCGAAGGCGAGCGCACCCGCGTCCAGAATTACGAGGGCGTGTGCATCGCGCGCTCGAACAAGGGCATGGGCAGCAACTTCACCGTGCGCAAGATCAGCTTCGGCGAGGGTGTCGAGCGCGTTTTCCCGCTCTATTCGCCCAACGTCGATTCTATCGAAGTGGTTCGCAAGGGTGCGGTGCGTCGCGCCAAGCTCTATTATCTGCGTGGCCGCACCGGCAAGTCGGCACGTATCGCCGAGCGCCGCGACACGCGCCCTGCCAAGGGCGTCGCCGCCGCGGAGTGATCCCGGTCGCATGACGGAACGAAGGGCGCGGAGGCGATGGTCTCCGCGCCCTTTTTTCGTGCCGTTCTCCGGCGAAGGCCGGGGCCCAGGGAACGCGTCTGGTGACGGGCAGCCCGCGTTGTTGCCAAGGCCTTCCCAACTGGGCCCCGGCCTTCGCCGGGGTACTGTGTGTTACCGGATGCCCTTGAGCAGCAGCCACACCTTGGGGCCGCCCGTGGGCCTGGCGACGCCGTCCAGCCGCACCGCGCGCACGATGGTTACGGGGCGGAGGATCATCTGACCCTTGAACTCGTCCATGCCGCCGCCGGTCGGCAGCGCGAGGATGCGCTTCACGACGGCCATGCCGTCCACCACATGCCCGAACGCGGCATAGCCGAGCGCGGGCGCGCGCGCGTCCATCGCGGGGGCGGGGCCGACGGTCAGCACGAAATTGCCGCCCGCCGAATCGGGCGAGGCGCCCCGCGCCATCGAGACGGTGGCGTCGAGATGGCGGATGCCCGTCTGCGTGGTCGATTCGAACGGGAAGGAGGGCAGGATGCGCTTGGCGTCGGTGCCGATCCCGCCCTGGATGAAGCCGGTGCGGGGATTGGCCTTGCCCCGCGTCGCGCGGTAGAAGAGCGTATCGTCCAGCCGCCCGTCATCGACATAGGCGAGGAAATTGGCGGTGGTGCGCGGCGCCCGTTTTGCGTCGAGCGCGAGGACGATCGGCCCCGCCGACGTGTCGAGCCGTACCCGGACGATCCCCGGCTGCGGCCGATTGGCGGGGGGTGCTGCGGCCACGCCGAGCAGCGCGAGCGTGAGTAAGAGGCGGCTGGTCATGGGTGAAACGGCCGGGGTGCGAACCCCGGCCGATGGCATCATTGATCGAGGAAGCTGCGCATCTTGCGGCTGCGCGACGGGTGCTTCAGCTTGCGCAGCGCCTTGGCCTCGATCTGGCGGATGCGCTCGCGCGTGACCGAGAATTGCTGGCCGACCTCTTCCAGCGTGTGATCGGTGTTCATCCCGATCCCGAAGCGCATGCGCAGCACGCGCTCCTCGCGCGGGGTGAGCGAGGCCAGCACGCGGGTGACGGTCTCCTTGAGGTTCGCCTGGATCGCGGCATCCACCGGGATGATCGCGTTCTTGTCCTCGATGAAGTCGCCCAGATGCGAATCCTCCTCGTCGCCGATCGGCGTCTCGAGGCTGATCGGCTCCTTGGCGATCTTCATCACCTTGCGGACCTTCTCGAGCGGCATCGAGAGGCGCTCCGCCATTTCCTCGGGCGTGGGCTCGCGGCCCTGCTCGTGGAGGAACTGGCGGCTGGTTCGGACCAGCTTGTTGATTGTCTCGATCATGTGCACCGGGATGCGGATCGTCCGCGCCTGATCCGCGATCGAGCGCGTGATCGCCTGGCGGATCCACCAGGTGGCATAGGTGCTGAACTTGTAGCCGCGGCGGTATTCGAACTTATCGACGGCCTTCATCAGGCCGATATTGCCCTCCTGGATCAGATCCAGGAACTGCAATCCGCGATTGGTGTATTTCTTGGCGATCGAGATGACGAGGCGCAGGTTCGCCTCGACCATCTCCTTCTTGGCGATCCGCGCCTCGCGCTCGCCCTTCTGGACCATGTTGACGATCCGGCGGAACTCGCCGAGCGCCATGCCGGTCTGCTGCGCGATGTCGGCGATCTCGCCCCGGATCCGGTCGACGGCGTCGCCCTCGGCGGTGGCGAAGGCGGTCCATTTCTTGTCGAGCTTGCCGAGCCCCGCAATCCAATGCTCGTCCAGCTCGTGGCCGAGATAGCGATCGAGGAAATCCTTGCGGTTCACCTTGTGGCGTTCGGCCAGGCGCAGCATCTGCCCGCCGAGCGCGGTCAGGCGGCGGTTATAGGCATAGAGCTGATCGACCAGATACTCGATCTTGGCGTTGTGGAATTGCACGCTCTCCACCTCGGCCGTCAGCTCTTCGCGCAGCTTGTGATATTTGCGCTCGTCGGCAGCGGACAGTTCACCGCCCGCCGCCATGGCGTCGAGCCGACTCTGCTGCACCTTGGAGAATTTCTTGTAGAGCGCGGTGATGCTCGCGAACCGCTCGAGCGCGATCGGCTTCAGCTGCTCTTCCATCTGAGCGAGGCTCAGGGTGTTGTCCTCCTCCTCGTCGTCGGAGGCACGCGGCGTGCGGCGCTCGCCATCCTCGTCCTCATCCACCGACGGCTCTTCGGGCTCGGCCTCTTCCTTGAACGACGGGCCGGCGTTCTTCTCGGAAATTTCGCCGTCGCCTTCCTCGTCCTCGGCCAGCGCGTCGGGGGCGGGATCCTTGGACAGCATCGCATCGAGATCCATGATCTCGCGCAGCTGCATCGTGCCTTCGTTCAGCGCGGTCGACCAGTCGATGATCGCGTTGAAGGTGATCGGCGATTCGCACAGGCCGAGGATCATCGTGTCGCGGCCGGCCTCGATCCGCTTGGCGATCGCGATCTCGCCCTCGCGGCTGAGCAGCTCGACCGCGCCCATCTCGCGCAGGTACATCCGGACGGGATCGTCGGTGCGATCGACCGTCTCTTTCTTCTTTTCCGGCACAGGGCCGGTATCGGCCTCGGCATCGACCGATTCGACCTCTTCCTCGTCGTCCTTCTGCGGCTCGGCATCGCCATCCTCGCCGGCATCCTCGTTCTCGACGATGTTGATGCCCATCTCGTTCAGCGCGGACATCACGTCCTCGAGCTGATCCGAGGTCATCTGGTCCTGCGGCAGGCCTTCGTTCAGCTGCTCATAGGTGATGTAGCCGCGCTTCTTGGCACGCGCGATCAGCTTCTTGATCGAAGCGTCGTTCATGTCGATCAGCGGGGCATCGCCCGTCTCGTTCGTCTCGGCGGTATCCGCCGCAATCGCCTTCGCCATCAATCGCCCTCGGTGCCCAACGCTCGGGCGTCTTCGTTCGCTTGCACGAGATTTGCAAGCCGCACGTCCAACGCCTGTTTTTCCATCACCAATGCCACTTGCCGTTCGAACGCTTCGGTCGTGAACCGCGACTGCATCTGCGCGGTCGCATCCTCCAGCGCCGCATCCACTTCGGGGCGCGCCACCAAAATGGCGATCGCCTCGTCGAGATCGGCCTGGATGCGAACCGGATCGGCCGACTTCTGCGTGAACGAATAGGGCATCGTATCGGCTCTCAACAAATCAGTAGCGACCGTATCGAAACCGGATCTGGCCAATATGGTGAGCAGCCGCCCGCTATCAAGCGCCCGATCTTCGAGCGCCACGTCGACCACGGCCTCGAACAGCCGCCCGAGCGCGCCGTCCGCCAGCCGCAGCGAGCCCAGCACCTCCATGTGCCGCGCGATCTCGGCGGGATGGCGGATCAGGCCCGCCAGCACCGCTTTGGCCAGCACGCGGTCGATCCCCGCCGTACGGAATGCCTTGGCATCGGCCGTGACGGGGGCGAGCGGCGGTTTCCATCCGCCCTTCGGCCGCTCGCCGCGGGGCACGAAGGGCGCGCGCTTGGGGGCGAACTGCGCGTAGCAGCGGCGCTTGAACTCGGCCTGATATTCCTGCCGCACCGACGGATCGGCGATCGTGGCGGCCAGCTCGTCGAGCCGTCGCCGTAATCCCGCGCGCTGCTCGGGCGTGTCGAGCGCTTCGGCCTGAAGCTCGCTCGCCCACAGCCGCTCGACCAGCGGCTCGGTCGCGCGGAGCAGCGCCTCGAACGCGGCGGGCCCGCGGGCGCGGATCAGGTCGTCGGGATCCTGTCCCTGTGGCAGTGTGGCGAAGGCGAGGCTGCGCCCCGGCGCCAGCATCGGCAGCGCGCGGTGCGCCGCTCTCAACGCGGCCTTCTGCCCCGCGCTGTCCCCGTCGAGGCAGAGGATCGGCACGTCCACCAGCCGCCACAGCCGCTCCAGTTGCGCCTCCGTCAGCGCGGTGCCGAGCGGGGCCACGGCTTCGGGAAAGCCGCCCTGCGCCAACGCGATGACGTCCATATAGCCCTCGACCACCAGCACGCGCCCGGCCTTGCGCACGGCGGGGGCGGCGCGATCGAGATTGTAGAGCGTGCGCCCCTTGTCGAAGAGCGGGGTGTCGGGCGAGTTCAGATATTTCGGCTCGCCGCCGTCCAGCACGCGCCCCCCGAACGCGATGGTGCGCCCGCGCGGATCGCGGATCGGGATCATCAGCCGGCCGCGGAACCGATCGTACGGCTCCTTGCCGTCCACCTGGATCAGCAGCCCGGCCTCGACCAGCATCGGGTCGCCATACTCCTTCAGCGCCGCGCGCAGCTTGCCGCGGCTGTCGGGCGAAAAGCCCATGCCGAACGCGCGCGCCGTCTCGGCCGAGATCCCGCGCCGGTCGAGCAGCGCGCGCGCCTCGGTGCCGGCGATCCCGCCCAGCTGCTCGGCGAACCACGAGGCCGCATCGCCGCACGCCTCGTGCAGCCCCTTGGCGCGTTCCGCCTTCTGCGCGGCGCGCGGGTCCATCGCGGGCATGTCGAGTCCGGCCGCCTGCGCCAGCTCCTTCACCGCATCCATGAACGGCAGCCCGCGCTGATCGGTCATCCACCGGATCGCATCCCCATGCGCCGAGCAGCCGAAGCAGTGATAGAAGCCCTTGTCGTCGTTGACGTAGAAGCTGGGCGTCTTCTCGTTGTGGAACGGGCAACATCCGCGATGCTCGCGCCCGGCCTTGGTGAGCTTGACCGACTTGCCGATCAGCGCGGTGAGCGAGGTGCGCGCGCGCAGTTCGTCGAGAAATTGGGGGGTGAGGGTCATGCTACAAAGTCTTCGCGTTCGCCCGATCCCGACGGCGGTGGATAGCTGGCCTGTCCCACGCCGTTCGTTTCGAGCGCAGTCGAGAAACCCCTCTCCCTGGGAGGGCGGGCGAGATGGGACAGCATCGACCAATTGCCCGCGATCAACGCTTCCTTCTTGCCGCGCGACCAGCCGCCGACGATCCGCTCGGCCTCCAGCGCTTCGAGCCGGGAGCCAAAATACTCGCTCCATACCAGCACGACCGGTCGCCGTGTGGACGTGAACGCGCAGCATCCGCCGGCCTGGTGCTGGCCGATACGCCGCTCGAGATTGTCGGTGTGCCCGGTATAGTAGCGACCGTCCGAACAGCGCAGCATATACGTCCAGAAGGTCATGGCGGACCCTAACCTTCGCCGCGTGCGCCGTCGAGCCGCCGCGTGCCGTGGAGCCGGTTTCTCGACTTCGCTCGAAACGAACGGAGGGGTGCGGACGTGGGCTCGCTCCCGCGTTCGCCCCGCCTTACCCCAACGCCGCCTTCACCAGCCCGCTCGCCTTGCTCATGTCCAGCACGCTCGCATGCCGCGCCTTCAGCTCGGCCATCACGCGGCCCATGTCCTTCATGCCCGCGGCACCCAGATCGGCCTTGATCGTCTCGATCGCGGCGCGCGTCTCATCGTCGCTCAGCGTTTTCGGGAGAAAGCGTTCGATCACCGCCACCTCCTTCGCCTCGGCCTCGGCGAGTTCGGGACGGTCGCCTTTCACATACATGTCGATCGATTCGCGGCGCTGCTTCACCATCTTCTGCAGCACCTCGACGATCAGCGCGTCGTCGTCGGTGGGCGCCTTGCCGGTGCGCGCCTCGATGTCGCGATTCTTGATCGCGGCCTGGATCAGGCTGACCGCGCCGCGGGTGTCCTTGTCGCCGGCTTTCATGGCGGCCAGTTGCGCGGCCTTGATGTCGTCGCGAATCATGATGTCGGCTTTCGTGTTGTTCGCCCGTGCGTTCCGGGATCGGCGAGGATCATAGACGAGGGTGGCCCGGTTTAACAGATTGACGCTGCCGACCTGCGGCCTTAGCGGCTGCGGCTTAGCGACATCGACAGCCAAGAGAGTGCCCGCCTGACCATGGCCGACGCCACGCCGACACCCGTGCCCGCCACGCCCCAGCCCGAGGGCGCGACCGGCGTTCTCGTCCTCGCGAGCGGCGAGGTGGTGTGGGGGCGCGGCTTCGGCGCGGAAGGGCAGGCGGTGGGCGAAGTGTGCTTCCACACCGCGATGACGGGCTATCAGGAGATCATGACCGATCCGTCGTTCGCCGGGCAGGTCATCACCTTCACCTTCCCGCATATCGGCAATGTCGGCGCGAACCCCGACGATGTGGAGGCCGACGCCCCCCACGCGCTCGGCATGATCGTGCGCGAGGACGTGACCGCGCCCTCCTCGTTCCGCGCGGTCGAGCGGCTGGACGGCTGGATGAAGCGCCATGCGCGGATCGGCCTGTCGGGCATCGACACGCGCGCGCTCACCCGGCGGATCCGGGGCGGCGGCGCCCCCAACGGCGTGATCGCGCATTCGGCGGCGGGATCGTTCGACATCCCCTTCCTGCTGAACATGGCGCAGGCCTGGCCGGGGCTGGAGGGCATGGACCTGGCCAGGGAGGTGTCGACCGAGACGCATTATGGCTGGGATGGCGGGGTGTGGCGGCTGGGCTTCGGTTATGGCGAGGGTGTCTCGACTGCGCTCGACACGAACGGACATGATGGTGGGCAATCCACTTCCCTTCCGTTCGCTTCGAGCGAAGTCGAGAAGTCCGGCGTCGCCAAACCTCATGTCGTCGCGATCGATTACGGCTCCAAGCGCAACATCTTCCGCAACCTGGCGCTTGCCGGCGCGCGCGTGACGGTGGTGCCAGCGACCGCGAGCTTCGATCAGGTCATGGCGTTCGCACCCGACGGCATCTTCCTGTCGAACGGCCCCGGCGATCCCGCCGCGACCGGCGAATATGCCGTCCCCGTCATCCGCCAGTTGCTGGAGACGGGCAAGCCGCTGTTCGGCATCTGCCTCGGCCACCAGTTGCTCGGCCTTGCGGTCGGCGCGCGCACGACCAAGATGTTCCAGGGGCACCGCGGCGCCAACCACCCGGTCAAGCGCCTGTCCGACGGCGCGGTCGAGATCACCAGCATGAACCACGGCTTCGCGGTCGAGCGCGACTCGCTGCCGGCGAACGTGCGCGAGACCCATGTGTCGCTGTTCGACGGGAGCAATGCGGGGCTGGAGCTGACGGATCGTCCGGCGTTCAGCGTGCAATATCACCCGGAGGCCAGCCCGGGGCCGCAGGATAGTCTGTATCTGTTCGAGCGGTTTGTGGGGATGCTGGGGTGAAAAACTGGCGCGCTGCCTTCGCGATTTTAGGCTGCGTAGCATTAGTTATCGTGCTGACACCCATCGGCATGGGTTTTGCGTTGGGAGCAGCACTGGCTTTGGGAGCGAAGCGCAACGTTTATGAACGAGTCAAATCGCCAGATGGATGGCACGAAGCACGTGTTCAGTTTGACGACGGCGGAGCGCTTAGCGGCTTCGAACGTCTTGTTTGGTTAAAGCATTCCTGGAATGTTAGCGACGAACCGCTGTTAAGTTGCATGGCATTCTGGGCTGATGGCGAAGCTAAGGTTGACTTGGCTTGGCAAGACAGTTCGACACTTATCGTTACTCATCACGTCGCGCCCAAGAACATTCGCGAAATTGGCTCTCATTGCGGCCCCATTCGCATAATCGCCCGCGCGGCGCAGCCATTTGAGAATTTCTAATGCCCAAACGCACCGACATCTCCTCCATCCTCGTCATCGGCGCAGGACCCATCGTCATCGGGCAGGCGTGCGAGTTCGATTATTCGGGCACGCAGGCGATCAAGGCGTTGAAGGAGGAGGGCTATCGCATCGTCCTCGTCAACTCCAACCCCGCCACGATCATGACCGATCCCGAGCTGGCCGACGCGACCTATGTCGAGCCGATCACGCCCGAGGTCGTCGCCGCGATCATCGCGAAGGAGCGGCCGGATGCGGTGCTGCCGACGATGGGCGGGCAGACCGCGCTCAACACCGCGCTCGCGCTGTTCCGCGACGGCACGCTGGAGAAATACGGCGTCCAGATGATCGGCGCCGATGCCGACGCGATCGACATGGCGGAGGATCGCCTGAAGTTCCGCGACGCGATGGACCGGATCGGGCTCGAAAGCGCGCGCTCGGCGATCGCGCATACCGTGGAGGAGGCGCTCGCGGGCCTGGAGGTCACCGGGCTGCCCTCGATCATCCGCCCGAGCTTCACCATGGGCGGGTCGGGTGGCGGCATCGCGTACAACCGCGAGGAGTTCGTCGAGATCGTCCGGCGCGGGCTCGATCTGTCGCCGACCACCGAGGTGCTGATCGAGGAATCGCTGCTCGGCTGGAAGGAATATGAGATGGAGGTGGTCCGCGACCGTGCGGACAACGCCATCATCATCTGCTCGATCGAGAATATCGATCCGATGGGCGTCCACACCGGCGATTCGATCACCGTCGCGCCGGCGCTGACGCTGACCGACAAGGAATATCAGATCATGCGCAACGCATCGATCGCGGTCTTGCGCGAAATCGGTGTGGAGACGGGCGGCTCGAACGTCCAGTTCGCGGTGAAACCGCAGGACGGGCGGCTGGTCGTCATCGAGATGAACCCGCGCGTCTCGCGCTCCTCGGCGCTGGCGTCCAAGGCGACGGGCTTTCCGATCGCCAAGGTCGCGGCCAAGCTGGCGGTCGGCTACACGCTCGACGAGATCGAGAACGACATCACCGGTGCCACGCCCGCCAGCTTCGAGCCGACGATCGATTACGTCGTCACCAAGATCCCGCGCTTCGCGTTCGAGAAGTTCAAGGGGGCGTCGCCCAATCTGGGCACCGCGATGAAGTCAGTCGGCGAGGTGATGGCGATCGGCCGCAACATCCACGAATCGCTGCAAAAGGCGTTGCGCGGGCTGGAGACGGGGCTGTCGGGCTTCAACCAGGTCGATGCGCTCGTAGGCGCGCCGCGCGCGGAGATCGAGGCGGCGCTCGCTCGCGCCACGCCCGATCGGCTGCTGGTGGCGGCGCAAGCGTTGCGCGAGGGCTTCACCGTCGCCGAGATCAACCGTATCGCGAAATACGATCCCTGGTTTCTCGAACGCATCGCCGAGATCGTCGAGGCCGAGGCGGTGGTGTGCCGTGAGGGCCTGCCGATCGAAGCCGCCGGCTTGCGGCGTCTCAAGTCGATGGGGTTTAGCGACAAGCGGCTCGCCTATCTCGCGTTGAAATCGGCCAATCTGCGCGGCAACGCCCGCGGGATCGCGCGTGGGTCCGGGCTGATCCACGACGCGGTGGTCGCGATGACCGGCGGCGTGACCGAGGCCGAGGTGCGCGCGTTGCGCCACCGGCTGGGCGTGCGCCCCGTCTTCAAGCGGATCGACACCTGCGCCGCCGAGTTCGACGCGAAGACGCCCTATATGTACTCGACCTACGAGGCGCCGAGCTTCGGCGAGCCCGAGAATGAGAGCATGCCGACCGACCGCAAGAAGGTCGTGATCCTGGGCGGCGGGCCGAACCGGATCGGGCAGGGCATCGAATTCGACTATTGCTGCTGCCACGCCTGTTTCGCGCTCGCGGACGCGGGCTACGAGACGATCATGGTCAACTGCAACCCGGAGACGGTGAGCACCGATTACGACACGTCCGACCGGCTCTATTTCGAACCGCTGACCGCCGAGGACGTGCTCGAGATCCTGCATGTCGAGCAGCAGGCGGGAACGCTGGCGGGCGTGATCGTGCAGTTCGGCGGCCAGACACCGCTCAACCTGGCGCGCGCGCTCGAGGCTGCGGGGATCCCGATCCTCGGCACCAGCCCGGATGCGATCGATCTGGCGGAGGATCGCGAGCGGTTCGCGGCCTTGGTCAACAAGCTGGGCCTTCGCCAGCCCGCGAACGGCCTGGCGCGCAGCCGCGACGAGGCGATCGCCGCGGCCGAGCGCATCGGCTATCCGGTGTTGATGCGCCCGAGCTATGTGCTGGGCGGCCGGGCGATGGAGATCGTCGACGGCCCGGCGCAGCTCGATGATTACATCGCTACCGCGGTGCAGGTGTCGGGCGAATCGCCCGTGCTGATCGACCAGTATCTGCGCGACGCGACCGAGGTGGACGTGGATGCGATCAGCGACGGCACCGATGTGGTCGTCGCCGGCATCCTCCAGCATATCGAGGAGGCGGGCGTCCATTCGGGCGACAGCGCCTGTTCGATCCCGCCCTATTCGCTGTCGGCGGAGATCGTCGCCGAGATCGAGCGGCAGACGGTGGCGCTGGCGCATGCGCTGTCGGTGGTCGGGCTGATGAACATCCAGTTCGCGGTGAAGGACGGGCTGGTCTATCTGATCGAGGTGAACCCGCGGGCCAGCCGCACGGTGCCCTTCGTCGCCAAGGCGATCGGCGCGCCCGTCGCCAAGATCGCCGCGCGGGTGATGGCGGGCGAGAAGCTCGCCGACCTGCCCGCGATCGACCGGCACATCGATTATTTCGCGGTGAAGGAGGCGGTGTTCCCCTTCGCCAAATTCCCCGGCGTCGATCCGGTTCTCTCACCCGAGATGAAGTCCACCGGCGAAGTGATGGGGATCGCGGACGATTTCACCACCGCCTTCGCCAAGGCACAGCTCGGCGCGGGCACCGTGCTGCCGACCGAGGGCGCCGTCTTCATCAGCGTGAAGGATGGCGACAAGCGCGGCATCCTCGGCGCGGCGGAGCAGTTGATCGGCGCCGGCTTCCGGATCGTCGCCACCGGCGGCACCGCGGATCACCTTGCGCGCGCGGGGCTGGCGGTCGAGCGGATCAACAAGGTGGCGCAAGGCCGACCGCACATCGTCGACCGGATCAAGGACGGCGGCATCGCGCTGATCGTCAACACCACCGAGGGCTGGCAGAGCCTGAAGGACTCGCAGCCGATCCGCGCCGCGGCGCTGTCGGGGCGCATTCCCTATTTCACCACCGCCTCCGCCAGCATCGAGGCGGCGCGCGCGATCGTGGAGTCCGGAACGCGCAGCCTTGAAGTCAGGCCGCTGCAATCCTATCATTCCCATTCGCACAAGTGATCCCGAAAAGCTGAATGCAGGGTGCGGGCGGGGCCGGATGGCTTCGCGCGGGGATGAAAGAATGGGGACGACCGATGGCGACCGTCGAAAAGATGCCGATGCTCCAGGAGGGCTACGAGAAGCTGAATGCCGATCTGAAACGGCTGAAGGCGGAACGCCCGACGATCGTCGACGCGATCGAGGAAGCGCGCGCGCATGGCGATCTGTCGGAAAACGCCGAATATCATGCCGCCAAGGAGCGTCAGGGCCAGATCGAGGCATCGATCTCCGACATCGAGGACAAGCTGAGCCGCGCCCAGATCATCGATCCGCGCGACCTGTCGGGCGACAAGGTGGTGTTCGGCGCCACGGTCACGTTGCTCGACGACGACGACAAGCCGGTTCGCTATCAGATCGTCGGCCAGACGGAGGCCGATGCGCGCACGGGCCGCATCTCGTACAATTCGCCGCTCGGCCGCGCGCTGATCGGGCGCCGGGTGGACGACGATGTCGAGGTGACGGTGCCGTCGGGCGATCGTTATTATCAGGTCGCCAAGATCGAATTCATCTGACCATGATGGCCGGCGCGCGCGCGACGGCGATCATCGCGATCGGCACGGCGATCGTCTCGGCGCTGATCCTTCTAACCGGGCGGTTGCCTTATGCCGCGGTCGAGGCCGGGTTCATCCCCGTGCGCGCGTCGGGCATGGTCGCGCACGCCTTTCTCGTGCCGTTGCTGCTGACGCCGCTGACGGCCACGCTCGTGCATGGCGGCATCGCGCATCTCGGCTTCAACCTCGTGATGCTGGTCTATTGCGGGCAGCAGGCCGAGCGCGCGACGGGGGCCACGGGGCTCGCGATCCTCTATGTCGTCGGCGCCTATGCGGCAGCCGCGGCGCAATATGCGTTCGATCCGTCGTCGCTGTCGCCGATGATCGGCGCGAGCGGGGCGATCTCGGCGGTCGTGGCAGCCTATGCGCTGCTGTACGGCGAGCGCCGCGCGCAGGCGATCGGGCCGATCCCGGGCGGCGTGGTTCATGTCGCGTGGCTTGCGGCGGCGTGGATCGGAATTCAGTTGCTCATCGGCTATGCAGGCTTCGGCGAAGGCGCCGGCACCGGCACCGGGCCGATCGCGATCGGCGCGCATATCGGCGGATTCGTCGCCGGACTGGCGCTGGCCCGGCCGCTGCTGCTCTGGCGCTACCGGCACGCCTGAGCGGGCGAGCCGGGCTAGACTAGGATGGCTTTCCGGCTCCGTTCGCCCCGAGCATGTCGAAGGACCTGGACCGAATGCTAGGATACGCCTGCGGAGAGCGTGCTTCGCCAAGCTCAGCACGAACGGACCTCGTCATCCGATCAAGCGGACGGCCGCCGGTCCAAAGCGCGGTTATGCCGCGCCGTCGAGCACGTCGGGCTGGAGTAGCCGGTGCAGGTGGACGAGCACATATTTCATCTCGGCATCGTCCACCGTGCGCTGTGCGGCACCGCGCCACGCCTTTTCGGCGCTAGCATAATCGGGGAACACCCCCACCACGTCGATCGACTTCAGATCGTTGAAGTCGAGCGTCTGCGGATCGCTGACGCGGCCGCCGAAGACGAGGTGGAGCTTGCTCATGATGCGGGGTTCCCGGACGCGGATGACGCCGGATCGCGTAGCGCGAGACGCGGCGCGATTGAACCCCCCTTAAGCGGCGGGCTTCTGCGTCGCGGCCTTCACCGCGGCGGCCCCGGCGCTCGACAGCGCCTTGGTCACGCCGTCGAACAGCCCACGCACCTGATCGCGCGCCGCATCCTTGCTGATGCCCGCTTCGGCCAGTTCGTTCTGGCCGGCCTCGCGGGCGGCCTGCGCCGCGGCCTTGGCGGTCGCGCCGATCCGCGCGCCCATCGGTGCGAGCAGTTCCTTCTCCCGGTCCGAGCGCGGCAGCAGCGCGCCGGCGAGCACGCCAACCGCCAGCCCGCCGACCAGGATGCCGATCGGATTGGCGTCGAGCCCGGCGGCGGTGCGCCGCGCGGTCTCGCCGGCGCGGTCGATCACGTCGGTCGCTACATCGCGGGCCTGGCTATAGCCTTCGCGAAGGCGGCTCTGGGTGTCGTCATGCGGCTTGTCGGTCATGGGATCATCCTTGGCGATTCGGGGGTGTATGGGCAGGCAACGCTAGGATGCGCCTGCGGTTTCATGCTTTGCGCCGGAACAGCCCGGCGATCCGGTGGCGCCCGAGGAACAGCCCGGCGACCGCGACCGCGCCGGCCAGCGCGCCCGGGTTCCGCTGCGCGACCTCGATCCCGCGTTGGGCCGCGACTCCGCCCGCATCGCCCACTTCGCGCATCGTTTCCCGCGCGAGGCGACGGGGCTCGAGCCGCGCCTGAACCGCTTCGAGCGTGGCGTTGAGCTTGGCCCGGGTGGCGGCTGCCTCGGCTTCCGCCGCGATGAGGCGGGGGGAGGGGAGCGTCATGCCGCGTCTCCCACCGGCGCCGGCGGCGCGAGCCGCGCCTTGCCGATCATCGCCAGCACACCGGCGATCAGCAGCACGCCGAACACCACGGCCAGGGTCGCGAAGCCCGGCCCGATCAGCGTCGCCAGCGACAGGATCGCGCCGACCAGCAGCGCGATCAGCGCCGCCAGCGCCAGCACGCCCGCCACCGCGAAGAAGATCATCGCCGTCTTGTAGGCGGCGATCCGATCGGTCAGCCGGATCTTGCGCAGGTTCAATTCCGCGCTGGCAGCGGCCTTCGCATCCTCGATCAGCCGCGACAGCAGATCGGGTACGCTGTCCTTGTGACCGGCGAACGTCATGCGATCAGGACTTGGCGGCATCGGCACCGGCTTCGATGCCCGACTGGATCAGCCGGGCGGCGACGAAACCCACCGCGGCAGCAACGCCCACCGCGACCGCCGGGCTCTGGCGGACATAGCCGCGGGCATCGTCGAACAGCGCGTCCACATCCTTGCCCTTCACCTGCTCGGAATAGCCGGACACAGTTTCGGCCGCGGTGCGGGCATATTGGCCATATTGCTCGCCCAGCTTCTCGTCGACCGTGGTCGCCGCGTCGGTCAGCATCTGTACGAGCTGATCCAGCGCGCCGCTCACCTTGCCCTTGCCGTCCTCGGCGAACAGGCGGACCTTGTCATAGGCCTGCTGCTGCAGCTTGCCCGCGCCATCGGTCCGCGTCTGCCGGGCGCCCGCCGTCTTGTCGCCCAGCGTTCCGCCTTCGGCCGAAAAGGCAGCGCCCGCGTCCTTCAGCGGTGCGGCGGGCTCGAAATCGGTGTTCGCGGGCGGCGGGATGGCGTCCCCATCCTGCATCGGCTTCAGCGAGTCGTCGGCCATGGGAAATCCCTTTTTCCAGTTATGATCGTTCCAACCCCGATCCGCGATGGGTGTTCCACGACCGGCGCATTGCCTCGCCTTTGGCCGCGCGATAGAGCCGGCCGCGATCCACGCGACCCGCGTCAGCCTAGGAGCATCGTTTCGTGACCGCAATCATCGACATCCACGCGCGCCAGATCCTCGACAGCCGCGGCAATCCCACGGTGGAGGTGGACGTGCTGCTGGACGATGGCAGCTTCGGCCGCGCCGCCGTGCCCTCGGGCGCCTCGACCGGCGCGCATGAGGCGGTCGAGCGCCGCGATGGCGACAAGAGCCGCTGGGGCGGCAAGGGCGTGGACGATGCGGTCGCCGCGGTGAATGGCGAGATCGCGGAGGCGGTGCTGGGCCTCGACGCCGAGGACCAGGCCGATCTCGACGCCGCGATGATCGAGCTGGACGGCACCGAGAACAAGGGCCGGCTGGGCGCGAACGCGATTCTGGGCGTGAGCCTGGCCGCGGCGAAGGCCGGCGCCGAGGCGCGCGGGCTGCCGCTCTATCGCTATGTCGGCGGCGTGGCGGCGCATGTGCTGCCGGTGCCGATGATGAACATCATCAATGGCGGCGAACATGCCGACAACCCGATCGACTTCCAGGAATTCATGATCGTGCCCGTCGGCGCATCGTCGATCCTGGAGGCGGTGCGCTGCGGCTCGGAGATCTTCCACACGCTGAAAAAAGGCCTGGCGGACAAGGGCCTGTCGACCAGCGTCGGCGACGAGGGCGGCTTTGCCCCCAATATCGGCAGCACCACCGAGGCGCTCGACTTCATCACCGCCAGCATCGAGAAGGCCGGCTACACCCCCGGCGACGACGTGATGCTTGCGCTCGATTGCGCGGCGACCGAATTCTACAAGGATGGCCGCTACGACATCTCGGGCGAGGGCCGGATCCTCGAAAGCGGCGCGATGGCCGAATATCTCGCCGACCTGACCCGCCGCTATCCGATCTTCTCCATCGAGGACGGGATGGCGGAAGACGATTGGGAGGGCTGGAAGGCGCTCACCGATCTGGTCGGCAAAACCGTCCAGCTCGTCGGCGACGATCTGTTCGTCACCAATCCCAAGCGGCTGAAGCGCGGCATCACCGAAGGCATCGCGAATTCGCTGCTGGTGAAGGTCAATCAGATCGGTACGTTGAGCGAAACGCTGGAGGCGGTGTCGATGGCGCAGCGCGCGGGCTATACCGCGGTGATGTCGCACCGTTCGGGTGAGACCGAGGACGCGACGATCGCCGATCTGGCGGTGGCGACCAATTGCGGACAGATCAAGACGGGCAGCCTCGCGCGGTCCGACCGGCTCGCCAAATACAACCAGCTCATCCGCATCGAGGAAGAATTGGGCGATGCCGCCCGATATGCGGGACGAAGCGTGCTGATCGGCGCTTGATTGACGGCAGATTAAGCATGATGATGGAGGGGTGAAGACCGCAACGCCCCTCCAGCGCACGCTGCGCCGCGCCGCCCTGCCCGCCATGGGGCTCACGCTGATGGCGTTCTTCGGCGCCTATGCGGTGCTCGGGCCCAATGGGGCGCTCGCGTATGGGGACTACAAGCGCCAGCTTGCGCGGCGCGAGCATGATTATCAGGTACTCGACCAGCAGCGCGAGGTTCTGAAGAACCGTGTCGCGCTGCTCGATCCGGATCACGCCAATCCGGACATGGTCGACGAGATGGTGCGCAAGGAACTGAACGTCGCGCACCCCGACGAGGTGATCGTTCCACTGAAATAGGCCCGAGCGGTCTGTCATCTGCGGGGCGGCGGGGGCCGGACCCGACGATCTTTACCTATTCCCCGTTCGCCCTGAGCTTGTCGAAGCGCCTGTATCGGACACGACGGCGCTGCCATCGCAAGCGTGCTTCGACGTGCTCAGCACGAACGGGTTTAGGGATCGGGCTTGCGTCTTCCCGCTATCGCCCGAGGAACGTCAGCAGATCGCGCGTCAGGCGATCGCTCTCGGTGACGTTCAGGCCATGCGGCGCGCCCTCATATTCCACCAACTGGCTGCCCGCGATGCCCTTGGCGGCGGCGCGGCCCGATGCGTCGATCGGCACCGTCTTGTCGCCCGTGCCGTGGACGATCAGCGTGGGCACACGGAACGACGCCAGATCCGGGCGGAAGTCGGTGTGGCCGAACGCCTCGGCACAGGCGAGGGTGGGCTTCAGGCCGGCCATCATCGCCAGCGCGGTCGAATGATCGATCTGCTCCTGGCTGACCGGGCTGGAGATCATGCCCACGCCGTAGAATTGCGGCACGAACGTATCGTGGAAGAACTTCGCCCGGTCCGTACGGATGCCGTCGGAGATCTGATCGAAGGTCGATTGCGGCGTGCCGTGCGGATTGTCGTCGGTCTGGAGCATGTAAGGCACCACCGACGCGATCAGCGCGGCGGCGATCACGCCCTTGCCGCCATGGCGGCTCATGTAGCGCGCGACTTCGCCGCCACCCATCGAGAAGCCGACGATCGTCGCGTCCTGCTCGGCGCCCGTCGCCACCATGACGTCGGCAAGATCGTCCGACAGCGTGTCGTAATCATAGCCGTTCCAGGGCTGGCCCGAACGGCCGAAGCCGCGGCGATCATAGGCGATCGCGCGGAACCCGGCATCCGCCAGCGCCATCGCCTGCGGATCCCAGCTATCGGCGTTGAGCGGCCAGCCATGGAGCAGGATCACGGGGCGGCCGCTTCCCCAATCCTTGACGTAGAGATCGGTCCCGTCGCGGGTTTTCACATAAGGCATGGGGATTGGCTCCGGTGGGAGGTTGCGCAGCGAGAACGTCGCCGCCGCCATCCCTGTTCCGTTGCCCTCGGCTCCGCTGGTCGCCGAATGGCGCTCTCGCGCTCAGGCAGCTATCCGACAGCATGGCGCAATGAGCCGGACGCCGAGGTGCGCGCCTGGGCGGGGATTGCCGACGCTACCGAGTCTGACGTCAACAGGGCGGTTTGCCGAGCCGGGAACCGACCAGCCTTTTGGGGGCGAGTTCCTTCCAGCATTGCTCGATCAGCGCGTTCAGCCGGTGCGGTTCGGCCAGGAGAATGCGAACGAGAACGAGGGGGTGTGGCCGGTAATGGTCTTCGAGAAAATAGGCGGCTGGTTCCGTATCCAGCATAACGTCGCGCGTCATCGCATCGACTTTGAGCACCATCACGCCATCGTCGCGAAAGCGGGCGATCATCCTCTTGCCGATCTTGAATATCGGGCTGCCATACGCCGTGCCCTCGACTATCCCGGGGAACGTCAACAAGGTCTGCCGAACCCGTTCCGACGTATCGGTCATCTCTTCACCGCCCGCATGATGAGGCCGCCGTTCACGCCATCCACGTCGTGATGGTGCCGGCCATCTGGTCGGGCGTCAACGGACGGTTCGATCAGTCCGCCGCCCGATGGCTGTGGCCGCACTGGGGCGTGATCTCGTTCTGGAGTTTGATGACAATATATCGATCCGTCAGCCCTGAGCTTGTCGAAGGGTCTGTACCACACGCCCATGCTCGACGGCGGAGCAGGTGCTTCGACAAGCTCAGCACGAACGGACGGAGAGGCTGGAGTAACCCAACGTCATCCCGTTCTCGTTCAGCTCACGCCCGTGCGCGAACCACGTGGCCAAAGTTTCGCCAAGCAACGCCACCGCGCCGCTCCGACGACGCAAAAAGGGCGCCCCCGCAGGGACGCCCTTTCGGCAGAACATACGCTTCGGATGCGAACACCCGATAGCGATTAGTTCATGTTCTTGGCTTCGGCCTTGCCTTCGTCGCGGACGTTGTCGGCAGCGGCGTTCATGTTGTCGGCAGCGTTCGACATCACGGCAGCGGTGGTCGCGTTGGCGGTGTTACCGGCCACGGCGTCCATGTTGTCCGCCTGCATTTCCATGTTGTCCGCCAGCATGTCGGCGTTGTTCTCGACAGCGACGGCCTCGGGCGACTTGTGGCAAGCAGCCACGGTCATCAGGCCGGCGGCAGCGAGAACAAAGGCGATCTTCTTCATTCGGATGCTCCCAAGCATAGCAAATCATCGCGGCCGACCCGATTGCCGTCGCGAGCCCGTTTCATAGCCGCAGTTCCGCGCCCGTCAAACCGAAATTCATCTGCTGGAAAGGTTAGTGTCCGGATTTAGGCACGACGGTGCCCAGTTCCTCGGGGGCATTGGCGACGACCGCCAGCATTGTGGCCCAAGCCGCCACATTCTGGCGGATTTGGTCGGGGTCGATGCGGTCGAGCGTGTCTTCGGGCGTGTGGTGCCAATCGAAATAGCGCAGGCCCGATTGGTTGAGGTCGATCGCGGGGACGCCGCGGGCGAGCGTCGGCTCCACATCGGTGCCGTCGCCCGCCGTCTCGCTGCCGCGCACCACGCCCAGCGGCGCGAGCAGCACCGCGAGCCGGTCGGCCACCGCGCCGGCACCGGCAGGCAGGTTGGTGTTGAAGCGCCACACCCGGTCCGCGCCGAAATCGGATTCGGCGGCCAGTGCATGGCGCTCGTCCGCATGCGCCTTGGCATAAGCGAGGCCGCCATAGCCGCCGGTTTCCTCGTCGCCGAACCACACCACGCGGATGGTGCGGCGGGGGCGGCCGGCCTCCATCACCAGCCGGGCCGCCGCGGCGGTGATCGCGATGCCGGACGCGTCGTCGATCGCGCCGGTGCCGAGATCCCAGCTGTCGAGATGGCCACCGATCAGCACCACGCCCGCCGCGGGATCGCGGCCGGGCACTTCGGCGATCACGTTGCCTGATTCGCGCGAGCCCACCGGATGATCGTCGAGCACGAGGTGGACAATGACGGGTTTGCCCAGCTTCACCATGCGTTCGAGATTTTCCGCATCCGCCACCGACAGCGCCGCGGCGGGGATCGGCGCCACGCCCGCGGCGAAGTTGGTGACGCCGGCATGCGGTCCGCGGCCGTGATCGGTGCCGATCGAGCGGATCAGGATCGCCGCCGCCCCCTTCGTCGCCGCGACGCTCGGCCCCACGAACCGCGCCGAGCCCTGGCTGCCATAGCTCGATCCGTCCTGCGTCGGCTGCATCGCGTTCGAGACGAAGGCGATCTTGCCGGCCAGGCTGCCCGCCGGCGCGAGCTGGAGATCGTTGAAGCTGGCGAAATAGACGATCGGCAGCGTCATCCCGCCCGGCGGCGTGGCGCCCGAATTGCCCAGGCCGACGAGCCGCAGCGCCTGCGGATAGGGCGCGACCACCGATGCGCTCTCGGTGCCGCGAATCCAGACGGGCAACTGGAACGGTTCGACATGCACGTTGCGAAAGCCGAGCGCCTTCAGCCTGGCCACCGCCCAGGTGCGCGCGCGGCCCTCGGCTTCGGTGCCGTCCATCCGCGGGCCGACCTCGGTCGTGATCCCCGCGACGATGCCATAGGCGGTGTCGTCGCCCAGCGCCTTGTCGCGCAGCGCCGCCGCGCCCGCGTCGACGGGGGTGGCGGCGGGAGCGGTCCGCTGGGCGAGCGCGGGCGCCGCGAACAGGGACGTGGCGAGCAGGAGGGAGGCGAGGCGCATGGGCGATCCTTGATAGGGAAGCGATGCAGCCATGGTTCACCATCGCGCGCGGTTTGCCAACCGCCCGTGCGCCCCTTACATGGCGCGCATATTCTTTCCCTTTCAACGCGGAGCGCAGCGACCGTCATGGCCGTCCAGTATACCTACGTCATGAAGGGTCTGACCAAGACCTTCCCCGGCGCCAACAAGCCCGTCCTCAACAACATCCACCTGCAGTTCATTCCGTCGGCCAAGATCGCGATCATCGGGCCCAACGGCTCGGGCAAATCGACGCTGATGAAGATCATGGCGGGGATGGATCCCGATTACGTCGGCGAGGCCTGGGCGGCCGAGGGCATTCGCGTGGGCTATCTCGCGCAGGAGCCGGTCCTCGATCCGACCAAGGACGTGATGGGCAATGTGAAGGACGGCGTGCGCCCCGTCGCCGATCTGGTCGACCGGTTCAACGCGATCTCGGCGGAGATGGGCGATCCCCAGGACGACACCGATTTCGACGCGCTGATGGAGGAGATGGGCGATCTCCAGGCCAAGATCGACGCGGTCGACGGCTGGGCGCTCGACAGCCAGCTCGAACAGGCGATGGAAGCGCTGCGCTGCCCGCCGGGCGATGCCGATGTGACGACGCTCTCGGGCGGCGAGAAGCGCCGCGTGGCGCTGTGCAAGCTGCTGCTCGAAAAGCCCGATATCCTGCTGCTCGACGAACCGACCAACCATCTCGATGCCGAGAGCGTCGCGTGGCTCGAGAATTACCTGAAGGAATATGCCGGCAACGTCATCCTGGTGACGCACGATCGCTACTTCCTCGACAATGTCGTCAACTGGGTGCTCGAGCTCGATCGCGGCCGTTATTACACCTATGAGAGCAACTATTCGGGCTATCTCGAGAAGAAGGCCAAGCGGCTGGAGCAGGAGGAGCGCGAGGAGCAGGGCAAGCAGCGCGCGATCGCCGACGAGCTGGCCTGGATGCGCCAGACGCCCAAGGCCCGCCAGACCAAGAGCAAGGCCCGCATCCGCGCGTTCGACGAGCTGATGGAGAAGCAGGAGAATCGCGTCGCCGGCAAGGCCGCGATCCTGATCCAGCTGCCCGCGCGCCTGGGCGGCAAGGTGATCGAGGCCAAGGGCCTGACCAAGAGCTATGGCGACAAATTGCTGTTCGACGGGCTCGACTTCACGCTGCCGCCGGGCGGCATCGTCGGCGTGATCGGGCCCAACGGCGCGGGCAAGTCGACGCTGTTCAAGCTCATCACCGGGCAGGAACAGCCCGACGAGGGCACGATCGAGGTCGGATCGACCGTCAAGCTCGGCTATGTCGACCAGAGCCGCGACGATCTCGATCCCAACAAGAATGTCTGGCAGGAAATTTCCGACGAGCTGGAGGTCTTCCGCTTCGGCAAGCAGGAGATGGGGACGCGCGCCTATGTCGGCGCGTTCAACTTCCGCGGGCCCGACCAGCAGAAGAAGGTCGGCCAGCTCTCGGGCGGCGAGCGCAACCGCGTCCATATGGCCAAGATGCTGAAGGAGGGCGGCAACGTCCTGCTGCTCGACGAACCGACCAACGATCTCGACGTCGAGACGCTGCGCGCGCTCGAAGAGGCGCTGGAGACGTTCGCGGGCTGCGCGGTGGTCATCAGCCACGATCGCTTCTTCCTCGATCGCCTCGCCACGCACATCCTCGCCTTCGAGGGCGACAGCCATGTCGAATGGTTCGAGGGCAATTACGAGAGCTATGAGGAAGACAAGCGCCGCCGGATGGGCGACGCGGCCGACCGGCCGACCCGGCTGGCGTACAAGAAGCTGACCCGGTGACTCGCACGTCCTCCGGCCATGGCGGCACGCTGTCGCAATGGCTGGAGGATTCGGGGATCGTACCCACCGAGGTGCAGGATCTCGGCGACGTGGTGCGGGTGAAGGCGCTGCTCGTCGAAGCCGCACGCGAGCGGCGGGCGCTGAGCTATTCCGAACTGCTGGGGTTGCTCGGCCACCGCTTCACCCGCCCGCGGATGCGCGCGGTGTGCCGCACGCTCGACGCGATCGACAAGGCGGGGCGCGCCGCGGGTGAACCGGAACTCGCGGTGCTGGTGGTGCGCGAGGGCGACGGGCTGCCGGGGCAGGGCTGGTGGATCGGGCGCGACGGGCCGACGAGCGACAACGCGGACGCGCGGGCCTATGTCGATCGGGTTCAGGGGGCGGCGTTCGATTATTGGGCGGCTCGAACCGGCGCCTAGACGATCAAAGGTCCGCAGTATCGATCGTGATCGCCCCAATCGTGGCGAGGTCGATCCGATCGCCGAAAGCAATTTGGCGCCGTTCGTCAAATGCCGAGCCCTGCGGCATCCACATCTGGTGAATGATCCGCGCATTCACGTCGGCGACCCAATATTCCGGGATGCCACCGCCAGAATAGAGGCGGACCTTTTCGTCGAGATCGAACCGCGCGGTATGGACCGACACCTCGACCAGCAACGCCACCGAATCCGCCGGGATCGGTCCATCGCCTCTTGGCTCTCGCGTGACGATGATGTCCGGCTGAGGCTCGCTGACCGTGTCGATCGCGACCGATTGTTCGGTGGCGACGCGTAACGACGTGCCTCCATTTTCGAGAGCGCGCCGCAACCGGTAGGCAAGTTCGTCCTTGATATAACCGTGCCGGCGATATTGCGGGCTCATCGGATAGACCAGACCATCGATAAGCTCCGTCTTTCCGTGTCCATCAAGCATGCCGAGCCGGTCGAGAAACGCATAGTCCTGACGACGCAACTTGATAGGAACCGAGGCATCGGACTCCGGCTCGTTCTCGTCCTGCATCGGCACGCCGGATATCTCGCCGTCGAGCAACTCGCATTTCGAAAAGCCCGCAAATGCGCCTGCCTGTTTCAGCGCCCAGAATGCATCGGCCCGCAAACGAAGCGGCTCACGATGATCGAAGGGCACATGAACGTTCATCGCGCTACGATAGCATCCTCACCTGCGCCGACCAACATCACCGCAGCCGCTTCACGAACACGCGGCCGCCCTCGCGGCGTTCGGTCTGGAAATTGGGAACGGTCTCGATCAGGTCGCTGAGGCGGTTGAACCCGTAGTTGCGCGCGTCGAAGCTCGAGCGGTTGCCCGCGAGCTGGCCCATCTCGGTCAGGCTGACATAGCCGCGCTCGTCGCGCTTCACCGCGTTGTACGCGTCGATCAGCAGTTTCAGCAGTTCGGGCCCGATCTCCTTGCCGCCGCGCGCGCGTGCCGGGGCAGGGGCCGGTCGGTCGCCGCCGATCGCCGGGGGCAGCGGCATCGCGGCAGGCGTCTCGTCCAGCGCGCCCACGTCGATGAAGCGCGTGCAGGCTTGGCGGAAGCCCTCGGGCGTGCGGCTCGTGCCGAAGCCATAGACGGGCACGCCGTCCTGGCGGATCCGGGTGGCTAGCGGCATGAAATCGCTGTCCGACGACATGATGCCGAAGCCGTCGATCCGCCCGCGGAACAGCAGGTCCATCGCGTCGATCGTCATCTTCATGTCGGTCGCGTTCTTGCCCTTGGTCAGGTCGAACTGCTGCTGCGGCTCGATTCCGTGGCGGATCGACATGTCGCGCCATGCCTTCAGCGCGGGCTTGGACCAATTGCCATAGACGCGCCGGACGTTGACGGTGCCGAGTTCGGCCAGCACCGTGAGCACCGGATCGAGCGTGGCGGCGGAGGCATTGTCGGCGTCGATCAACAGGGCGACGTTGCGGGTGGTGGTGTCGGTCATGCCGCCACCCTCACCCGCGGCGATGGCCGCGTCAATCGCCCATAGCCGTCGGGCTTCGCGGCATCAGGCGTCGCCGCGACGATCGCGCTCATAGGCGTCGCCATGCGCGATATCGTCCTGCTTTTCGGGGCGCGTCATGCCGTCGGGATCGGCGACCGCGCGCTTCAGGTCGGCGGCGGAGCCGATGTCGGTCTGCAGATCGCCGCCGGCGCTTTCGGCAATCGCGCCCGGCTCTGCATCGGCGACGGCGGCGTCGATCAGCGCGTGATCGTCATGGTCGCGGGCGGCGGTGGTGCGGGGATTTTCCATGGATGCTCTCCTCTTGGACAAGGAGAACCGGTCAGGCTGCGCCGCGTTCCCTCACGCATCCGGGTAACGGATGGAAATCACTTCATATTCACGTTCGCCCATGGGCAAGGCGACGCGGCGCAGATCGGCAATGCCGGCGCCGCGCAGCGCGCGGGCGAAGGGCGAGTTCCAGCCGATCCGCCCGGCGCTTGCATCGGTCTCGTCGTCGCCGACCAGGGTCAGCACCCGCTCCGCATCGTCCTCGTCCGCCACGGTCACCGTGGCCCCGAACCAGATCCGCGTCCGGTCGGCCTGTGCCGCGGGATCGACCACCTTCGCCGCCTTCATCCGCCTGGACAGCCAGCCGAGCCGCCGGTCGATCTCGCGCAGCCGCTTGCGGCCATAGATATAATCGCCGTTCTCGGACCGGTCGCCATTGCCCGCCGCCCAGGCGATCGTCTCGACCAGCGCGGGGCGCTCCGTGCCGAAGAGCAGATCATATTCGGCGCGCAAGGCGGCATAGCCTGCCGGGCTGATATAGTTCGGCCGGTCGGTCATGGTCAGCCGGCGCGCGCGCGGCCCAGATACCAGCTCAGCCGCGCGGTGCCCGTGCTCTTGGAACGCTGCGGGTTCATGAGGTCGTACACCACCGCATTCTCCAGCACGCGCTGCACATAGTTGCGCGTCTCGGTGAAGGGGATCGCCTCGATCCAGTCGACCATGTCGATCGCGCCCGTGCGCGGATCGCCGTTCGCCGCCAGCCATTTGTTCACGTTGCCGCCGCCCGCGTTATAGGCGGCGATGGCGAGCGGATAGCTGCCGTAATTGGCGAACACGCGCTGGAAATAGCTGGAGCCGAGCATGATCGAGATGTTGGAATCGCGCGTCAGCATGTCGGGCGAATAGGCGAGGCCGATCTTGCCTGATTGCTCGCGCGCGGTGCCCGGCATCAGCTGCATCAGCCCGCGCGCGCCGGCATGGCTGACGGCGGCGCGGTCGAACTGGCTTTCCTGGCGCGAGATGGCGTGGATGATCGTCCAATTGTCCTCGTAGCCCGCGGGCACCGGCACCGTGGGGAAGCCCGACGCGGCATAATCGGTCAGCCCGCTCTGCATCGCGCTGCGGCCCACCAGCACGGCGAGATCGGGCCGGTTGATCTCGCGCGAGAAGTCCGTGGCGAGCAGGTGATCGGTGTCGCTATGCGCATCCGCCGCGATCTGGCGGATGAAGGCGGTCTGGTCCTGCCAGTCGCCGATCTGGCCGAGAAAGCGCGCGGCGCGCACCGTCTCGCGCTGCGCGAAGGCGGCGCGCGCGGTCGGGTCGACGATCAGGCCCGTGGCCGCCACCGGCGCCACCAGCGCATGCCCCGTATGTTCGAGCGCGAGCTGGCCGTAGAAGACGTCGCGATAGCCCGCAGCGTGCGCATAATAACTCGCCGCCTCGGCGCTGCGCCCCGCGGCCTCGGCGGCGCGGCCCGCCCAGTAGAAGCCGCGCGCGCGCGTCTGCGGCGCCTGGCTGGCGCGCGCATAGCGGTCGAAGAGGGTCGCGGCGTCGGCGGGGCGGCCCAGCCGTTTCAGCGCGGTCTGCCCGCCCAGCCAGGCGAGACTGGTGTAATTGTCGCGCTCGCCGAACGGCTTGGTCGCGATGTCGGTGCCTTGCGGATAGCCGTCGTCGAGCTGCCGCGCGATGTCGTAGGCGAGCTGATACTGGCCGTCGGTGCTCGCCGCGCGCGCGTTCGTCAGCAGCACGTCGTACCAGTTCTGCGGATTGGCGGGCGCTGCCGTCAGCGCGCGCGGCTGCGCCAGCCAGGCGCGTGCACCGGGCGCGTCGTTCGCGCCGCGCAGCCAGATCGCCCGGTCCGCGACATAGCCGGGATCGCTCGCGAAGCCGCTGGTGCCGCCGGTCGCATAGCCGCTGGCGTCGGGCGCGTTGCTGCGCAGCGACAACCGGGCGGTGAACACCGCGCGCCGCGCCGGCGAGGTCCACGCCAACTGGCGCTGCGCGGCGGGGATCGCGCCGGCCCAGAGCAGCGCATCCATCCGCGCGTCCTGGTCAACAGGCGTCAGCACGGTGGCGAACGCGGTCTGCACATAGCTCTCGTCCTGCGGGGCGAGCACGCCCTTGCGCCAGGCATTCCGCGCCGCCACCGCGGCGTCGGCGGCCATGCCGCTCGCCTGCAGCGCGCGCGCGAAGGCCACGCCGCCGGCGGCCGATTGCGGCGGGAAGCGCCGGAAATAGGCGATGACGCTGCCCGGCGCGCCGTTCGCCGCCTGGCGTTCGGCGGCGCGCCGGTTGGCGGCCTCGCCCGGCCAGCCGGGATGCGCCATCAGGAAGCCGGCATAGCTGTCGAACGGCAGCGCGTCGGTCTGCTGCACCGCGCGCCACTGGGCGATGGCGGCGACGATCGCGCCGTCCGCCGGCGTGGCGGGCATCGGCGCCTGCGGCCCCATGTTCGCCATCTGCGTGCGATAGCGGTCGAGCGCGTCCTGCCCCCCGCCGGAAGGCATCGTCACGCCCGCCAGCGCCGCCATCATCAAGCCCGTCTTCGCCGCCAATGCTACCATGTGGACAGGATAGGGCCGCCACCCGTATCTGTCCTGAACAAAATCGCGCGATTGGGCGCGCAGGAGCCACGTTTCATGTTTTCCGGGTCCATCCCAGCGCTGGTCACGCCGTTCGACGACGCCGGCGATTTCGCCGAGACCGCCTATCGCGACCTGATCGAGTGGCAGATCGCGGAAGGGTCGGCGGCGCTGGTGCCCTGCGGCACCACCGGCGAGGCGGCGACGCTGACCGCCGAGGAGCATTTCCACATCGTGCGCGTCTGCGTCGATCAGGCGCGCGGGCGCGTCCCGGTGATCGCGGGCGCGGGATCGAACGACACCCGCGTCGCCGCCGCGAATTTGGGCCGTGCGAAGGATGCGGGCGCGGACGCCGCGCTGATGGTGCCGCCTTATTACAACCGGCCGGGGCAGGAGGGGATCTTCCGCCACTTCGACGCGCTGGCGACCCACGCGCAACTGCCGATCATCCTCTACAACGTGCCCGGTCGCACGGTGACCGACATCCTGCCCGAGACGCTGGCGCGGATCGTCAACGCGCATCCCGCCGTGTTCGTGGCCGTAAAGGACGCGAGCGGCGTGCTCGCGCGTGTGAGCCAGCACCGCGCCGCCTGCCCGCCGAGTTTCGTCCAGCTCTCAGGCAACGACGATCTGGCGCTGGCGTTCAACGCGATGGGCGGCGGCGGCTGTATCTCGGTCACCGCCAATGTCGCACCGGCGCTCTGCGCCGCGTTCCAGGCCGCGTGCGCGCGTGGGGATGGCGCCGGGGCGCTGGCGCTGCACGACCGGCTCTATCCGCTGCACGACGCGATGTTCGCCGATGCGTCGCCGGGCCCGGTGAAATACGCGATGACGCGCGTGCGTCCCGGCTTCCCGGCGGGCATCCGCCTGCCGATGACGTGGCCGGGCGAGGCCGCGCGGGCGCTGGTGGACGCCGGGCTCGAAACGGCGGGGCTCGTCTAAGCCCCGGCCCACGCGGGCGGATTGGGCGCTTCCCCTCGATCCCCCGCGTCCCTATGTCGCGCGCATGTCGCGTCCCAAGCCCCCCCTGTTCGAGAAGACCAAGATCGTCGCGGAGAACCGCCGCGCGCGCTTCGATTATTATATCGAGCATGTGTACGAGGCGGGCATCGCGCTCACCGGCACCGAGGTGAAGTCGCTGCGCAGCGGCACCGGCTCGATCGCGGAAAGCTATGCCGAGGTGCGCGAGGGGCAGGTGTGGCTCGTCAACTCGAACGTGCCCGAATTCAGCCACGGCAACCGCTTCAACCACGAGCCCAAGCGGCCGCGCAAGCTGCTGTTGCACGAGCGCGAGATCAACAAGATGCACGGCGCGGTGGCGCGCGAGGGCATGACGCTCGTGCCGCTGATGGTGTATTTCAACTCCAAGGGCCGCGCCAAGGTCGAGCTCGCGCTCGCCAAGGGCAAGAAGGACCATGACAAGCGCGACACCATCCGCGAGCGCGACTGGAAGCGCGAACAGGGCCGGATCATGCGCGATCGCGGCTGATCGGGGCTGCGTCGATCGGCATTGACGATGGCGGTCGCGTCATGACACACCCGTGACATATTTCGTCACAAAGGATCGTTGATGCGCCCGGTTTTCGTCGCCTGCCTGCTCGCCTCCGCCACCGCCATTCCCGCCATCGCCCAGACCGGCGCTCAGACCGGCGCCCAGCAGGCCCGCACGCTCAAGACCGAGGCGGTGGGCCCGGTCGCGCCCAAGGCCGCCGACCGGCCGCAGATCGGCGCATTCGGCTATGACATGGCCGGGCGCGATACGAGCGTGCTGCCGGGCAACGACTTCTTCGATTATGCCGACGGCACCTGGTACAAGAACACCACGATCCCCGCGGACCGCTCGTCCTACGGCATGTTCCACGTCCTGCAGGACCTGTCGCTCGAGCGCACCCGCGGCATCCTGGAGACGGCGGCGAAGCAGCCGGGCGACAAGGTCGGCGATTTCTACACCAGCTTTATGGACCAGGCGGCTGCCGACGCCAAGGGCGTGGCGCCGGTGAAGCCGTGGCTCGCCGCGATCGCCGCCGCACCCGACAAACAGGCGCTGGCGGTGGAGATCGCAAAGCTCCAGCGGATGGGCGTCGGCGGACTCGTCGGCATGGGCGTGGGCCAGGACGACAAGGCGCCCGAGACCTATGTCGTCGCCACGCAGCAGGCGGGGCTCGGCCTGCCCGACCGCGATTATTACCTGAAGGACGATGCCAAGCTCGCCGCGGTGCGGACCGCCTATCAGGCATATCTCGCGCGCATGCTGACGCTGGCGGGCGAGCCCAATGCCGAGACGCGCGCCGCGGCGGTGTTCGGGATGGAGAAGGCGATCGCCGCCGCGCACTGGACGCGGATCGAGAGCCGCGACGCCGACAAGACCTACAACCAGTGGACCGCCGCCGATTTCGCCGCCAAGGCGCCGGGCTTTCCTTGGGCGCGCTATATGAGCGCCATGGGGGTGAGCGGCCGGCCCTTCTATCTCGTCGCGCAGCCGAGCGCGATCACCGGCGAGGCGCAGGTCTATGCCGCCACGCCGCTGCCGGTGCTGAAGGACTGGGCGATGCTCAAGGTGCTGCGCGGCTATGCGCCGTATCTGTCGAGCGATTTCGACAAGACCAATTTCGCCTTCTACGGCACCACGCTGTCGGGCACGCCCGAGCAGCAGGTGCGCTGGAAGCGCGCGGTGTCGACGGTCAGCGGCGGCATGGGCGAGGCGATCGGCCAGCAATATGTCGCGAAATATTTTCCGCCCGAGGCAAAGGCGGCGGCCGACGATCTGGTCAAGAACGTGATCGCCGCGATGGGCGAGCGGCTGCGCAACCTGGAATGGATGGCGCCCGAGACCAAGACCAAGGCGTTGCAGAAGCTCGCCGCCTTCCGCCCCAAGATCGGCTATCCCGACACGTGGCGCGACTATTCGGCGCTGACCATCCAGCGCGGCGATCTGGTCGGCAACGTCGCGCGTGCCAATGCCTTTGACTATGATCGCGACCTGAAGAAGCTCGGGAGCCCGCTTGATCGCGGCGAATGGTTCATGACGCCGATGACGATCAACGCCTATGCCAACCCGCCGATGAACGAAGTGGTGTTCCCGGCCGCGATCCTGCAGCCGCCCTTCTTCGATCCCAAGGCCGACCCCGCGGTGAACTATGGCGGGATCGGCGCGGTGATCGGCCATGAGATCAGCCACCATTTCGACGATCAGGGCCGCAAATACGATGCCACCGGCAAGCTGACCGACTGGTGGACGCCGCAGGACGTCGCGCGCTTCAAGACCTTCACCGACAAGCTCGTCGCGCAATATGACGCCTATGAGCCGCTGCCGGGCCAGCATATCCAGGGTGGCCTGACGCTTGGCGAGAACATCGCCGATCTGGCCGGCCTGACGGTGGCGCTCGACGCCTATCACAAGTCGCTCGGCGGCAAGCCCGCGCCGATCATCGACGGTACGACGGGCGACCAGCGTTTCTATTATGGCTGGGCGCAGGTGTGGCGGGTGAAGTGGCGCGAGCCGGCGCTCCGCCAGGCGCTGCTGTCCGATCCCCACGCGCCGGGGCATGACCGCACGCTGACGGTGCGCAACCTCGATCCCTGGTATGCGGCATTCGGCGCGAAGCCCGGCCAGGCGATGTATCTCACGCCCGAACAGCGCGTGCGGATCTGGTAGGCCGCTTGACCGGTTGATCGCGAGCGCGGAAGACCGGGGGCGATGGCATCGCTTCCCACCACCACCGCCCTGACGCCGGTCCGCTCGGCGGCGCTGGTGGCCGTCGGCGGCGGCCTCGCCGCCGCGCTGCTGGTGCTGTGGGCGGTCGGCAGCGTGGCGTTCGCGGCGTGTTTCCTCGCCGCCGGCATCGTCGCGGGGGCAGTGGCGATCGCCTGGACGCGCGTGGCGCCCGCCGCCCGGCCCGAGCGCGGAACGATCGACTGGAGCTTCGCGCACGCGCTCGCCGGGGCCAGCGCCGATGCGGTCGCGGTGACGGATCGCGCCGGCCGGCTGGTGTGTGCGAACGACCGCTATGCCGCGCTGTTCGACGGCTATCCCACGCCGCCCGGCCTGCCGCTCGGCGAGGCGGGCGTGGCGGTGCTCGGCCAGGTCGGCCGCGCGGCGTGGCGCGACGGCGAGGCGGCGGCCGATGGGCTGGTGACGGGCGGCACGCCGCTCTCGCTCACGGTGGTGCGTGCGGGCGAGGAGGCCGATCTGCTGGTGTGGCGCTTCGCGGTCGCACGGCGGTTCGACGGCGTCGAGACGCTCGCCACCCTGCTCGGCGAGGGTACGGGCGACCGGCTGGGCGCGGCGGGGATCATGGCCGCGCTGATCGCGCCCGACGGCAGCGTCCAGGCCGCGAACCGCGTGCTGGGCGTGCGCGCCGTGGGCGAAGGGGGGCGGATCGAGGGACGCGACTTCGCGCATCTGCTCGTCACCGACAGCCGCGGGCTGATCCGCTTCGAGCGCGAGGGGCTGGACGGCACGCCGCTGCGCGTGCTCCAGGTGCCGAGCGGCAGCGACGCAGTCGACGCGCCGATGCTGGTCGCGCTGCTCGACGATGCCGAGGGCACCCCCGCGATCGGCACCAGCGCGGCGGCGCATGTCCGAAGCCTCGTCAGCCTGATGCCGTTCGGCATGGCGCTGGTCGATCGCGACGGGCGCTTCCTCCAGATGAACGATTCGTTCCAGCGCGCCGCCGGCGTCGATTCGCAGCAGCCGCCGCTCTATCCCGGCGATCTGGTGGTGCGCGAGGACAAGGCCGCGGTGGCCGATGCGATCCGCCGCTTCGCGAGTGGTGCTGCCCACACCACCGATATGGCGATTCGCCTGAAAGGCCATCCCGACGAGCCGGTGGCGTTGACGATCGCGGGCGCGCGCGGGCTGGGCGATGCCGCGGTGCTGCTGTCGCTGAAGGACAATAGCGAGGAATCGCGGCTGAAGCGCGAAGTGGCGCAGGCGACCAAGATGCAGGCGGTCGGCCAGCTCGCGGGCGGCGTCGCGCATGATTTCAACAATATCCTCACCGCCATCATCGGGCACTGCGACCTGATGATGATGCGCCATTCGCCCGGCGACAGCGATTATGACGACATCCAGCAGATCCGCACCAATTCCAACCGCGCGGCCAGCCTCACGCGCCAGTTGCTCGCGTTCAGCCGGCAGCAGACGCTGCGTCCGCAGGTGCTGCAACTGCCCGACGTGGTGTCGGAGGTGTCGAACCTGCTGAAGCGCCTGATGGGCGAGACGGTGCGGCTGGACGTCAGCCACGGCCGCAGCCTGGGGCCGGTGCGCGCCGATCCGGGGCAGCTCGAACAGGTGGTGGTGAACCTGGCGGTGAACGCGCGCGACGCGATGGTGGCGACCGCCCGGGGCGGCGGCACGCTGTCGATCACCACCCGCACGGTGTCGTCCGCCGAGGTGCGGCAGATGGCGTCGGACATCATGCCGGTGGCGGACTATACCGCGCTCGTCGTGGCCGACAGCGGCACCGGGATCGCGCCCGAGATCCTGCCCAAGATATTCGAGCCGTTCTTCACCACCAAGGAGGTGGGCAAGGGCACCGGGCTCGGGCTCTCCACCGTTTATGGCATCGTCAAACAGTCGGGCGGCTATATCTTCGCCGAGTCGCCGCCGGGGCAAGGGGCGGTGTTCACGATGTACCTGCCCGTCCATGCCGCGCCCGTCGCGGCGGCGCGGTCGGCGCCGGTGCGCGGCACCGCCAAGCCCGCCGAGCTTTGGGGCACGGGCACGATCCTGCTGGTTGAGGACGAGGACATGGTCCGCGCGGTGGCCGAGCGCGCGCTGACCCGGCAGGGCTATAGCGTGCTGACCGCCGCCAATGGCGAGGCGGCGCTGGCGCTGCTCGAGACGAGCGGTCGGCCCGATCTGCTCATCAGCGACGTGGTGATGCCGCTGATGGACGGGCCGACGATGGTGCGCGAGGTGCGCACGCGCTATCCCGATCTGCCGATCCTGTTCATGTCGGGCTATGCCGAGGAACAGCTCCGCAAGTCGATCGATCTCGACAATGTCGCGTTCCTGCCCAAACCCTTTTCGGTGCAGCAGCTCGCCGAGGCCGCGCGCGACGTGCTGGCGGGGCGCTGAAGCCCTCGCGGCGCCGGTCGGTCGACTGATCTGGTTGATGCACAATTTCCTTGGCTCAAACCGCGAACATTGCCAAAGGGACGGTGATGACATCGCCTTCGCGTATCCTCATTGTCGAGGATGAACCCCTGATCGCCATGATGCTCGAGGATTTCCTCGACGTGCTCGATCGTCAGGTCGCGGGTTCGGCGGATAGCGTGCAGTCGGCGCTGGCGCTGATCGACGCGGGCGGGATCGATGCCGCGATCCTCGACGTCAATCTGCGCGGCGGCGAGAAGAGCGCGCCCATCGCGGACCGGCTGGCCGAGCTGGGCATCCCCTTCGTCTTCGCCACCGGGGGCAGCGCGGATTCGGATCTGGGCCATCATGCCGATCGGCCCAAGCTCCACAAGCCGTTCACGATGGACGGCGTGGCCAAGGCGCTCGACTCGCTCTAAGCCTTTGCGCGCGGTGATACGCAACAGGGTTGCGTGGGCGACCCGGCCGACGCAATAGGCTGTCGTCATGATCCGTAACTTCGACAAATCCCGCCTGCCCAGCCGTCACGTGTCGGTGGGCCCCGAACGCGCGCCGCATCGCAGCTATTATTATGCGATGGGCATCACCGAGGAGGACATCGCCAAGCCCTTCGTCGGGCTGGCGAGCGCGGGCAACAATTCGGCGCCGTGCAACACCACGCTCGATGCGCAGGCCGATGCGGCGCAGGCGGGCGTGATCGCCGGCGGCGGCATGCCGCGGCGGTTCAACACCATCACCGTCACCGACGGGATCGCGATGGGCCATCAGGGCATGAAGTCCAGCCTCGTCAGCCGCGAGGTGATCGCCGATTCGGTCGAGCTGTCGGTGCGCGGCCATTGCTATGACGCGCTGGTCGGCTTTGCGGGCTGCGACAAGTCGCTGCCGGGCATGATGATGGCGATGCTGCGGCTGAACGTGCCGTCGATCTTCGTCTATGGCGGATCGATCCTGCCGGGCCGGTTTCACGACAAGGACGTGACCGTGGTCGACGTGTTCGAGGCGGTCGGCCAGCACGCCGCGGGCAATTGCCCGCTGAAGGAGCTGATCGCGCTGGAAAAGGTCGCGTGCCCCGGCCACGGCGCGTGCGGCGGCCAGTTCACCGCCAACACCATGGCGTGCGTGGGCGAGGCGATCGGGCTGTCGCTGCCCAATTCGAACATGATGCCGGCGCCCTTCGTCGACCGCGCCGGGATCGCGGTGGCAGCGGGCGAGCAGGTCATGGCACTCGTCGAGGCGAATATCCGCCCACGCGACATCTGCACCCGCGACGCGTTCGAGAACGCCGCGCGCGTGGTGGCGGCGACGGGTGGCTCGACCAACGGCGCGCTCCATCTGCCGGCGATGGCGAACGAGGCGGGGATCGATTTCGACCTGTTCGACGTGGCCGAGATCTTCAAGACCACGCCCTATATCGCCGACCTGAAACCGGGCGGCCGCTATGTCGCCAAGGACATGTACGAGGCGGGCGGCGTCTATATGCTGATGAAGACGCTGATGGCGGGCGGCTTCCTCCATGGCGACTGCATGACGGTGACGGGGAAGACGCTCGCCGAGAATATCGACCGGGTGACGTGGAATCCCGACCAGAAGGTGATCTACGACGTCAAGACGCCGATCACCCCCACCGGCGGCGTCGTCGGCTTGCGCGGCAGCCTGGCGCCCGATGGCGCGATCGTGAAGGTGGCGGGCATGCAGCGGCTGGTGTTCGAGGGGCCGGCGCGGGTCTTCGATTGCGAGGAGGACACGTTCGCCGCGGTCGAGGCCCGCGACATCGCGGAGGGCGCGGTGATCGTGATCCGCTACGAGGGACCGAAGGGCGGCCCCGGCATGCGCGAGATGCTGTCGACCACCGCGGCGCTCTATGGGTTGGGGCTGGGCGAGAAGGTCGCGCTGGTCACCGACGGGCGCTTCTCGGGCGGCACGCGCGGTTTCTGCATCGGCCATGTCGGACCCGAGGCGGCCGATGGCGGCCCGATCGCGCTGGTCGAGGACGGCGACCGGATCCGGATCGACGCCGAACAGGGCGTGATCGACCTGCTGGTGGACGAGGACGTGCTCGCCGCCCGCCGCGCCGCCTGGGTGCCGCGCACCAACGATTATCAGGCGGGCGCACTCTGGCGCTATGCGAAGACGGTCGGCCCGGCCTACAAGGGGGCGGTCACGCACCCCGGAGCCGCCGCCGAAACCCATGTCTATGCGGATATCTAGCGCGCTGGCGCTCGCCCTGTCGCTCGCCGCCTGCGGCACGGCCACCCGGCCCGACAACCGCGCACTGGCGGCGGCGGAGGCGAACCAGCAGACCGAGGCCGCGGACGACGGCCGGATCGCATGCGCGCATGGCGATGCCGCCATGGCGCACACCTGCACCGTCGACCAGCTCCAGGGCGATCACGGGCTCGAACTGACGGTGCGCAATGCCGATGGCGGTTTCCACCGCCTGCTGGTCACGCGCGACGGCCGCGGCGTGATCGCGGCGGACGGTGCCGAGCCCGCGAAGGTGACGGTGCGCGGCCCCGCCGAGATCGAGGTGGCGATCGGTGCGGACCGGTATCGGCTGCCCGCGACGGTAAAGGGCGCGACCGCCAAATGATCCGGATCGACGGCCGGCCGATCCTCACCGCCGCCGCGATGCGCGCGGCGGAGGCGGAGGATGGGGCGATGACGGGCGGCGTCACCGTCGATACGCTGATGGCGCGCGCCGGGGCGGCCATCGCCGTGGCGGTGCGGCGGCTCGCGGGCGACCGCGCGGTGCTGGTGCTGTGCGGGCCGGGCAACAATGGCGGCGACGGCTATGTCGCGGCGGCGGCGCTGAAGGCGGCGGGGCACCCGGTGCGCGTGGCGGCGCTCGCGGCGCCCAGGAGCGATGCGGCGATCCGCGCGCGGGCGGGGTGGGACGGACCGGTCGAGCCGCTGGCCGACGCCATGCCCGCGCCGGTGCTGGTGGATGCGCTGTTCGGCACGGGGCTGACGCGGCCGTTGGGGAATTGCCGCTCCCCGGCAAAGGCCGGAGCCCAGGTGGGGGATGTTGATGGCTCTCACCACGACCTTCCCGACTGGGCCCCGGCCTCCGCCGGGGAGCGCCCGGTGGGCCAGATCCTCCACGCGCTCGCCGCCGCCGCGACGCTCACCATCGCGGTCGACCTGCCGAGCGGCGTCGATACCGACAGCGGCGCGGTCCTCACCGAACCGCCGCTGTTCGACGTGACGCTCGCGCTCGGCGCGGCCAAGCCGTCGCATGTCCTCCAGCCCGCCGCACGCTATTCGCGGCACGTCCGCATCCTCGACATCGGCGTGGCCACCGCGAGCGACGCCGCCGTGCTTGCGGCGCCCACGCTGCCAGAGCCCGGTCCCGATTCGCACAAATACACCCGCGGCATGGTCGCGGTGGTGGCGGGCACGATGGCGGGTGCGGCCGAACTCGCGAGCATGGCCGCGATGCGCAGCGGCGCGGGCTATGTCGCGCTGCTGGGCGAAACACACGGATCGCCCCACGCGATCGTCCGCAAACCGCTGACCGACCGGGCGCTGACCGATCCCCGCGTCGGCGCGATCGCGGTCGGCCCCGGCCTCGGCCGCGACGAGAGAGCGCGCGCGAAGCTCGCACAGGCGCTCGGGGCGGGCCGGCCGATCGTGGTGGACGGCGATGCGCTCCACCTCACCGATCCCGCGACGCTCGCCCGTCACGGCGCCCCCGTGATCCTCACCCCGCACGCCGGCGAGTTCGCCGCACTGTTCGGCCCGGCGCACGCCGACAAGATCGCCCGCGCCCGCGATGCCGCGCGCCGGTCGGACGCGGTCGTGGTCTTCAAGGGCGCCGACACCGTGATCGCCGCGCCCGACGGCCGCGTGACAGCGGCGCGCGACGCCAACGACTGGCTCTCCACCGCGGGCAGCGGCGACGTGCTCGTCGGGATCGTCGCGGCGATGCTGGCGAGCGGCATGGCGCCGTTCGAGGCCGCCGGGGCCGCGGTGTGGCTCCATGGTGCCGCCGCGCGCCGCTGCGGCCGGGCGTTCGTCGCGGACGACCTCGCCGCCGCGCTGACCCCCGCGCGCGCCGCCCTCGCCCCCGAAGAGACCCGAGCATGACTGCGACGATCCTGCGCGTTTCCGAACGCGGCGAAGGGGTGGCCGATGACGGCCGCCACGCCATCCTCGCCGCGCCCGGGGACACGCTGACCGTCGACGGCGTGGTGATCGCCGGCCCGCACCACCAGGCGCCCCCCTGCCGCCACTTTCCGACCTGTGGCGGGTGCCAGTTGCAGCATCTGGACGACACCGCCTATGCCGCCTTCGTCGTCGACCGGATCGCGAGCGCGCTGGACGGGCAGGGGCTGGCCGCGCCGATCGCGCCCGCGCAGCTCTCGCCCCCGCGTACCCGCCGCCGCGCGACGCTCCATGCGGAGGGCAAGGGCGGGCAGGTGCGGATCGGGTTCGCCGAGGCGCGCAGCCACGCGATCGTCGATCTCGCCGAATGCCATGTCCTCGCGGCCGATCTCTTCGCGCTGGTCGCGCCGTTGCGCGGGCTGCTGAAGCGGCTGCGCTTCCGCCGGCGCGGCGAGGTCCATCTGACGCGCGCGGATCAGGGGCCGGACATCCTCGTCACCGGCCTTGCCGCCGAAGGGCTCGACGCGGCCGAAGCGATCATCGCCTTTTGCGAGCGCCACGCGGTCGCGCGCTTCGCGGTGGACGACGGGCAGGGGCCCGAGACGCGCTGGGAGCCCGAGGCGGTGACGATCACGCTGAGCGGCGTGGCCGTTCCGTTGCCGCACGCCGCGTTTCTTCAGGCCACCGAAGAGGGCGAGGCGGCGCTGGTCGCCGCGGTGCGCGAGGCGGTGGGGGGCGCCACCGTCGTCGCGGATCTGTTCGCCGGCCTCGGCACGTTCGCGCTCGCGCTGCCGGGCAAGATCTATGCGGCGGAGGGCGGCCGCGAAGCGACGATGGCGCTGAAGGCCGCCGCCGCGCGCGCCGGGCGGCTAGTCTTCCCCGAATATCGCGACCTCTACCGCCGCCCGCTGACCGTCGCCGAGCTCGATCGGTTCGGTGCGGTGGTGCTCGATCCGCCGCGCGCGGGTGCGCGCGAGCAGATGCCGGCACTGGCCGCGTCCGCCACCGGGGCGATCGCCTATGTCTCGTGCAACCCGGCGAGCTTCGCGCGCGATGCCCGGATGCTGGTCGAGGGCGGCTGGCGGATCGACTGGATCCGGCCGGTCGGCCAGTTCCGCTGGTCCACCCATGTGGAGCTGGCGGCGCGGTTCAGTAGATAGCGTCCACGAAGAACAGCCCGTCGGGCGGCGCGTTCAGCCCCAGCCGCGCCCGGTCGCGCGCCTGCAGCGCCGCGGCCATGTCGCCCACCGCCCAGCGCCCCATGCCGACGAGCGCGAGGCAGCCGACCATCGATCGCACCTGATGATGGAGGAACGACCGCGCCGCCGCGCGCACGATCACGCGGTCGCCGTCGCGAGTCACCGCCAGCCGGTCGAGCGTGCGCACCGGGCTGTCCGCCTGGCAATGCGCGGCGCGGAACGTGGTGAAGTCGTGGCGCCCGATCAGCGCGGTCGCGGCCTGCGCCATCGCCGCCGCGTCGAGCGGCTGCGGCACGCGCCACGCGAAGCCCGCATCGATCGCGAGCGGCGCGCGGCGGTTCGCGATTCTGTATTCATAGGCGCGGCCGACGCACGAGAAGCGCGCATGCCAGTCGTCGGCCACCACCACGCAATCGGTGACCGCGACGGGGGCGGGCCGGACGAGCGCGTTCAGCGCCTCCATCAGCCGGAACGGTGCCACCTCCGCCGTCAGATCCAGATGCGCGCGCATCGCCAGCGCGTGGACGCCCGCATCGGTGCGCCCGGCGGCGTGCACGGCGATCCGCTCGCCGGTCATCGCGAATGCCGCCTCCTCCAGCGCCTGCTGCACGCTGGGCGCGCTGGCCTGGCGTTGCCACCCGGCAAAGGGGCGGCCGTCATATTCGATCGTCAGCGCATAGCGCGTCAAAGCCGGGTGCCCGCCGGAATGGCGAAGCCGCGCAGCAGGTCCGCCGCGCTGGCGATGCCGCGGCCCGCGCGCTGCACCGTCACCGGCCGGATCGCGCCCGAGCCGCAGGCGATGGTGAGCCGGTCGTCGAGCACAATGCCCGCCGCACCCCCATCTTCCGTTCCCCGGCTAAGGCCGGGGTCCAGTGGGGATGAAGCGCCACCTCCGCCCAACGGGGCGCCGGCCTCCGCCGGGGAACGGTCAGGCTGTACCCCGACGATCTCCGCCGCCAGCACCTTCACCCGTTCCCCGCCGAATTCGAAAAACGCTCCCGGCACTGGCGCGAAGGCGCGGACCTGCCGCTCCACCGTTACGGCGTCCGCGGTGAAGTCCAGCCGCGCCTCCGCCTTGTCGATCTTGGCGGCATAGGTGACGCCGTCCTCTGGTTGCGCGATCGGCGGATAGGCATCGGGATTTGCCAGCACCGCGACCATCGCCTCGGCGCCCAGCCGCGCGAGTTCGTCGGTCAGCGCGCCCGCGGTCTTCCCCGCCACGGTCGTGCGCCGCTCCAGCCGCACCGGGCCGGTGTCGAGCCCGGCCTCCATCTGCATGATCCCCACGCCCGTCTCCGCATCGGCCGCCAGGATCGCGCGCTGCACCGGCGCCGCCCCGCGCCAGCGCGGCAGCAGCGAGCCATGGACGTTGAGGCAGCCGAGCCGCGGCGCCTCCAGCACCGCGCGCGGCAGGATCAGCCCATAGGCGGCCACCACGGCGACATCGGCATCCAGCGCCGCGAACGCGGCCTGCTCGTCGGGCGAACGCAGCCGCTCCGGCGTTCGCACCGGGATGCCCAGCGCCTCGGCGCGGCGCTGCACCGGGGAGGCCACCAGCTCGCGCCCGCGCCGCCCGCCCGGCCGCGGCGGCTGGCTATAGGCGGCCACCACCGAATGCCCGGCCGCGACGAGCGCGTCGAGCGTCGGCACCGCGAAGTCGGGCGTTCCCATGAAGATGATGCGCATCGCCCCCTCGAACACGCTGGCGGGCAGCCGCGCAACCCCCTATCTGTTCTCCGATGGCCTCCCCCGAGATCGAGACATTGACCCAGGCGCTCGCGCGTCTTCCCGGGCTCGGCCCGCGTTCGGCGCGGCGCGCGGTGCTCCATCTGCTCAAGAAGCGCGAGGGTGCCTTGGGGCCGTTGCTCGCCGCGCTCGCCGCAGTCGACGAACGGCTCGTCACCTGCACCACCTGCGGCAATGTCGATACCGCAAACCCGTGTGCGGTGTGCGCCGATCCGCGCCGCGACCAGCGGTCGCTCTGCGTGGTGGAGGAGGTGGCGGACCTGTGGGCGCTCGACCGTTCGCGGCTGTTCCCGGGGCGTTATCATGTGCTGGGCGGCCGGCTTTCCGCGCTGGAGGGCATCCGGCCCGAGGATCTCGCGATCGACGCGCTCGTCCGCCGGATCGAGGCGGGCGGGATCGACGAGGTGGTGCTCGCCATGAACGCCACGCTGGAAGGGCAGACGACGGCGCATTACATCGCCGACCGGATCGAGCGTTTCCCCATCCGTGTCACCCAGCTCGCGCACGGCCTGCCCGTCGGCGGCGAGCTCGATTATCTCGACGAGGGCACGCTGGCGCAGGCGCTCCGCGCCCGGCGCCCGGTGGCGTGAGCCCCGCTCGCTTGACGTCCTCCCTCTGCTTGACGCCGACGCCGCGCTTCCCCTAGCAGCGCGCGCATGGCCGTTCTTCCCATCGTCGAGATCCCCGATCCGCGCTTGCGTGCGCTCTCCCTCCCCGTCGAGACGGTGGACGACGATGTCCGCCGGCTGATCGCCGACATGACCGACACGATGTACGACGCCAAGGGGATCGGCCTCGCCGCGATCCAGGTGGGCGTCGCCAAGCGCGTCGTCGTCATCGATCTGCAGGAGCGCGAGGACGAGGAGGGCAAGCCCGTCCGCGATCCGCGCGCCTATGTGAACCCCGAGATCCTCGAGGTGAGCGAGGAGCTGTCGACCTATAACGAGGGCTGCCTGTCCATCCCCGAACAATATGCCGAGGTGGCGCGCCCGGCGCGCTGCCGCGTCCGCTGGCTGGACGGCACGGGCGAGTCCCGCGAGGAGGAGATGGACGGGCTGCTCGCCACCTGCATGCAGCACGAGATCGATCATTGCGACGGCGTGCTGTTCATCGACCATGTCTCGAAGCTGAAACGCGACATGTTGTTGAAAAAGCTGGCGAAGGCCCGCCGCCTGGGGTGATGGCGGGCGATCGGCAGGGCCTCATGAAAATGGCGCTGTTCTATCCCGATCGTTCGATCTATGTTCCGCCCATGTCCTGGCTTTTCCTCGTGCGTATCACCTTCGCCCACTTCGCCGGAGCCGGTCGGTGGAACTGATCCTCGTCGCGCTTCTCGCGCTTGCGATCGGCCTGCTCGCCGGCTGGCTGCTGGCCTCGCGCCGCGGCACCGCGCTCGCGAGCGAACTCGCCGTCGCACGCGCCCGGGCGGGCGATGCCGAACTGATGCGCACCGCCCGCGACGCCGTCGAGCGCGAACGCAACGCTGCCTTGCAGGAGCTGGCGAGCCTGCGCGCGCAGGGCGAGGCGCGCCACGCCGCGCACCAAGCCACGCTCGCCGAACTGAAGGAAGCGCGCGACGCCATGACCGCGCAGTTCGGCGCCGCCGCCGCCCGCGCGCTCGAAACCGCGCAGGCGCAGTTCCTCGAACGCGCCGAAGCCCGCTTCCGCCAGTCCGAAGAGGTGTCGGGCCAGAACCTCAAATCGATGCTCCAGCCGGTCAGCGACCGGCTTCAGCGCTACGAGGAGGCGGTCGGCAAGGTCGAGGCGGATCGCCGCGACGCGTTCGGCGATCTGAAGGGCCAGATCGAGCAGATGCGTATCGGCCAGGAGAAGGTGTCGAGCGAGGCCGCCAAGCTCGTCAACTCGCTGCGCAACGCCCCCAAGTCGCGCGGGCGCTGGGGCGAGCAGCAGTTGAAGAACGTGCTCGAGACCTGCGGCCTATCCGAACATACTGATTTCCAGACCGAGGTGAGCGTCGCGGTGGAGGACGGCCAGCGGCTGCGCCCCGACGCGATCGTCCGCGTGCCCGGCGGCCGCAGCCTGGTGATCGATGCCAAGGTGTCGCTCAACGCCTATCAGGACGCGTTCGGCGCAGTCGACGAGGAGGAGCGCGCACGCGGCCTGACCGCGCACGCCGCCTCGATGCGCGCACACGTCAACGGCCTCGGCAACAAGGCCTATTGGAACCAGTTCAAGGATGCGCCCGACTACGTCATCATGTTCGTGCCGGGCGAACATTTCCTCTCCGCCGCACTCGAACATGATCCCACCCTGTGGGATTTCGCCTTCGAAAAGCGCGTGCTGCTCGCCACCCCCACCAACCTGATCGCGATCGCGCGCACCGTCGATGCGGTATGGCGTCAGGAGAAGATGGCGAAACAGGCGCAGGATATCGGCGCGCTCGGCAAGGAGCTCTACGAGCGGCTGGCCAAGGCGGCGGGCGACCTGCGCAAGGTGGGCGGTGGCCTGACGAGCGCGGTCAACAATTACAACAGCTTCGTCAGCAGCTTCGAAAGCCGCACCCTGGTGACCGCGCGCAAGTTCCGCGACCTCAACATCGACACCGGCGCGCGCGAGATCGACGACGTCGCCCCGGTGGAGGCGCTGGCGCGCTATGGCGACGCACCGGCGCTGATCGCGGCGGGTGAGGGGGAGAGCTAGCGGGAGTGACCATGGACGGCGCCAGCGGGCAACGCGCCGATGGGGGCCCCATGTCGAATTGCAGTCCGATGACGTTACTTTGACCCGTTCGCCCTGAGCTTACCGAAGGGCCTATTCCGAATGCGACGGCGTGACTGCGAAAAGCCTGCTTCGACAAGCTCGGCACGAACGGATTCGTGCTCCGATCAAGCCAATGTCATCGCGCCCTAAACCAGATCCCGCGCCAGCACCTCATAGGCCATCACCGCCGTCGCGACGGCGGCGTTCAGGCTGTCGGCCTTGCCGTGCATGGGCAGCTTGACGAGCAGGTCGCAGGCGTCGGCATAGTCCGCCGGCATGCCCTGGGCCTCGTTGCCCGTCAGCAGAAAGGTGGGGGCGGCGTAACGCGCAGCGCGATAATCGGTGTTGGTCTGCAGGCTCAGCCCGACGAGCTGCCCCGCGCCACGGCGCAGCCACACGAGGAAGTCCTCCCAGCCACAGCGCACCACGGGCACGGTGAACAGTGCGCCCATGCTGGCGCGCACCGCTTCCACGCCGAACGGGTCGGCGCATTCGCCGATCAGGATCAGCGCGCCCGCGCCGACCGCATCGCCGGTGCGCAGGATCGTGCCGAGATTGCCCGGATCGCGCAGCCGCTCCGCCACCAGCCAGATCGCCGCGCGCGACCGGTCGAGATCGTCCAACGTACAGGCGAATTCGTCGAACACGCCGACCACCGCCTGTGGATTGTCCTTGCCCGAGAGCTGGGCGAGGATCGCGGGCGTCGTCTCGATCGCCTCGCCGTCGCTCGCCTCGACGGCCTTCACCAATTCCCACACCAGCGCATGGCCCGCGCTGGCGGCGGCATAGAACAGCACGCGCGGGACGCGCCCGGCCTCGCGCGCCTCGGTCAGGATGCGCAGCCCCTCGGCCAGGAACTGGCCCTGTTCGCGCCGGCCCTTCTTGTCGCGCAGCGCCCGCACGCGCTTGACGAGCGGGTTGGAATAGGCGGTGATCTCCCGCGGCATCGGCGCTCAATCCTCGCCGAACTTGGCTTCCACCAGATCGCACAGTGCGGTCACCGCGCCCTCGGCGCCATCGCCGTTCGCGCTGATCGTGATCGTGTCGCCCATCGCCGCGCCCAGCATCATCAGCCCCATGATCGACGTGCCGGTGACATGGCCCGAGCCGTCCTTCACGACGGTGATCTCGCAGGGCTGGGTGGCGGCAAGCGTGACGAACTTGGCGCTGGCGCGGGCGTGCAGGCCGCGGCGGTTGGTGATGCGGACCGCACGCGCGACGTCGCTCACGCCGCCGCCTCGCCCAGCACCTCGGAGGCGACGGAGATATATTTCCGCCCCGCCTCGCGCGCGGCGGCGACCGCATCGACCACCTTCATCGCCTTGCGCGCGGAGCCGAGCCGGATCAGCATCGGCAGGTTCATGCCCGCGATCACCTCGACCCGGCCGCGCTCCATCAGCGAAATGGCCAGATTGGACGGCGTCCCGCCGAACAGATCCGTCAGCACGATCACACCGCGGCCGATATCCACCGCCTCGATCGCGGCGGCGATATCCGCACGGCGGCTCTCCATATCGTCATCGGGGCCGATGGCGATCGTCGCGATCCGCTCCTGCGGGCCGACGACGTGCACCATCGCGGTCACGAATTCCTCGGCGAGCCGCCCATGGGTCACCAGCACCAGGCCGATCATCGCGAACGCATATCCCTCATCTTGGCTCGACCGGCGATCCTTCCAGCGAGTCCTGCGGCGCCGCCCCCAGGTCGCGATGCGCAACCGTGGGCGAAAATCCCGCGTCGTGCAACCGCCGCGCGACGCGGTCGGTCACATGGACCGAGCGGTGTCTCCCCCCGGTACAGCCGAACGCCACCGTCACATAGGATTTTCCCTCGGCGCGGTAGCGCGGGAGCAGCAGCAGCAGCAGCTCCTCGATCCGCCCGACCGCCGCCTCATAGGCGGGATCGGCCGCGACATAGGCGGCGACATCGGCGTCGAGCCCGGTGCCGGGTCGCAGCACGGGATCCCAATGCGGATTGCGCAGGAAGCGCATGTCGAACACCAGATCGGCGTTGCGCGGCACGCCGCGGGCGAAGCCGAACGACATGACCGACAGCGTCGGCGCGCCCCGTTCCTCGCCGGCGAAGGTGGCGCGGACCTGCTGCGCCAGTTCGTTGGCGGCCAGGCTGGTGGTGTCGATCAGCCGGTTGGCGAAATCGCGCAGCGGGCTCAGCAATTCGCGTTCGCGCGCGATCCCGTCGCTTGCCGGGCGATCGGGCGCGAGCGGATGGCGGCGGCGAGTCTCGGAATAGCGGCGCTCCAGCTCGCTGCCCGCGCAATCGAGGAACAGCGTGCCGACCTCCAGCCCATGGCGCTCGCGCAGGTTGCGGATGCGCTGCACGATCCGGGCGGGATCGAAATCGCGGGTGCGCGCGCCGATCCCCAGCGCCAGCGGCTGCGCGGCGTCGGCCGCGGTGGCGGGCAGAGGGGCGTCGAGCAGCCGGTCGAGCAATTCGAGCGGCAGATTGTCGACCACTTCCCAGCCGATATCCTCCAGCGTCTTCAGCACGGTGGATTTGCCCGCGCCCGACATGCCGGTGACGAGCAGGATGTCCTTGCGTTCGGCGATCATGTGGCGGGCTCCTGCAGCAGCGCACGCTCGACGAGGATCGGGGCGGAGGCGGGATGGGGGTCGATCGCGATCTGCCGCACGTCGATCCCCGCGATCCGCCGCACCCGCTGCTCGGGCATGCGCGGCACCGGAGTTTCGAGGCGGACGAGCAACGCCACGGGAACGTCGGAGGCATAGGGCTCGGCGACGATACCCAGGCCGCGGATTTCCAGTTTGCCCGCGATCGTCTCGGGCGGGCGCGCCACCAGCCGCGCGCCGCTCTGCAGCAGCAGCGTATAATCGTCGCTGACGAGCACCGCACCCCGATCGATCAGGCGCAGCGCGAGATCGGATTTCCCCGATCCCGACGGTCCTTCGATCAGCACGGCACGGCCATCGATCGCGACCGTCGAGACATGGAGCGTTTCGGAGGAGATGGCGGCCAAGGGCAAGCTCCGTTCGGGATCAGCGTGGGGCCGCGAGCGCCAGCCTGACGACGAAGCGGGCGCCACTCAGCCGATCCTCGCGCGATTCGACGGTGATCGAGCCCTGATGCCCGTCGACGATCGTGCGCGCAATGGCGAGGCCCAGGCCCGAATGCTGGCCGAACGCCTCGCTTTCGGGCCGGATCGACTGGAAGCGGCGGAAGATCGCCTCGCGCGCGTCTTCGGGAACGCCCGGCCCTTCGTCGTCGATCCGAACCACCAGCTCGCCGCGCTCGCGCGTGCCGAGGATCGCGACGACCGCACCGTCGGGCGAAAAGGACAGCGCGTTGTCGATCAGATTCTCGAACACGCGTTCGAGCCGCGCGCCTTCGCCCATCGTCACGAGCGGGACGTCGACGGGATGATCGAACAGCAGGCGGATGCCGCGCTCCACCCCGCGGGCATGGCGTTGCGCCACGAGCCCGGCGATCAGCGCGCCCAAATCCACCGGCTCGAACTTCGCGCGGCTGAGCTGCGCGTCGAGCCGCGACGCCTCCGAAATGTCGGTGATGAGCCGGTCCAGCCGGCGGACATCGTCGCGGACCACGGCGAACAATTGCTCCTGGAGCGCCGGATCCTTGACATGCGCCAGCCCCTCGACCGCGGAGCGGAGCGAGGCGAGCGGGTTCTTCATCTCGTGCGTGACGTCGGCGGCGAAGGCTTCGGTCGCATCGATCCGCGCCCGCAGCGCCAGGCTCATGTCCGACAGCGCCCGCGCAAGCATGCCGAGTTCGTCGCGGCGGGAGGGCAGGCGCGGCACCACCACCTCGCGCGCGCGCCCCAGCCGCACGCGGACCGCGGCGCGTGCCAGCCGGCGGAGCGGACGGACGATCGTGCGCGCGAGGAACAGCGACAAGAGGATCGAGAGCACGGTCACCACCGCGAGCACGAGGCTGAGGCGGAAGCGTTCGATCCGCACGGTTTCGGTGATGTCGCGCGCGTTCACCGCCGTCATCACCACGCCGCCCTGCGGCAGCGGCGCGGCGGCGGTGATGACGGGGGTGCGATCGGGCGCGCGCCACACCGTCGCCGCCACGCTGCCGCGCTGCCGCGCCGTTCGCACGTCGGGCCAGTCCAGCCCGCCCGCGCGCTCGCGGTAGAGGGGTGGGCGCGGGGCGATGACGATCGTGTCGATCGCCGCATCGAGAAAGCGCGCGGCGACCTGGTTCCAGTGCTGACGGTCCGGATCGCGCAGCACGAAGTTGCGGATGCCGAGCAGGCGGCTGTCCGCCACGACGTTGCCGGCCGGATCGAACAGCCGGATCCGCGTGCCCGTATCGCGCGCCAGCCGCAGGATCAGCGCGTCGCGCTCGTCGCGATCGACCGAGGCGATCGCCTCGCCGATCAGCCGCGCCTCGCGCGCGCTCTGTTCGAGCCGGCTGTCCACGATCCGGCTGCGGTAGGAATCGAGATAGAAGAACCCGCCCGCCAGCAGCAGCAGTGCCAGGATGTTGACCGCGAGGATGCGCCGGGTGAGCGAGATCTGCCCCGACCAGCGCAGCGTGAGGTCGGCCGCCTCGCTCAGCGGGTCGTCACTCTTCGGAGAATCGGTATCCCGCGCCATAGAGTGTCTCGATAGCGTCGAATTCGCCGTCGATCTGCCGGAACTTGCGGCGCAGGCGCTTGATGTGGCTGTCGATGGTGCGATCGTCGACATAGATGTCGTCCTGATACGCCGCGTCCATCAACTGGTTGCGCGTCTTGACGATGCCCGGCCGCTGCGCGAGCGTCTCGAGGATCATGAATTCGGTGACCGTCAACGTGACCGGCACATCGCCCCAGGTGGTGCGGTGCCGGGCCGGGTCCATCGTGAGTCGGCCACGGATGAGCGGACCGGCGGGCTCGCCGCCGCCCTCCGCGCCGTCCGCCTGCACGGGCTCCGCGCGGCGCAGGATGGCGCGGATCCGTGCGATCAGCAGGCGCTGCGAAAACGGCTTGGCGATATAATCGTCCGCGCCCATCGCGAGCCCCAGTGCCTCGTCCAGCTCGTCGTCCTTGCTGGTGAGGAAGATCACGGGCACGCGGCTCTTCTCGCGAAAGCGGCGTAGCAGTTCCAGCCCGTCCATCCGCGGCATCTTCACGTCGAAGATGGCGAGATCGGGCGGGTTGTCGATCAATGCCTTCAGCGCCGTCTCGCCGTCCGAATAGACGCGCGTCAGGAACCCCTCGGTCTGGAGCGCGATCGATACCGAGGTGAGGATGTTGCGATCGTCGTCGACGAGCGCGATCGAGGCCGTCATGGATGCGCCTTGCTCGGGACCGGTGCGCCGCGACTAGGGCAAAGCGGGCGGCGCTTCAACCATCTCGGGCAGCAACTCGACCAGCAGCGTGCCACCATCGATGCCCACGACCCGCACCCGCGCGCCCGTCGCCGCGGCCGCGCCGCGCGCCGGCCACGATCCGTCGCCGACCCGCACGCGCCCGCCATCCGCGGCGATCGCGCGCTCCACGCTCACCACCTGCCCGATCAACCGCGCCGCGCGATCGTTCAGCAGCGGATCGGACGCATCGACCGGGTAATCGCGATACCAGCGTTTGCCGATCAGCACCGCCACCGCGCTCCACACCGCGAACGAGGCGATCTGCGCGGCGATGGGCAGGGCAGGGAGCGCCAGCAGCGCCAACCCCGTGATCGCCGCGGCGATGGCGAGAAACACGAGGAACACGCCCGGTATCGCCAGCTCGGCGATGCCGAGCAGGATGGCGGCGGTCAGCCAGACGCCCGCCGCGCCGATCGCCACGCCCCAGAGCGTCATTGGTTCTGCTCGAACGGCCCCCGGCGAATGGCGGGTGCCGACGGAGCAGGGGCGGGGGCGGGCGGCGTCACCTTCAGCGCGTCGCGCGCCAGCTCGCCGATGCCGCCCAGCGTGCCCATCAATTGCGTTGCCTCGACGGGGAAGAGGATCGTCTTGGCATTGGGGCTGGTGGCGAACTTGCCGATCGCCTCGACATATTTCTGCGCGATGAAATAGTTGATCGCCTGGGTGTTGCCGCCCTCGATCGCGTCGGAAACGGCACGCGTGGCGCTCGCCTCGGCTTCCGCCGCGCGCTCGCGCGCCTCGGCATCGCGGAAGGCGGATTCCTTGCGGCCCTCCGCCTCCAGGATACGTGCCTGTTTCTGGCCCTCGGCGCGCAGGATCTCGGAGGCGCGCGTGCCCTCGGCGTCGAGGATGTTGGCGCGCTTCTCGCGCTCCGCTTTCATCTGCCGGCCCATCGCGTTCACGATGTCCGCGGGCGGGCGGATATCCTTGATCTCGACGCGGGTGATCTTCACGCCCCAGGGCGTCGTCGCGTGGTCGACCACGTTCAGCAGCCGAGCGTTGATCTCGTCGCGTTTCGAGAGCGTCTCGTCGAGGTCCATCGAGCCCATCACCGTGCGCAGATTGGTCGTGGTGAGCTGGAGCAGCGCGAGATACAGGTCCGACACCTCGTATGCGGCCTTGGCGGCGTCAAGCACTTGGAAGAACACGACGCCGTCGGTCGAGATCATCGCATTGTCCTTGGTGATGATCTCCTGCCCCGGAATGTCGATCACCTGCTCCATCATGTTCACCCGCCGCCCCACGCGGTAGAAAAAGGCGGGATAGAAATTGAAGCCGGGGCGCGCGACCGTGGTGAAGCGGCCGAAATGCTCGATGGTATATTGATAGCCCTGATTGACGATCTTGATGCTGGTCATCAGGTAGAACAGCACCAGCACGACCAAGGCGGCCATGAAGATCAGGAACGTCATCGCGCACTCCCCCGTGATTGTCGCGCCGATATAGCAGGTGGCGAAAGCGAGGGCCAACGGCGGTTGGGCTTGTTTAAGCGCACCGTTCCCGGCGAAGGCCGGGGCCCGGTTGGGTAGACCATGCGATGGGCGCCTCCCCCCGCCAATGAGTGGCTTCCCACCTGGGCCCCGGCCTTAGGCGGGGAACACGAGCAGGAACGGCCTCCCGCCACTAGCCGCGGCCGGCCACACTGGTTACATGGCCCGCCACTTGCTCCCCCCACGCGAGAGAATCGGCACCCATGGACATTCGGCTCGGCCTCACCTTCGACGACGTCCTGCTGGTGCCCGCGGAAAGCGAGGTGTTGCCGAGCCAGGCGGACACGCGGACCATGCTGACGCGCGGGATCGCGCTCAACATCCCCGTGCTGTCGTCGGCGATGGATACGGTGACCGAAGCCGACATGGCGATCGTCATGGCGCAGCTGGGCGGTATCGGCGTGTTGCACCGCAATCTCGAAGTTCCCGAACAGGTCGATGCGGTGCGCGCGGTGAAGCGGTTCGAAAGCGGCATGGTGGTCAACCCGATCACCATCCTGCCGACCGCGACTTTGGCCGATGCGCAGGCGCTGATGGCGCGTCACCGGATCAGCGGCATTCCCGTGGTGGAAGCGGGGGGGCGCCTCGTCGGCATCCTGACCAACCGCGACGTGCGCTTCGCCGAAAACCCGAAGCAGCCGGTCAGCGAGCTGATGACTCACGACAATCTCGTCACGGTCGGCGTGGGCGTCGGGCAGGACGAGGCCAAGCGCTTGCTCCACCAGCGCCGGATCGAAAAGCTGCTGGTGGTGGACGATGCCTATCGCTGCGTCGGGCTCGTCACCGTGAAGGACATGGAAAAGGCGGTCACCTATCCCGACGCCACCAAGGATGCCGCGGGTCGGCTGCGCGTGGCCGCCGCGACGACGGTGGGCGACAAGGGCTTTGCGCGCACCGAGGCATTGGTCGATGCCGAATGCGACCTGATCGTGATCGACACCGCGCACGGCCATAACCGCGACGTCGCGCGCGCGGTGGAGCGCGTGAAGAAGCTGTCCAACTCGGTTCAGGTCGTCGCCGGCAACGTCGCCACCGCCGAGGCGACGCGCGCGCTGATCGGCGCGGGGGCCGACGGGATCAAGGTGGGGATCGGGCCGGGCTCGATCTGCACCACGCGCGTGGTGGCGGGCGTGGGCGTGCCGCAGCTCACCGCGGTGATGGATTGTGCCGAGGCCGGGCAGAAGGCGGGCGTTCCGGTGATCGCCGATGGCGGCCTTCGCACCTCGGGCGATCTCGCCAAGGCGCTGGCGGCGGGCGCATCGACCTGCATGGTCGGCTCGCTGCTGGCCGGCACCGAGGAAGCGCCGGGCGAGACGTTCCTCTATCAGGGCCGCGCGTACAAATCCTATCGCGGCATGGGCTCCGTCGGCGCGATGGGCCGGGGCTCGGCCGACCGTTATTTCCAGGGCGACATCAAGGATCAGATGAAGCTGGTGCCGGAGGGGATCGAAGGCCAGGTGGCGTTCAAGGGCCCGGCGCGCGACGTGATCCACCAGCTCGTCGGCGGGATCAAGGCGGCGATGGGCTATACTGGATCGCAAACGATCGCCGCGCTCCAGGAACGCGCGCAGTTCGTGCGGATTACCGGCGCCGGGCTGAAGGAAAGCCATGTCCACGACGTGACGATCACGCGCGAGGCGCCGAACTATCCGACGCGCTAGGCCTGCCGCCTTACGGCTGTCCTATGCCGGCCCGATGTGCGAGGAAGCGCCGATGATCGAGCCGAACCAGACACCGCGCCAGCACCTCCACTTCCTCCACTTCGCCCGCGCGCGCGCATGACTCCCGGCGCACGGGCGCAGGCCGCGATCGACCTGCTCGAAGACATCGTCGCGGCCGCGCGCGAGGGCGGCGCGGCCGCGGACACGCTGATCGCGCGCTATTTCGCGACGCGACGCTATGCCGGGTCGAAGGATCGCAGGGCGGTGCGCGAACTCGTCTATGCCGCCGTCCGCCATGCCGGCGAACGGCCGGCGAGCGGCCGTGCCGCTTTGGTCGCGCTCGCTGATCGCGATCCCGGTCTTGCCGCCGCCTTCGACGGCGCGCCGCATTGCCCCGCGCCGATCGCCGCGGAGGAACCGCGCGCCAAGGCCGGCGTCGCGCCGCTCTGGTTGCTGAAGGCGCTGACCGCATCGGGGCTGCCGCGCGACGCGATGCCCGCGCTAGTCGATCGCGCACCGCTCGACATCCGCGTCAACCGGCTCGTCACCACGCGCGAGGCCGTGATGGCCGGACTGGCCGACGCGGTGGCCACGCCGCACGCGCCCGACGGGCTGCGGCTGTCGTCGGGCACCAATGTCGAGGCGCTGCCGCTGTTCGCCGAGGGCGCGATCGAGGTGCAGGACGAGGGCAGCCAGATCGTGACCGCGGCGCTGGATGCCAAGCCCGGTGAGCGCGTCGTCGATCTCTGTGCCGGCGCGGGCGGCAAGACGCTGGCGCTCGCCGCGGCGATGGCGAACCGGGGCAAGCTGCTCGCCTGCGACGTCGACCGCAACCGCCTGCAACGGCTCGCGCCGCGCGCCGAGCGGGCGCAGGCGACCATCGTCGAAACGCGGCTGCTGAACCCGCAGCGCGAACGCGAGGCGCTGACGGACTGGCAGGCGCGGGCGGACGGCGTGCTGATCGATGCGCCCTGTTCCGGCACGGGCACCTGGCGACGCAACCCCGAGGCGCGCTGGCGGCTCTCGCCCGATCGTATCGCGCGGTTGCGCGATACGCAGCGGCACATCCTCGGCGTGGGTGCCACGCTCGTGAAGCCGGACGGCGCGCTCGTCTATATCGTCTGTTCGCTGCTGGATGCCGAGGGGGCGGGGCAGGTGGCGATGTTCCTCGACGGCCATCCCGGCTGGCGTGCGGAGCCGCTGGCACTCGGCGCGGGGCGCGCTCATGGGCCGGGCATCCGGCTCGACCCCGCGCGCGACGGCACGGACGGTTTTTTCGTCGCGCGGCTGCGGGCACCATGCTAGCGGTTATGCCGTGTTTCGAGCGGAGCCGATCATGCGTTATTCGTCCGTAGCCCTGGCCGCCGCGCTCGCCGCGGTGTGTATGGGAACCTCGCTCAGCGGGCAGAAGCCGGACGACCGGGTCGATCCGCGTTCGATGGCCTTGCTGGCGCAGGGCCGTGCTGCGCGGGCTGCGGGCAATCTCGACGGCGCGACGGACCTGCTGGAAACCGCCGCCGTGGTCGATCCGCGCAACCGGGGCGCCTTTGTGACGCTCGCCGAGGTGGCGCAGGCGCGTGGCCTGCCTGGCAAGGCTATCCGCCTCTATCGCGAGGCGCTGCTGCTCGAACCCAACGACGTGGCCGCGCTGCAAGGGCAGGGCGATGCGCTGGTCGCCAAGGGCGCGATCATTCGCGCCCAGGCGAACCTCGCGCGCATCCGGACGCTCTGCAAGACGGGCTGTGCCCCCGCCACCGAATTGGCCGCGACGATCGCCAAGGGTCCGCCGGTGACGACCGCGCAGATCGACAAGCCGGCGGTCAAGTCGGCCGAATAGCGCGCGCCAGGTCGACGAAGTCGGCGACGCTCAGCGTCTCGGCGCGGCGGGTGGCGTCGATCCCGATCCGCTCCAGCGCGTCGAGCGCACCGGGAACGCTCTTCAGGCTCTGCCGCAGCATCTTGCGGCGCTGTCCGAACGCTGCCCCGGTGATCCGCTCCAGCATCGGAAACGCGACGCCCGCCGGGGCCTCGCCCGGCACGATGTGCACCACCGCCGACATCACCTTGGGCGGCGGGGTGAACGCCGAACGGTGGACGGGCATCGCGATCCGGGCGGTCGACCGCCACTGCGCCAGCACGGCGAGGCGGCCATAGGCGTCGCTGCCCGGCGCCGCCACGATCCGCTCGGCGACCTCTTTCTGGAACATCAGCGTGCAGGAGGCCCACCACGGCGCCCAGGCCGCGGACAGCCAGCCGACGAGCAGCGCGGTGCCGACATTGTAGGGAAGATTGGAGACGATGTGCGGCTTTCCCGCGAACAGCGACGGCGCATCGACCTTCAGCGCATCTTCCTCGATCACGCGCAACCGGCCCGGGAAATGCGCGCCCAGCTCGGCCAGCGCCGGAATGCAGCGGCGATCGCGTTCGATCGCGGTGACGCGCGCGCCCGCACCGAGCAGCGCGCGCGTCAGGCCACCGGGACCGGGGCCCACCTCCAGCACTTCGGCATCGGCGAGATCGCCCGGCACCGCAGCGATGCGCGCCAGCAACTGCCCGTCGAACAGAAAATTCTGCCCCAGTGCCTTGCTGGCGGTGAGGCCATGGCGCGCGATCACCTCGCGCAGCGGCGGCAGCGCGCTTGCCGACGGCACCGGATCGCTCACCCTGCCTGCGCGTCCCGTGACCGGCGTTCGGCCGCTTCACCCGCCATTGCGATCGCCGCGATCATCGCACCCGGTTCGGCCTGATCTCGACCCGCGATCCCGAACGCCGTGCCATGATCGGGCGAAGTGCGCACGATCGGCAGCCCGAGCGTCATGTTGACGCCCTCGTCGAAATGCAGCGTCTTGATCGGGATCAGCGCCTGGTCGTGATAGCAGCACAGCGCCACATCATAGCCTGCCCGTGCTCGCGGATGGAACATCGTGTCGGCCGCGAACGGCCCCGTCGCGTCGATCCCCTCGTCGCGCAGCATGGCGATGGCGGGTTCGAGGATATCGATCTCCTCGCGGCCGATCGCGCCGCCCTCGCCCGCGTGCGGATTGAAGCCGGCAAAGGCGAGCCGCGGGGCATCGATCCCGAAATTGCGCGTGAGCCCCCGCGCGGTCGCACGCGCCTTGGCGACGATCAATTCGATATCCAGCAGCGCCGACACCTCGGCGAGCGGCACATGCGTCGTGATCGGCACGACGCGCAGGCTCGGCCCTGCCAGCATCATCACCGCATTCTCGCGCGCAATGCCGCAGCGCTCCGCGACGAATTCGGTCTGGCCGGGATGCGTAAAGCCGATTGCGTAGAGTTGGGCCTTGGACACAGGGCCCGTGACCAGCGCCTGCGCGGCGCCCGACTTCACGAGCCCCGCCGCCATCTCGAGCGAATGAAGCGCGCAGCGGGCGCCCTCCGCATCGGGAACGCCGGGCACGATGTCGCCCGCATCCTCGATCGTCAGCACGGGGAGCGCCTGATCGAACACCGTGGAAACCTCGGCCAGATCGGTGATCGGCCGCACCGGACCCGCCCAGACCCGCGTGATCGCGCGAACGTCGCCCACCGCGACGAACGGCGGCAACCGATGCGCGTGCCGCGCCGCCCAGGCCTTGGCGATGATCTCGGGGCCGATCCCGGCGGGATCGCCCATCGATACGGCGAGCGGCAAGGTCACCTTCGGTCGGTCCTCAGCGATATTCGATCACCGCGTCACGCCGCAGATCGCGGAGTTTCTGTTGCGCGCGCAGGTTCACGCGCGCCTCCTGAAGCTGGTCCTGCACCTGGTCGGCGCGGGGCAGGGTGCCGCTCTTGGGATCATCGCGACCGCACAGCACCAGCGCGCGGACGCCTTCCTCGGGCGAGCCGAAGGGCGGCGTCGACTGACCGATCTGCATCTTCAGCAGGATTTCCTGAAGCTGCGGCGGAAGGTCGCGGATCCGGACCGTGTCATTGTCGACCACTTCGGCGCCGATCGAGGCGGCGACCTTTTCCACCGTGCCGCAGCCGGCGATCGCCTGCGTCGCCTTGGCGAACACTCCCGCTCGGGCGGTCGCATCGGCCTGGCTGGTGTGCGGCGGGAAGCGGATCGTGAGCTGCTTCAGGTTCAGCCGTGCATCGCGCGGATCGGCGGTGAGCACCTGGCGCTTGTCGGTCAGATACAGGATCGAATAGCCACCGGGGATCTCGATCGGCCCCGCGACCTGCCCGACCTGCATCTGCGTCACGGCGTCGGCAAGAGGCCCAGGCAGCGCGGCCACGCGCACCCAGCCCAGATCGCCGCCGACGCCGCGCGTCGAGGCTTCCGAATATTGGCGGGCGAACGCATCGAACGGCTGCTGCCCCTTGCGGATCTCCTGAATGAGCTGACGCGCATTCGCATAGACCTGCTGCCCCGTGGCGGGCGTCGCGCTCAGGTAGATTTCCTTGACGTTATACTCTTCGGTGCCCTTGGCAGCCTCCAGCCGGGCGAGGATCGACTTGACCTCCTCGTCACCCACATTGACGAACGGCTCCACCTTCCGACGCAGATAGCGTTGCCATGCCAGCTCGCCCTCGATCTGCCGCTTCAGCGACCGTTCGGAGGATCCCGACTGGCGGAGAAACGCCCGCATCTCGGCGGGCGTGTGGCCGAAGCGTTTGGCCACCGCGTTGTAGCTCTGGGTGATCTCGTCCTGCGTGATCGTGATATCGCTCGACTTGGCTTCCTGGATCTGGAGCGTCTCGTCGATGATCTGGCGCAGCACCTGAAGCTTCAGCCGCTCGCGATCCTCGGGCGACAGCGTCTGGCCGCCATTGGCCGCCGCGATCAGGCCGACCCGCTGGTCGACATCGGTGCCGGTGATGACGGAATCGTTCACCACCGCTGTGGGCTTGCGGACGTTGGGATCGAGCTTGCCGAAAATCTGGAGGTTGGCCGGGATGTCGAGGCCGGTCGACGGCACGCTGGCGTCGGGGACGGTCTGCGCGAGGGCACCCCCGGCAACGACCGCCAACATTGCGCTGCCGAGCGCCACGCGGCGGACGGCCGTCGATCGAAAGAAATTCTTCACGGTCGTTTCATATCCCATCATAGCCCCGCCGTGTCGCCAGCCCGGCCCATCGCGGTTGAAGCACCAGATCGCGGCTGCCGCATCATGCCTGAACCGCGGCTTAGCGACCGAGGCTGGTGAAGGCCAGCGTCAACAGATAGCTGTTGCCGGCCTTGGCATCGCCGGTCGCCTGATAGTCGCGCCGCCACGTAAAGCCGAGCCGCAGACAATCATCCTCATATTGCACGCCCGCGCGGGTCCGCACCGGCTCGAAACCATCGGCGAGCGAGGTGGGATCTTCCTTGCGGTCGGTCAGATCGATCACGGTGGATCCGAACGCAGACCAGAAGCGCGAGATCTGCACGCGACCGGCGACACGCGCCTCCTCGCTGTTCAAGAGATCCTCGGTAACCGGCACGATGTTGCGGTTGAGCCGCAGATAACCCAGCAGCAGATAGGTCGCCCGGCTGCCGATTGTCGCGTCGACTTCGTTGCGCCGGACGGCGAGATCGTCCTTGTCCAGCCGGTAACGATGGACCAGCGATACGAAGTCGCGAAACCGCACTTCGGTGCGCCCGACGATATCGGAGAGCCGATCCGACAGCCCGGTTCCGGGATAGAGGATCGTCGGCCGGTCATCGAGGCGGTAGCTTTGCCCCACCTGCGCGTCGATGCTCAGACCCGGCAGATCGGCCGCCCATTCGACGCCATAGGTGGCGCGGCTCGAATCCTCGAACCGATCATAGCCGGGAAAGCGGTTGAGCGCGAACAGGTTGGTATCGTCCAGGTCGATCGATCGCGAATCCTCGTTCGGCACCTCGTAATTCGCGATGTGCGGCGAGGCGACGATCTGAAAGCGCGGCGTGAACCGCTGCGTGCCGCTCAGGAAGGTGCCGACGAACGGCCATTTCACGTCCACCGCCAGCGCGCCGATCGCGCGGCCGTGGAAACCCTCCAGCCCGCGATAGCCGACGATGTCGGTCGCCAGCGTGTCGCTCGTGTTGTACACGTCTCCGCGCGCAAAGGCGGTGAAGGTCACTTCCTGGCCCCAGCGGGTGATCTTGCGCAGATCCCATTCGAGACTGGCAAAGGCGCGCTGCGTATCCTGGCCGCCGGTGCGGGTCAGCGCGAGCGTGTTGAGCTGGAGTTCGAAACGGCCACCCAGCAGCGGGTCGGCGATCCGGCGGCGATAATCGATCTCGGGCAGGGCGATCGGCTGCTGCCCCTGCGAGTCGCCCACGCGGAGAGTCTGCACGAACCAGCCGTCGATCGCAAAATAGCTGTCGTCGTCGATCCGCTGGATGCTGGCGGTGCTGCGCAGCCGGTCATCGCGCGAGATGTCGTACCGGCGCAGGAAGGTGCGGTCGGACGCCAGGCGGATGGAGGAACTGATGCTCCAATAGGGCGATAGCTGATAGCGGGCGATGCCGTCGATATAGCCGCGCACCGCCTGCGACGTATCGGTGGGGTTCTGCGTGTCCAGGTCGTCGCTGCGGCGACTCGAGGTGAGATAGCCGGTGAGATGGAACGCGCCCGTCGGATCGAGCTCCTGATAATCCATCTGAAGCATCGGCGCGACCGCGCTGAAGATGCGCGGCGTGATCGTGAGCCCGCGGTCCGTCCCCATGCGCCAATAATAGGGTATCGCCACCTGAAGCCCGTTGACGCGCATCAGCCGGATATCGGGGCTGAGCAGCCCGCTGCCGGCCGTGCCGGCGACCGGTGCGGAGAAGTTGGGCAGCGGGAGCGGCGGCAGACCGAACAGGTTCATGCGCGGGCCGCCGAAATACACGCGGCCCCGATCGGGGCGGTAGGTCACGCGAACCGCGGTGATCTTCCACGTCGGCGATTTCGGACAGCCCGAGGCGTTGGTCACCGCGCAGGGGGTATAGGCCGCCTGCTGCAGATCGAGCGTGCCGTCGGCCTGCCGCGTACCGCGCTCCGCTGCGATCCGGCCGCCCTGTTCGAGCACGACGAGCATGTTGTCGACCACGCCGTCCTTCAGCGAATCGGTCAGGTCGATCGAGTCGCCATAGGCGATGTCACCCTGGGGGTTGGTGACCGCGACATTGCCGGTGGCGAGCACCTTGCCGGTCTTGCGGTTCCAGACGACCTTGTCCGCGCGCAGCCTTTGTCCCGCGCGAAACATGCGGACGTCGCCCGTGGCAGTGACGATGTCCGCCTTGCTGTCATATTCCAGGCCGCCGGCCGAGAACTGGACCTGATCCTCGCCGTTCGCCGCGGGTGGCGGCGGAGCGGCGTCCGACGGGGGCGGTGGCTGGACCGTGCGGTTCTGGAGATCCTGGGCGGCCAGCGGCGATGCCGCCAGCGCAAGGGGCAAGGCACAACCGGCCAACAGGGCAAGACGCAACACGATGTTCGTAACCACCCCATCCAACCGGTGCGCATCGGGCCCCGAACCGCGATGCTGCCCCTACCGCCTATCGCACCGCCGACGCCGCTGCAATCGCCGCTCGGAAGCATCGCCGCTTTGCCAGCGCCACCGCATCGGCCTAAGAGGTAGGCTATATAGAATTTGTTCGAGGATTTTCATGAAGATCGACTTCGCGCCCTCCGTTTCCGCCGATGCGGCGATCCTCGTACTGCCCGTCGCCAAGGATGGGCTGGGCGCGGTGAACTGGAGCAGCGGCGGCGCGAACGTCTCGACGATCGCGACCGCCGCGGCCACGGCCGCGCGCTTTGCCGGCGAAGTGGGCGGCGTGGTCGATGCGTTCGTCGCCGATGGTGAACGTGTCCGCCACATCATGCTTCTCGGCACCGGCGCCGGCACCGAGGCCGATTTCGAAAAGGCGGGCGGGGCGCTGACGGCACGGCTGCTCACGTCCGGCGCGACCGAGGCGAGCGTCGATCTCTCCGCGCTGGCAGCCGCTCCCGCGCCGAGCGCCGCGGCCCGTCTGGCCGCCGCGATCGTCCAGCGTGCCTGGCGTTACGACGTCTATCGCACCAAGCTCGCCGAGCGTTCCAAGCCGACGCTCGCACGGGTGACGATCGTGGGAGCCCCGACGGGCACGGATGCGGTATGGCCCGAAGCGGACGCCGCGACGCAGGGAATGGACCTCACCCGCTGGCTCGTCGCGACGCCGCCCAACATCCTCTATCCCGAAAGCTTCGTGGAGAAGGTCCGCGCCGAGGTGGAAGGGCTGGGTCTCGACATCACCGTGCTCGACGAAGCCGATATGACGGCCCACGGCATGGGCGCGCTGCTCGGCGTCAGCCAGGGATCGCGCCGCGACGCGCGCATCCTCGCGCTGAAGTGGAACGGCGCTGGGGAGGGCGCACCGACGCTCGCGTTGGTGGGCAAAGGCGTGACGTTCGACACCGGCGGCATCTCGATCAAGCCTGCCGCGGGCATGGAAGACATGAAGTGGGACATGGGCGGTGCGGGCGCCGTGGCGGGCGCGATGAAGGCGCTGGCGCTGCGCGGCGCCAAGGCCAATGTCGTGGGCGTCATGGGTCTCGTGGAGAACATGCCCGACGGCAACGCCCAGCGCCCGGGCGACGTGGTCACGTCGATGTCGGGCCAGACGATCGAGGTCATCAACACCGATGCCGAGGGCCGGCTGGTGCTGTGCGACTGCATCACCTGGGTGCAGAAGACGTTCGCGCCGACCACGATCGTCGATCTCGCCACGCTGACCGGCGCGATGATCGTCGCGTTGGGCAGCGAGCATGGCGGCCTGTTCGCCAATGACGATGCGCTCGCCGACACGCTGCTGGCGGCCGGAAAGGCGACCGGCGACCTGTTGTGGCGTTTCCCGCTCGCGCCCGCTTACGACAAGCTGATCGACAGCCCGATCGCCGACATGAAGAATGTGGGGCCGCGCGGCGCGGGTTCGATCACCGCGGCGCAGTTCATCCAGCGTTTCGTGGACGAGGGCGTGAAATGGGCGCATCTCGATATCGCCGGCATGGTGTGGGCGGACAAGGCCGGCAGCACGTACGACAAGGGCGCGACCGGTTACGGCGTCAGGCTGCTCGACCGGTTCGTGGCGGAGCATTTCGAGGGCTGATGCAGGTCGATTTCTACCACCTGACCGGAACGCCGATCGACCGGATCCTGCCGCCGATCGCGGAAAAGGTGCTGGGAAGCGGCGGCCGGTTGGTGGTGGTCGCCGACGATGCGGAGCGCCGTGCCGCGTTAGACCGCCTGCTCTGGGCCTATGCGCCCGACAGTTTCCTGCCGCATGCCCAGGCGGGTGCGGCCGATGATGCGGCGCAGCCGGTGTTGATCGCGGGTGACGCGGTCGGGACCAACCATGCCCGCAACATCGCGCTGGTCGATGGCGTCTGGCGCGACGCCGCGCTGGATTTCGACCGCGTGTTCCACATGTTCGACGACGATGCGATCCGCGAGGCGCGGCTTGCCTGGAAGGCACTGGCGGATCGCGACGGCGTGGAGCGGCGCTATTGGAAGCAGAACGAGGCCGGGCGCTGGGAACAGGCGGCCTGAGGCAGGGGCTTCGGCTTGCATCGCCGAAGGCGCACGACTAGGGAACCGCGACTTTTCCGCCACCGTCCAACTTGGGAGCCCGTGACCATCATGGCCGCGAACCGTACCTTTTCGATCATCAAGCCCGATGCCACCCGCCGCAACCTGACTGGCGCTGTCACCAAGATGCTGGAAGATGCCGGCCTGCGCATCGTCGCATCGAAGCGTATCCAGATGACCCGCGAACAGGCCGAGGGGTTTTACGACGTTCACCGCGAACGCCCCTTCTTCAACGATCTGGTCGAATTCATGATCTCCGGCCCGGTCGTCGTTCAGGTGCTCGAGGGCGAGAACGCCATGCAGCGCAACCGCGACATCATGGGCGCGACCAACCCGGCGAACGCCGAGCCCGGCACGATCCGCAAGGAGCTGGCGGAATCGATCGAGGCGAACACCGTCCACGGTTCGGACTCGGACGAGAATGCCGAGATCGAGATCGCCTATTTCTTCCAGCCGAGCGAAATCGTCGGCTGACTCCGGCGGGCGGCGGCGTCCTCCGGAGCGCCGCCGCCCATTCTACTGGTGCGCCGGCTTCCAGAGCGCATCCACACGGGCGACGCTGCCGCCGCGTTCGCGCAGACGAAAGCCGATGATCCGTGCGACCCGGCCGCGCAGCAGGCGCGCATCGGTGCGCCACACGATATCGTAAATCCCGCTCGTGGTGCGCGTCGCGTCGCCGTCGAGAAAGCGCGCGGTGACCAACACGGGAAGACGCCCCTGATGCGCGTCGCCCACCGCTTCGGTCAGCGGCCCGGAAAACATGTCGACTCCGATCGCGTTGTCCGCCGGCGTCTGTGCGGACAGGCCGAGCGACGTGGGGAAGGCGATGGTCAGATCCGTCACGTCATGCGCGGGATCGGCCAGCACCAGCCGCCGACCGCCGTCGCTCACCGTGCCGCGAAACTGGACGCGCCCGTGCGCCTGCGTGGCGGACGCGACCGCCTCGGTGTGCTCCGCTTCCTGCGCGCGCCGCTCCTGCCAGCTATTCCATAGCGTCAACGCTGCGATGACGACGCCGGCCAGCGCGACGATCTCCGCCAGCGTCACCCAGCGCCGCCGCGTGGCCGCCGCCTCGCGGCGTTCGTTCGGGGTTTCGCCGCTCATCGTCCGCCAGCCTCCAGCAAACGGCGCGGCGCGGCCAGTTCCCAGCTGATCGCGATCCGATCGCCCACCCGGTCCCAATCCACATCGGCCCGATCGAGCCGCATCGCGACCCATCCCGACGGCCCGAGATAGGGCGGGCTGTAATAGCAGGCGGGATCCGCTTCGATCAGCATCGCCTGCTCGTCGGCGCCGCTCGTCTTGACGATCACGACCGTCTCGCCGTCGCCATGATGGTCGTGCCAGAAATAGGCGAAGAACTTGCCGTCTTCGATGTGGAAGCCGGGTGCGCCGTGCGAGACACGCTCGGCGGCCTCCGGCATGGCGAGGCAGAGGGCGCGCACCCTGGCCAGTGGGATCTCGGGATCGGGACTCATCGTGCGACGAACTCCGCAAGCGTTGCCGGATAGAGGCGGTGTTCGGCGGCGAGCACGCGCTCGGCAAGCCGGTCGGCATCGTCGCCCGGCAGGATCGGCACCTCCGCTTGGCCGAGCACCGCGCCGCCATCGAGTTCCTCGGTGACGATATGCACCGAACAGCCCGCTACCGCATCGCCCGCGGCGATCGCGCGCGCATGCGTATCGAGCCCCTTGTAGCGGGGCAGCAGCGACGGATGGATGTTCACGATCCGGCCCCGCCACTTCGCGACGAAGCCGTCCGACAAGAGACGCATATAGCCGGCCAACGCGATCGTACCCACCTCCGCCGCGCGGAGCGCCGCGTCGAGCGCCGCCTCATAGGCGGGCTTGCCAAGCCCCTTGGGCGAGAGCGCGAAGATGGCGATGCCGCGCGCACGCGCCCAGGCCAGACCCGGTGCGTCGGGCTTGTCGGAGGCGACGAGGGAGACCTTGTAGGCGGCATCCGGCGCGTCCGCTGCCTCGACCAGCGCCGTCATGTTCGATCCACGGCCGGAGATCAGGATGGCGACCGAGCGGGCGTCCGCCTCAGCCATGATGCGTCGCGCTCCAGTCTTCGCGCGCGCTCCACGTGTCGGTCGATCCGCGGACGGTGCAGCCGCGCTGCCCCGCCTCGACCCGGCCGATGGTGACCACCGTTTCGCCAGCGGCTTCCAGCGCGGCGGTGACGGGTGCGGCCTCGTCCGGCGCGACGACGGCGACCATGCCGACCCCGCAGTTGAACGTGCGCGCCATCTCGCCCGGTTCGATCGCGCCCTGCGCCTGAAGGAACGCCATCAGCCGCGTCTGCGTCCAGCCATCGGCATCGACCATCGCATGCACGCCCTGGGGCAGCACGCGCGGGATGTTTTCGAGCAAGCCGCCACCGGTGATGTGCGCCAGCCCCTTGATCCGCTTCTCGGCCAGCAGCGGCAACAGGCTCTTCACATAGATTCGCGTCGGTGCCATCAGCAAGTCGATCAGCAACCGATCCTGGTCGAACAAGGCGGGGCGATCGAGCTTCCAGCCGCGATCGGCTGCCAGACGGCGCACCAGCGAAAAGCCGTTCGAGTGCACGCCGGTCGAGGCGAGCCCCAGCAACACGTCCCCGGCTGCGATGCCGCGGCCGTCGAGCACGCGGTCCCGCTCCACCGCGCCGACGCAGAAGCCCGCCAGATCGTAATCGCCCGCGGCATACATGCCGGGCATCTCGGCGGTTTCGCCGCCGATCAGCGCGCACCCAGCCTGTTTGCAGCCTTGGGTGATCGAAGCCACTACCTGCTCGGCGACGGCGGCATCGAGCTTCCCGGTGGCGTAATAGTCGAGGAAGAACAACGGCTCGGCACCCTGCACGATCAGGTCGTTCGCGCACATCGCGACGAGATCGATGCCGACGCCGGCGTGCCGGTCCCACTCGATCGCGAGCTTCAGCTTGGTGCCGACACCGTCGTTCGCCGCCACCAGCAGCGGATCGACAAAGCCCGCCGCCTTCAGGTCGAACAGGCCGCCGAAGCCGCCCAGTTCCGCATCGGCGCCGGCACGGCGGGTGGACTTGGCGAGCGGCGCAATCGCCCGGACCAGCGCGTTGCCGGCGGCGATCGAAACCCCCGCATCGGCATAGGTATAGGATGCGGCGGAGGGCGTGGGATCGGTCATGCCCCATGCTGCTAGACATATCGCGCTTGGATTTCCACGCCTGCTTCGCCAAAAGGCATCGGATGCGCGCCCGACCGACCCTAAAGCCGTTCGCGGCCGCAACGCTGCTGCTGCTCGCGGGCGGTGCGGTCGCCCAGATCGACGGCACGCGCGGGGTGGCCCCGGTGGACAGCGGCGGCGCCTACGAGGTGAGCGGCGTCGCGGTGGATGTCGCGGCCAAGACCGCCGATGCCGCGCGGCTGGGCGGCTGGCGCCTCGCACAGCGCAGGGCCTGGGTGCAGCTTTCCAATCGGCTCGGCGGGGGCGGGGGGTTGATCTCGGATGGCGCACTCGATTCGATCGTGTCGGGCATCGTGGTCGAGAACGAGCAGATCGGGCCGCAGCGTTACATCGCGAAGCTCGGCGTGTTGTTCGATCGCACGCGCGCCGCGTCGATCCTCGGCATCTCGACCTACGCCACGCGCTCGCCGCCGATGCTCGTCATCCCCGTCATCTGGTCGGCGGGCGTGGGCACCGTCTTCGAACAGCGCAACCCCTGGCAAGAGGCTTGGGCCCGGTTCCGCACCGGCAACAGCACGATCGACTATGTCCGCCCATCCGGCACCGGACCCGATTCGCTGCTGCTGAACACCGGGCAGATCGGCCGGCCCGGCCGCGGCTGGTGGCGCACCATCATCGACCAATATGGCGCGACCGACGTCCTGATCCCGGTCGTGCGGCTATACCGGCAATGGCCCGGCGGCCCGGTCATCGGGGTGTTCCAGGCGCGCTACGGCCCGGACAACCGGCTGATCGGCGGCTTCACCCTGCGCGTCGGCAGCGCGGACGGGGTGGCGCAACTGCTCGACACGGGCGTGAAGCGGCTCGACGATCTGTATCAGCAGGCGCTGCGCAGCGGTGCGCTCCGCCCCGACGTCAGCCTCCTCCCGCTGCGGACGGAGCCGGATCCCGCCACGATCGCGGCAGCCGAAGACAGCGTCGGCGCGCTGATCGACGGCACCACACCCGCCGGCCCCGGGATCGCGGTCGTGGTACAGTTCGATACGCCCAATGCGGGCACGGTCTCCGCAACCGAAGCCGCGTTGCGTGGCTTGCCGGGGGTGCGATCGGCCACCACCACCAGCCTTGCGCTTGGCGGCGTGTCGTTGCTGCGCATCGTCTATGACGGCGATCCCGCCGCGCTGAAGGCCGCGATCGAGGGCCGTGGCTATCAGGTCTTCGGCGAGGGGCAGACCCTGCGCATCCGCCGCGCGCCGCAATTGCTGCCGCCGGACCTCCCGACGGACGACGCGACCACGCGATGAGCCCCGCCGGGACCCAGATGGCGCTTCCGCTGGACTGGCCAGCGGATCCGCGCGACGACGCCTTTCTCGTGACACCGTCCAACGCGCGCGCGGCGCATACGCTCGAACATTGGGCCACCTGGCCGGTGATGACGGCGGTGCTGACCGGCCCGCGCAAATCCGGCCGCAGCCTGCTCGCGCGAATCTTCGCCGCCAAGAGCGGCGGGACGATCGTCGACGATGCCGAGCGCCTGCCCGAGGCGCAGCTCTTCCATGCCTGGAACCGGGCGCAGGAGGCGCACCGGCCGCTGGTGATCGTCGCCGACGCCGCGCCCCCCTCCTGGTCGGTCAGGCTGCCCGATCTCCGCTCGCGCCTAGCCGCCAGCCCGATCGCCGCAATCGGCGCGCCCGACGACGAACTGGTCGTCGCGCTGCTCGCGCATCTGTTCCACCGCCGCGGGCTGGACGCGCGTGCCGATCTGATCGAGTGGCTGGCCAGCCGGATCGAACGGAGTCACATCGCCGTCATGCGGACGGTGGATATACTCGATCAGGAGGTGATGGAACGACGCAAGCGTCTGTCCATTCCCTTTGCACGAAGCACGCTTGCCGAGGCCGGCCTGATCGCCGTGCCCAACCCTGTCGAGGTACGATGACCCGTCCCGCTCACATCGCGCGCATCGCCGACGATGACGAACCCTTCGCCACCGACGCCACCGATCGCTATTTCAACCGCGAACTCTCCTGGCTCGCGTTCAATCGCCGCGTGCTCGAGGAGGCATGCAATGCCGCGCATCCGCTGCTGGAGCGGCTGCGCTTCCTCTCGATCTCGGGTTCCAATCTCGACGAGTTCTTCATGGTCCGCGTCGCGGGGCTGAAGGGGCAGCAGTTGCAGGACGTGGAGAAGCGCTCCGCCGACGGGCTGACGCCGTCGCAGCAGCTCAGTGGCATCACCGCCGCCGCCGATGCGTTGATGCTGAGCCAGCAGCAGGTCTGGAGCGATCTGCGCCTGCTGCTCGACGAGGCGCAGTTGTTCGTGCTCCGCCGCGACGAGATCGACGAAGAGGCGTCGGACTGGCTCGAGACGCATTTCCGCGAACAGATCTTCCCGATCCTGACGCCGCAGGCGCTCGACCCGGCGCACCCGTTTCCGTTCATCCCGAACAAGGGACTGTCGGTCATCTTCGATCTCGTCCGCCGGTCGGACAAGGAGCCGATCCGCGAGCTCGTGATGCTGCCCGCGACGATGGCGCGGTTCGTCCGCATTCCGGGCGAGGTCGCGCGCTATGTCGCGATCGAATCGATCCTGAAGCGGTTCGCACCGTTGCTGTTCCCCGGCTATGAGGTCCACGGCGCCGCGACGTTCCGCGTGCTGCGCGACAGCGATATCGAGATTGAGGAAGAGGCGGAGGATCTCGTCCGCTATTTCGCCAATGCCATCAAGCGCCGCCGCCGCGGCCGCGTGATCCGGCTGGAGCTGGAGACGGGCACCGCCGATGCGCTGGCCGCGGTGCTCAAGGACGAACTGGGCGGGGCGGACGCGATCATCACCGAAAGCGGCGATCTGCTCGGCATCGGCGATCTGGACGGGATCGTGGACGAGGATCGGCCGGACCTCAAATTTCCGCCCTTCTCGCCGCGCTTTCCCGAGCGGATCCGGGAATTCGGCGGTGACTGTTTCGCAGCGATCCAGTCGAAGGACATCGTCGTCCATCATCCGTACGAGACGTTCGAGGTGGTGCTCGCCTTCCTGAAACAGGCGGCGAACGATTCCGACGTGGTCGCGATCAAGCAGACGCTCTACCGCGCGGGCAAGCAATCCGCGGTCATCAACGCGCTGATCGCCGCGGCCGAAGCGGGCAAGTCTGTCACTGCTGTCGTGGAGCTGAAGGCGCGCTTCGACGAGGAGCAGAACATGCTCTGGGCCTCGGCGCTGGAGCGGGCGGGCGTCCAGGTCGTCTATGGCTTCATCGACTGGAAGACGCACGCGAAGGTGTCGATGGTCGTGCGGCGGGAGGGCGGTGCGTTTCGCACCTACTGCCATTTCGGCACCGGCAACTATCACCCGATCACCGCGCGGATCTACACCGATCTCAGCTTCTTCACCGCCGATGCGCGGATCGGGCGCGATGCGGCGCAGATGTTCAACTACATCACCGGCTATGTCGAGCCGGTGGACATGAACGTCATGAGCCTGTCGCCGCGCGACCTGCGTCCGCGGCTCGTCGGCCTGATCGACGCCGAGATCGCCAACGCGCATGCCGGCAGACCGGCCGCGATGTGGGCCAAGATGAACAGCCTGGTCGACCCCGCGATCATCGAGAAGCTGTACGAAGCCAGCAACGCCGGCGTCGAGATCGAGCTCATCATCCGCGGCATCTGCTGCCTGCGGCCGGGCGTCGAGGGCATGTCGGAGAATATCCGGGTGAAATCGATCGTCGGGCGGTTCCTCGAACACAGCCGCATCTGGGTGTTCGGCAACGGCAAGGCGCTGCCGAACGACGGCGCGCGGATCTTCATTTCGTCGGCCGACTGGATGCCGCGCAATTTCGACCGGCGCGTCGAATATATGCTGCCGATCGAGAACCCCACCGTTCACGACCAGATCCTGGACCAAGTGATGGTGGCCAATCTGATCGACAACGAGCAAAGCTGGGAGCTGGAACCGGACGGGAGCTATACGCGTGAGGTCCCCGGCGACAAACCGTTCAATCTTCACCGTTATTTCATGACCAATCCCTCGCTCTCGGGCCGGGGCGCGTCGCTCGCGACGGCCGGCTCGGTGCCGACGCTGTCGCTCAGGCGGCAACGTTGAGCATCCTCCCGCTCCGCAAGCCGGTCGTCGCCGCACCGCCTTCGGACGTGCAGCCGCGCACCGCGATCATCGACATCGGGTCCAACTCGATCCGTCTGGTCGTGTATCAGGGCCATGCGCGGCTGCCCGCGATCCTCTTCAACGAAAAGGTGCTGGCGGGGCTCGGGCGCAGCCTCGCGGTCAGCGGCAGCATCGATTCGCAGGCGATGGCGGCGGCGCATGTGGCGCTCGCGCGCTTCGCTGCGGTGGCACGCGCGATGGAGGTCACGAATCTGCGCACGGTGGCGACCGCCGCGGTGCGCGACGCGAAGAATGGCGGCGAACTGATCGCCGCGGCCCAGGCCTTGGGGCTTACGGTCGAGATGCTGTCGGGCAAGCAGGAGGCGCGCGCGGCGGGCGAGGGCGTGCTCTCCGCCATTCCGCAGGCCGACGGCATCGTCGGCGATCTCGGTGGCGGCAGCCTGGAGCTGGTCCGCGTTCGCGCCGGCAAGGTGGAGGACCGCGTGTCCTTCCCGCTCGGCGTGCTGCGTATCGCGGGGGCGCGTGCCAAGCGCGGCAAGGTGCTCGAACGGCTCGTCGCGCGGATGGTGCGCGAGGCGGGATGGACCGGAAAGGGCAAGGGGTTGCCGCTGTATCTCGTCGGCGGCTCATGGCGCGCGCTGGCGCGACTCGACATGACGCTCTCGGGCTATCCGCTGCCCGTGATCCACCAATATGTGATGACGCCGACGACCATCGCACAGCTCGGCCGGCGCGTGGCGCATTTGAGCAAGGCGCGGTTGAAATCGGTGGCGGGGCTGTCGTCGGGGCGCGCGGGAACGCTCGGCGACGCCACCGCATTGCTCGGCGTGCTGCTCCGCCAGATCGGCAGCAGCACGACCATCACCTCGGCGTTCGGCCTGCGCGAGGGGCTGCTCTATGGCGCGCTCGATGAGGAGACGAAGCGGCTCGACCCGTTGATCGTGGCGGCGCGCGAGGAGGGGCGGATCATCGGCCGCTTCCCCGAACATGGCGATCTGCTGGATGCGTGGATCGCGCCCCTATTCGCGGGCCAGCCGCTCGCCGTCGCGCGGCTCCGCCACACCGCTTGCCTGCTGGCGGATGTGGGCTGGCGCGCCAATCCCGAATTCCGCGCCGAACGCGGCGTCGAGGTCGCGCTTCACGGCAATTGGGTGGCGATCGAGGCGAGCGGTCGCGCGATGCTGGCCCAGGCCCTCTACACCAGCCTGGATGGCGGGATGACCGCGCCCGACCCGGTGGGGCAACTCGCGAGCGCGGCGGAATTGCGGATGGCGTCCGCCTGGGGCCTCGCGATGCGACTCGGCCAGCGACTGAGCGGCGGCCTTGCTGGCCCGCTCCAATGCTCGCGCCTCACGCTGGAAAACGGCATTCTGACACTCGCGCTCAAGGATGGCGCGCTTTACGGCGAGGCCGTCGAAAAACGCCATCAGGCGCTGGCGGCCTTGTGGCAGGTCAAGGCCGTCGTCCGCGATCTCTGAGGCGCCCGCTCAGCCGTCTTCGGTTCGCGTCATCTTCAACTTGCCGCCGATCACGGCGAAGGCGAGGCGCCCCTCCACCAGATCGAGCGCATCGCGGCCGAACTGATCGAACCGCCAGCCCTCCAGCATGGGCAGCCCCGTGCGCACGCCCGCCGCCAGCGCCTCCAGTTCCTCCGTCCGCGCCAGCAGCTTGGAGGCGACGTCGATGTCGCGCGACCGGATCTTCAGCAGCAGCTTCAGCAGATCGGCGACGAGCGAACCTTCCTTGCCCATGCCGGGCTTGCGATCGTCGCGCGGCGGCATCTCGTCCGCCGTCATCGGCACCGCGCCCTCGATGGCCGCCATCAGCCGCGCGCCGATCTCGTTGGCCGCCCAACTCGCCGAAAGCCCGCGCACCTTCGCCAAATCGGCCTGACGTTTGGGCGGATGGCCGGCGATGTCAGCGATCGTCTCGTCCTTGACGATGCGGCCGCGCGGCAGATCCTTGCCCTGCGCCTCCAGCTCGCGCCACCGGGCGATCGCGCGCAGCCGCCCGAGCAGATCGGGCTTCCGCCCCGAGACGCGCACGCGCTTCCATGCGAGCTCGGGATCGTTCGCGTAATTGGCGGGATCGCCCAGCCGCTCCATCTCCTGATCGAGCCAGGCACCGCGACCGGTCTTCTTCAAGCGTTCCAGCATCTTTGGGAAGATCTTGGCCAGATGCGTCACGTCGCCGATCGCATATTCGATCTGCCGCGCGTCGAGGGGCCGCCGCGACCAGTCCGTGAAGCGCGCTCCCTTGTCGACCGCGATGCCCAGCCAACTGTCGACCAGGTTCGAATAGCCGATCTGCTCGCCTTGCCCCAGCGCCATCGCCGCCACCTGCGTGTCGAACAGCGGGTGCGGCGTCTTGCCGGTCAGATTGTAGACGATCTCCAGATCCTGACCGCCCGCATGCACGACCTTCAGCACGTCCTCATTGTCGACCAGCAGGTCGAGCAATGGCTTCAGATCGATGCCCGGCGCCATGGGGTCGATCGCCGCGGCCTCGTTCGTATCGGCGATCTGGATCAGGCAGAGTTCAGGGTAATAAGTGCTCTCGCGCATGAATTCGGTGTCGACGCACACGAAGTCGGCTTCGGCCAGGCGGGTACACAGGTTCGCGAGCGTCGCGCTGTCGGTGATGAGCGGATGGATATGCATCGCCCGTCCATAGCGAGGGTCGTTCGGGTTGACAAAGGCGGGTCGGGCGAGGAAGCGCGGCGCCCATGAGCACCACCCTGCACGCCTACCGCACGCACACCTGCGCCGATCTCCGCCCCGAACAGGTCGGCCAGACGGTCCGCCTCTCCGGCTGGGTCCACAAGAAGCGCGATCATGGCGATCTCGTCTTCATCGATCTGCGCGATCATTACGGCATCACCCAGATCGTCACCGATGTGAGCGGCCCCGCCTTCGCCGTGATCGAGAAGCTGAAGAACGAAAGCGTCGTGACGATCACCGGCATGGTGACGGCACGCGCCGCGGACGTGGTGAACCCCAATCTTCCGACCGGCGCAATCGAAGTGCGCGCCGCCGAGGCCGTCGTCCAGTCCGCCGCGCAGGAACTGCCGATGCCGGTGGCGGGCGACGCCGAATATCCCGAGGATATCCGGCTCCGCTACCGCTATCTCGATCTTCGCCGCGAGCGGGTCCATGCCAATATCATGCTGCGCTCCAAGGTCATCACCTCGCTGCGCCGGCGGATGGAAGGGCAGGGCTTCACCGAGTTCCAGACGCCCATTCTCACCGCGTCGAGCCCCGAGGGCGCACGCGATTATCTGGTGCCGAGCCGCGTCCATCCCGGCCGCTTCTACGCGCTGCCCCAGGCGCCCCAGATGTTCAAACAATTGCTGATGGTGGCGGGCTTCGACCGCTATTTCCAGATCGCGCCCTGTTTTCGCGACGAGGACGGCCGCGCCGACCGCAGCCCGGGCGAATTCTACCAGCTCGATTTCGAGATGAGCTTCGTGACGCAGGAGGATGTGTTCCAGGCGATCGAACCCGTCCTGCACGGCGTGTTCGAGGAATTCGCCGGCGAACGCTCGGTGTCGCCGAGCCCGTTCGTTCGCATCCCCTATCGCGAATCGATGCTGAAATATGGCAGCGACAAGCCCGATCTGCGCAACCCGATCGTCATCACCGACGTGTCGGAGCATTTCCGCGGCAGCGGCTTCGGCCTGTTCGACCGGATCGTTTCGGGCGGTGACGTGGTGCGCGCGATCCCCGCGCCGGGCACGGCGGGCAAGAGCCGCAAATTCTTCGACGATCTGAACGAATGGGCGCGCAGCGAGGGCCATGCCGGCCTCGGCTACATCACGCAGAAGAACGGCGAACTGGGCGGCCCCATCGCCAAGAACCATGGCGAGGAGGCGACGCGCAAGCTGATCGCGGACCTGGGACTCGGCCCCGATGACGGCATCGTCTTCGCCGCGGGCAAGGAACTCGCCGCGGCCAAGCTCGCGGGCGCGGCGCGCACCCGGATCGGTCAGCAACTGGAACTGATCGACGAAAATCGCTTCGAATTCTGCTGGATCGTCGATTTTCCGATGTTCGAATATGACGAAGACGCCAAGAAGGTCGACTTCAGCCACAACCCGTTCTCGATGCCGCAAGGCGAGATCGCGGCGCTGGAAAGCCAGGATCCGCTCGACATTCTTGCTTACCAATATGACATCGTCTGCAACGGCGTGGAACTCTGCTCGGGCGCGATCCGCAACCACAAGCCCGAGATCATGTACAAGGCGTTCGCGATCGCCGGCTATAGCCAGACCGATGTCGACACCAATTTCGCAGGCATGATCAACGCGTTCAAATATGGCGCCCCGCCGCATGGCGGTGCCGCACCGGGCGTCGATCGGATCGTGATGTTGCTGGCGAACGAGCCCAATATTCGCGAGGTGACGCTGTTCCCGCTCAACCAGCGCGCCGAGGATCTGATGATGGGCGCGCCGAGCTTCGTGAGCGCCAAGCAGTTGCGCGAACTGAACCTGCGCTCGACGGCGGAAGTGGGCAAGCCGGTCGACAAGCTGGTGGCGCCGAACGCGGCGAACTGATCGAACGGCGCCGCTGCGTCGCCTTGGATGCGACGCAGCGGCGCTGCCTCAGGCGGCCTCGAACGCGCCGTCGTCGCCCAGGATGCGCAACTTGCCATCGGCGATCGCGAACACCGCGCCGTGCAGCGTCAGCGTGCCGGCCTCGATCCGTTCCTTGACGAACGGGAACGTCTGGAGGTTGGCGATCGACACCTTCACGCCCTCCTGCTCCAGCGCTTCCTGACCTTCGGCGCCGGTGCCATGCTCCGCGACGACGCGCTCGCGCGCCTCGTCCAGCAGCTTGATCCATGCGGCCACGAAACCGCCTTCGCCTGGGCGTGCATCGGTGAGGGCGCCCGAGAGCGACGCCTTCACGCCGCCGCATTGGCCATGACCGAGAACGAGGATCTCCTCGACCTCCAGGCTGGTGACGGCGAATTCGAGCGCGGCGGAAACGCCGTGCAGACCGCCGCTCGGATCGAACGGCGGCACGAGATTGGCGACGTTGCGGACGACGAACACCTCGCCCGGCCGCGTGCCGAAGATGGTGGCGGGATCGACGCGGCTGTCGGAACAGGCGATCACCATGATCCGCGGCGTCTGCCCGCCCGCCAGCTCGTTCCACCGTTCACGCTCGTCGATCCACTCGTTACCGCGAAAGCGATAATAGCCGTCGATCAGATCCTTGAACTTTCTCATCCCACAAAAGCCCTTCGTTGTTTCGGCGCGTCACAGGCGCTATCTGCCCATGCATGAACGCCATGCCCCCTCTTCCGGCTCCCACCCGGCAACGCAAGCCCGACTGGATCCGCGTCAAGGCACCCACCTCCGCCGGTTTCGCCAAGACGCGCGAGCTGATGCGGTCGAAAAGCCTGACGACGGTATGCGAAGAGGCGGCTTGCCCGAATATCGGCGAATGCTGGTCGAAGAAGCACGCCACGGTGATGATCCTGGGGGACACGTGCACCCGCGCCTGTGCCTTCTGCAACGTCAAGACCGGCATGCCGCGCGCGGTGGATCCGATGGAGCCGCAGAATGTGGCCGATGCCGCGCTGCAGATGGGGCTGCAGCACATCGTCATCACCTCGGTCGATCGCGACGATCTGCCCGACGGCGGCGCATCGCAGTTCGTGAAGGTGATCGACGCGCTGCGCCGCACGACGCCCCACACCACGATCGAGATCCTGACACCCGATTTCCGCAACAAGGCGCAGGCCGCGGTGGAGTCGATCATCGCCGCGCGGCCCGACGTCTATAACCACAATCTGGAGACGGTGCCGCGGCTCTATCCCACCATCCGCCCCGGCGCGCGCTATTACGCGTCGCTGCGCCTGCTGGAGAGCGTGAAGCGTCATGATCCGTCGATCTTCACCAAATCGGGCGTGATGCTGGGGCTGGGCGAGGAACGGCTGGAGATCCATCAGGTGATGGACGACATGCGCTCGGCCGACATCGACTTCCTGACGATGGGCCAATATCTGCAACCCACCCCGCGCCATGCGAAGGTCGCCGAGTTCGTGACGCCCAAGGCGTTCGACGCCTATGCCGGAATTGCACGCGCCAAAGGCTTTCTGCTGGTGGCATCGTCGCCTCTCACCCGTTCGAGCTATCATGCCGGCGACGACTTCGCGCGCCTGCGCGCCGCGCGCGACGCCAAGCTCGGCCGTTCGCGCGCGGCCTGATGCCCAAGCACCACGAGACGCGGCATCTGCCCTACACCGCCGAACAGATGTTCGATCTGGTCGCCGATGTCGGCCGCTACGCCGAATTCCTGCCCTGGGTCATCGCGATGCGCGTCCGCAGCGACACGCCGACCGATACGCTGGCGGACATGGTCGTCGGCTTCAAGGGCTTGCGAGAAACCTTCACGTCACGCGTCGAGAAGGTCCGTCCCGACACGATCATGGTGGATTATGTCGACGGGCCGCTCAAATATCTGCGCAACGAATGGCGGTTCCGCAACGAGCCGGGCGGCTGCGCGGTGGAGTTCAGCGTGGATTTCGCGTTCAAGAACCGCATGTTCGAGATGCTGGCCGGCCAGGTGTTCGGTGCCGCCCTGCGGCGGATGATCGGGGCGTTCGAAGAACGGGCCGCCGTCCTCTACGGCGTCGGCAACAGCAGTTCGAGCGCGCACAGCGCCGCTTGAAGGCGGATGCCGCCGCGGCCGATCTCGCCGAAGTCGCGGCGATCGGCATGGACGTCGGACGGATCGCCGCCGCGCTCGGCGCGCGCGAACACCACCGTGCCGACCGGCTTCTTCGCGCTGCCGCCGCCGGGGCCGGCGACTCCGGTGATCGCGACCGCGACATCGGCCCCGGATTGCGCCAGCGCGCCCTGCGCCATCCGCCACGCCACCGCGATCGAAACCGCGCCGAACGTGTCGAGCACATCCGCGCTCACCCCCAGCAGCGCCATTTTGGCGTCGTTCGAATAGGTGACGATCCCCGCCTCGAACACGTCGGACGATCCCGGCAATTCGGTAAGCGCCGCCGAGACGAGCCCGCCGGTGCAGCTCTCGGCTACGGCGACCGTGCGGCCAAGCGCGCGATTGGCCTCGATGACGCGCCGCGCGGCGTCGACGAGCTCGGGTGGCAGGATCGTATCCATCGTCATCGTCCGTCCGTGCACAGCGGCAGGTCAGGCACCGCGACGTTCTTGCCGCGCGCCTTCTGCGTCTTGAGATAGCGAAGCGTCGCGACGACGATCCCGGCGGTGTTGCGCGGCGGGAGCGGATCGAGCAGCGTCACTAGCCGGTCGATCGTGCCGCAATCCTGCACCGCGATCCTTCCGACGATCAGCGGCACGATCGTGGTGACGATCAGCGGCCGGGCATATTCCGACTGGAGCAGGATCTCGACCATCGGATCGCTGAGCTTGACGATCGCACCGCGTGCCGCCGGCCATGCCCGGTCGGCCTCGGCCTGATAGCGGCCGATCATCGCGCCCTCAGGCTGGCGGATCAGGCTGGAAGGCGGCAATTGCGCCGCACAGACCCGGCCCGTCTCGCGCAGGATATCGGGCAGCGCGACGAGCGCCATTGCCTCCGCATCGCCTTCGGTCAGGCACTTCGTCTGCGCGGTCGCAGGAGCCGCGAGCGCCAGCGCCGCGATCAACGCGACGAGGCGCTTCATCGCGGCTGTTCCGGCAGCCGAACCGACGCGGCAGCCTGCGCGGCGATGCCCTCGCCGCGGCCCGTAAAGCCGAGGCGTTCCGTAGTGGTCGCCTTCACGCTCACGCGTTCGGGCGAGATTTCCAGCAACGCCGCGATGCGCGAGACCATCGCGGCACGGTGTGGGCCGATCTTCGGCGCCTCGCACATCAGCGTCAGGTCCACGAAATCGATTCGGCCGCCCTTGTCCGTGACGAGCTTGGCGGCGTGGCGCAGAAACCGGGCGGAGTCGGCGCCCTTCCACTGCGGGTCGCTGGGCGGGAAATGCGTGCCGATGTCCCCCGCCGCGATCGTGCCGAGCAGTGCGTCGGTGATCGCGTGAAGCGCGACGTCGGCGTCGCTATGGCCGGACAGCCCCTTGTCGTGCGGGATCAGCACGCCGCCGAGCCAAAGCTCTTCGCCGGTTTCGAGCCGGTGCACGTCGAAGCCGGTGGCGGTGCGGAATTCCCAGGCGATCCGCGCCTCGGCTGCGGCGAAATCCTGCGGGTATGTGACCTTGTCGAGCATCGGATCGCCCTGCACCAAAGCGACGCTGCCGCCAAGCCGGCGCACCATCTGCGCGTCGTCGGTCGCGGCTTCGTCCGCCGGCCACGCGGCATGGGCGCGCCGCAGCGTCTCCAGACGGAAACCCTGTGGCGTCTGTATACGGACGAGACCGGTACGATCCACCACCGCGCCGAGCAGCGCATCGCCCCGCGCCAAGGTGTCGGCCACCTCCAGCACCGGCGTGGCGCCGTCGTGCGTGTCCAGCGCGGCCAGCACGCCATCGATGACCGCAGCCGGGACGAAGGGTCGGGCGGCATCATGGATCAGCACATGATCCGCACCCATTCGCGTCGCCTCCGCCAGTCCGTTCGCCGCCGACTCCTGGCGCGTGGCGCCACCCAGGACGAAATCCACATTGCCAAGCGCCGCACGGAGGCGCGGTTCGTCGCCACGGGCGATCACCACGAGCACGCCGTCGATCCCGGCATGGCCGGCGAACGTGGCATGGGCATGCGCGATCATTGGCCGGCCCGCCACGGCGGCATATTGTTTGGGAACATCGCCGCCGGCTCGGCTGCCCGAGCCGGCCGCGACGATCAGCGCGATGGTGCGCGGTTGGTCGGTCATGCGCCGTCTTTAGCCATCCCGGCGGCGCCTTGCCAGCACCGCCATCTTCGCGTATCTGCCCATTTTTCAGGCAGTATCGATGCGCAATCTCGCTCCTCTCCAGATCGGCCCCGTCCGGATCGAAAGCCCCGTCGTGCTCGCGCCGATGACGGGCGTGACCGACATGCCGTTTCGCACGCTCGTCCGCCGCTATGGCTCGGGGCTGAACGTCACCGAGATGATCGCGAGCCAGGCGATGATCCGCGAGACGCGGCAGTCGCTGCAAAAGGCGGCGTGGCACGCGACCGAGGAGCCGGTCTCGATGCAGCTCGCAGGCTGCACTCCGCGCGAGATGGCGGAGGCGGCCAAGCTGAACGCCGATCGCGGCGCGGCGATCATCGACATCAACATGGGCTGCCCCGTGCGCAAGATCGTCAATGGCGATGCCGGATCGGCGCTGATGCGCGACATTCCGCTCGCCGCGGCGATCATCGACGCGACCGTTCGGGCCGTGAACGTGCCGGTCACGCTCAAGATGCGGATGGGTTGGTGCCACGATAGCCTGAACGCGCCCGAATTGGCACGCATCGCCGAGGATCTGGGCGTGAAGCTCATCACCGTGCACGGCCGCACACGCAACCAGATGTACAAGGGCACCGCGGACTGGGCGTTCATCCGCCGCGTCAAGGATGCCGTGTCCGTGCCGGTTATCGCCAACGGCGACATCTGCACGGTCGAGGATGCCGAAGCGGCCCTCGATCAGTCGGGCGCCGACGGTGTGATGATCGGCCGCGGCGCCTATGGCCGGCCGTGGCTGCTGGGGCAGGTGATGGCGTATCTGGCGACCGGCCGGCGCGTGCCCGATCCGTCGCTCGACGAACAATATCGCGTCATCGCCGAGCATTATGATGCGATGCTCGATCATTATGGCGACGAAACCGGCGTCAACATGGCCCGCAAGCATATCGGCTGGTACACGCGCGGGCTGCACGGATCGGCCGAGTTCCGCAACCGCGTGAACCAGATCGCCGACCCGAAGGTGGTGAAGGCCATGCTCGCGGAATTCTACGCGCCCTGGCGCCAGCTTGCTGCCGCCTGAAGCAGCCCGGGTGGGGACGGGGCGGGGGCGCCCGGGGTTCGGCGAACTCATGGCCGCGCTTCCCGTGGCCGTGATCGTGATCGATCCGGACGACCGCATCGCCCATGCCAATGCGCAGGCCGAACAACTGCTCAACTTGTCCGAACGGCTGATGCTGGGGCAACCGCTCAGCGCGATCATGCCGTCGCCGCCCGCCGCCCAGGGTCTCGATCGCCAAGCGCTGGCCGTGTTCGACGTGGAGATCGCGACCGTGCGCGGGGTGAAGCTGCGCGTCGATTTCGCCGAAGCCGAGATCGCCGATCATCCCGGGTGGCGCGCCATAGTGCTTCACCATGCGGCCAGCGCGCGCCGGCTCGGCCATTCGGCCGACCGGGCCGGCGGTGCCCGCGCGGCGGTCGGCGCAGCCGCCATGCTCGCGCACGAGATCAAGAACCCGCTTTCGGGCATCCGCGGTGCTGCGCAGTTGTTGGGCGCCGGCGAACTCACCACGCTCATCACCACCGAAGTCGATCGGATCGCCGCGTTGATCGATCGCATGCAGGATTTCAGCGACACGCGTCCGCTGCCGCTGGCGGGCGAGAACATCTATCCGCTGCTCAGCCACGCCCGCGCGCTGGCACTGGCGGGGTTCGCGCGCGGGATCAGCGTGGAGGAACGATTCGATCCGTCGCTGCCGCCCGCACGGATCAACCGCGACGCGCTCTTGCAGATCCTCATCAACCTTCTGAAGAACGCGCGCGAAGCCGTTCGCAACGAACGTCATCCCCGGATCGTGGTGACCACCGCCTATCGCCATGGGCTCGCGCTCAGTCTCGCACCCGGCAAGCCGCGCCGCCCCTTGCCGATCGAGATCTGCGTGATGGACAACGGGCCAGGCGCACCCGCCGACATCGCCGAACACCTCTTCGATCCGTTCATCTCGGGCCGCCCGGAAGGCCGGGGTCTCGGGCTGGCTCTGGTCGACAAGTTGACCCACGACATGGAAGGCATCGTGCAATATGCGCGAGAAGGCGAGACGCCGATGACCGTGTTCCGCCTGCTACTGCCCAGGGCGGCGGCATGACGCGCGTGCTGGTGGTGGACGACGACGCGGCGATCCGCACCGTCGTGGCGCAGGCGCTGCGCCGCGAGGGCCATGAGGTGGTGCCCGTCGAAAGTCTCGCGCGGATGGAGCAGGCACTGTCGCAGGCGCTTCCCGACGTGCTCGTCACCGATGTCGTTCTGCCCGACGGCGACGGCCTCGAACGTGCCCGGGACGTGGCGATCCGCTATCCTCAGTTGCCGATCATCATCCTATCGGCCCAGAACACGCTGACCACCGCGGTGCGTGCGGCGGAGGTCGGCGCGTACGACTATCTGCCCAAGCCGTTCGATCTGGACGTGCTCGCGCGTGCCGTGCGCGGCGCGCTGGCGCGCGGCGCTCTGGCCGCGGACGAAGGGCTCGGCGCGGACGATCGCGCGCTGCCGCTGATCGGCCGGTCGCCGGCGATGCAGGACGTGTATCGCACCATCGCGCGTGTCGTGTCGAACGACCTGACCGTGCTCGTGTCCGGCGAGTCGGGGACGGGCAAGGAGCTGGTGGCGCGCGCCATCCACGATCTGGGGCAGCGCCGCGGCGGCCCGTTCGTCGCGATCAACATGGCCGCGATCCCGCGCGAATTGATCGAGGCGGAGCTGTTCGGCCATGAGCGCGGGGCGTTCACCGGCGCCGCAGCGCGCAGCGCGGGCCGCTTCGAGCAAGCCGCCGGGGGCACGCTGTTCCTCGACGAGATCGGCGACATGCCGATGGACGCCCAAACGCGTCTGCTGCGCGTGCTGCAATCGGGAGAGTTCACCAGCGTCGGTGGCGCGCGGTCGATCCGCGCCGATGTGCGGATCGTCGCGGCGACCAACCGGGCGCTGGCGCAGGCCGTGGCAGACGGGCAGTTTCGCGAGGACCTGTTCTACCGGCTGAACGTCGTGCCGATCGCGTTGCCGCCCTTGCGCGAACGCCATCACGACATCGCGCTGCTGGCCCGGCATTTCCTCGATCACGCCGCGAACGAAGGTCTGCCGCGCCGCCAATTGGCCGCAGAGGCGATCGCGGCGCTCGAGGCGTATGACTGGCCGGGCAATGTGCGCGAGCTCGAAAATCTGATGCGGCGCCTGGCCGTGCTGGCCCGGGACGAGCGGATCGATGCGGAAGCGGTGCGCGGCATGATCGGCGGCAGCGCGCCGGCGATCGAGACGGCCGATACGGGGATCGCCGACGCGGTTCGCGCCCTGATCGAGCGGATCGCGCGCGAGCGCCCCGGTGCGCTCGACGATGGCAGCCTTTACGACCGGGTGATCGGCGAGGTCGAGCGGCCCTTGATCGAGGCGATGCTCGCGCGCCATGGCCGCAACCAGCTTCGTGCGGCGCGCGCGCTCGGGATCAATCGCAACACGTTGCGCAAGCGGCTGGATACGCTGGGCATCAGCACCGAACCGGGATGAAAGGGCCCATCCCTGCATCGATTGCGACAGATTGTGGTTTCGCGGCAACGGTCGACGTTGTATCGCAGCAACGATGATCGCCGACGCGACGCCCTACATCGACGACGACGAGCAGCCCGCACGCTTCTCGATCACGCCTGCCTTGGAGCTGATCGTGCTGGGCGTGGCCGGCGCGATCGCGGTGGCGAGCTATTTCGTCATCTCGGGCAGTTCGCAGAAACTCCTTGCGCCGCCCTTAGTCGCGTTGTTGCTCGTGGCCAATCTGGTGCCCGGCGTTGCGCTGCTGATGCTGTTTGGCCGGCGTGTCGCTCATCGGCGCGCGATCGCCTCGCAAGTGGGGGGGCGCGGTCAGCTTCATGTTCGTCTGGTGGTGCTGTTTTCGACGCTCGCCGCCGTACCGATGATCCTAGTGACGATCTTTGCGTCGCTGCTCTTCCAATATGGGGTGGAATTCTGGTCGTCGGATCGCGCGCGGGGTATGCTTCAGAACGCCTCGACGCTCGTGCGCGAAAATTACCGCGCAGAGGTCGCGCGCGTGACGAGCGAGACCCGAGCGATGGGCAACGATGTCGCGCTCGATCTGCGTGACCTGCCGATCGACAGCCTGAAATTTCAGCAGCATCTGTTCTTGCAGACGTTCCAGCGCAATCTGTCAGAGGCGATGATCCTCAAGCGCGGCGAACGCAATCCGCTTGCCGTGCTCAACCCGTATGGAAGGCCGCTCAGCAACATCGTGACGCCGGAAATGATGGATCTGGTCGATCATGGTGCGCCCTTCCTGGTAGTACAGCCTTCCGGGCGGATCGGCGTGCTGGTGCCGCTAGCCTATGGCACGCGGACCTATCTCTATGCGGCGCGGGTATTCGACGAGCAGCTCGCCTCGCAATTGCGGCGGGGCAACGCGATCCTCGCGGATTATGATTCGCTCCAGTCACGGTCGCGGAGCCTGCAGCTTCAGTTCAACGGCGCGCTGTTGCTGGGATCGCTGCTGATCGTAGGGATTGCCGTGTGGGTCGCGCTTACCGTGGCGGATCGACTCGTCCGTCCCGTCGGCGAACTGGTCGACGCCGCGCGGCGTGTGGAAGGCGGGGACCTTACCGCGCGCGTGCCCGATCCCCGCACGCGTGATGAAGTCGGCACGCTCGCCAAGGCGTTCAACCAGATGACGGGGCGACTTCAGGAGCAGAACACCGCGCTCGTGACCGCCAATGATCAGCTCGACAGCCGTCGCGCGCTGATCGAAGCCGTGATGAGCGGCGTGTCGGCGGGGGTGATCGCCACGACGCCCGATGGAATCGTGAGGATCGCGAACAGTTCGGCCGCGGCCTTGCTCCACGCCGGCGATGACGGGCTTGCCGGACAGCCGCTGGCGGCACGCGCACCCGAACTCGGCGCGCTGATCGTGGAAGGTGCGCGCGAAGCAATCGTCCAGGTGGGGGAGGGTGCCGAGGCCCGAACGCTTGCAGTGCGGATCGCCCGGACGGACGCCGGGCCGATCCTCACCTTCGACGATATCACGCAGCAATTGCTCGATCAGCGGCGGGCCGCCTGGTCCGACGTCGCCCGGCGGATCGCGCACGAGATCAAGAATCCGCTGACGCCGATCCAGCTGGCGGCCGAACGCCTCCAGCGCCGCTATGGCGCCAAGATCGAGGGCGACGATGGCACGTTCACGCGGTTGACGGACACGATCGTTCGGCAGGTGGGCGATTTGCGGCGGATGGTCGACGAATTCTCGTCGTTCGCGCGCATGCCCAAGCCCGTATTCCGCGAGGAATCGCTGGTCGATGCGGCACGCCAGGCGCTGTTCCTGCACGAGGTCGCGCACCCCGGTATCCGTTTCGCGCTGGTGCACGACGATCCCGGTCCCAATCTCGTTTGCGATCGGCGCCAGATCGGCCAGGCGCTGACCAATATCGTCAAGAACGCGGTCGAGGCGATCGAAGCGAAAGGCGGCGACGGCGGCACGGTGACGATGACGCTCACCGAAGAGCCCGGGCACGGCATCGGGATCGCGGTCGCGGACTCGGGCGTCGGCCTTCCTGCCGAGCGGGATCGGATCATCGAACCCTATATGACGACGCGCGCGCGCGGCACCGGGCTGGGGCTCGCGATCGTCAAGAAGATCATCGAGGAACATCATGGGACGATCCAGTTTTCGGACCGCCCCGGCGGCGGCACGGTCGTCACGATGATGTTCGACGTGGCCGCACTCGCTGCGCTCGATCAGGGGGCGTCGACGCCCGAGCTGGCAGGGGAGGGCCAGCTCGCTGCACTTACTCGAAACCGGATGATGGGCTGATGGCACTCGATATTCTCGTCGTGGATGACGAACGCGACATCCGCGAGCTCGTCGCCGGCGTGCTGGAGGACGAGGGCTATGGCACGCGTTCCGCCGGCGACAGCGACTCCGCGCTGGAAGCCATCGCCGTACGGCGGCCCTCGCTCGTGCTGCTGGATGTGTGGCTTCAGGGATCGCGGCTCGACGGGCTCGAACTGCTGGAGGAGATCAAGCGGCGCGATCCCTCGATCCCGGTGCTGGTGATCTCGGGCCATGGCAGCATCGACACGGCGGTGGCCGCGATCCGGCGCGGCGCGGTCGATTTCATCGAAAAGCCGTTCGAGGCCGAACGCCTGCTGCTGATGGTGGAACGCGCCACCGAGACCGAGCGACTGAAACGCGAAGTCGCGTCGTTGCGCGCCAGTGTGGGCCGCGAGGATGATCTGACCGGCAGTTCGGGCGCCATCAACGGCGTTCGCGCGACGTTGAAGCGGGTGGCGGGAACGGGCAGCCGCGTGCTGCTGATGGGCGGCGCCGGCGTCGGCAAGGAGGTCGCCGCCCGCCTGCTCCACGGCTGGAGCCAGCGCGTGAGCGCGCCGTTCGTGATCGTCAGCGCGGCGCGGATGACGCCCGAACGGGTCGACGAGGAGCTGTTCGGCGTCGAGGAAAGCGGCGATCTCGTGCGCCCCGGCCTTTTCGAGCAGGCGCATGGCGGCACGCTGTTCCTCGACGAGATCGCCGACATGCCCATCGCGACGCAGGCGCGGATCCTGCGCGTGTTGACCGACCAGAGCTTCAGCCGGGTCGGGGGTACGCGCACGGTGAAGGTCGATGTGCGCGTCGTCTCTGCCACCGCGCGCGATCTGGTCGAAGAAATCGCCGCCGGGCGGTTTCGCGAAGATCTCTATTACCGGCTCAACGTCGTGCCCGTCGTCATCCCGCCGCTGGCCGACCGGCGCGAAGACATCCCCGCGCTCGTCGCGCATTTTCTCGCGCATTACGCCTCGGAACGTCGCGTGCCGACGCCGGAGATCGCGCCCGATGCGGTGGTGGCGATGCAATCCTATGATTGGCCGGGCAATGTCCGCCAGTTGCGCAACGTGGTGGAGCGGACGATCATCCTCGCGCCGGGCGACCGGGTCGGCCGGATCGACCTCGACATGCTGCCCGCCGAGGTTCTGGGAGAACAGGCGAGTGGCGGCGGCGGCGGCTCGGGCGCGATCATGGGCACGCCGCTGCGCGAAGCCCGCGAGACGTTCGAACGCGAATATCTGCGGGTGCAGATCCGGCGCTTCTCGGGCAATATCTCCCGAACTGCGAGCTTCATCGGGATGGAGCGATCCGCGCTTCACCGCAAACTGAAGCTGCTCGGCATCACCGAAACGCGTGACGATTGAGGGCGTCGGGGTGGACGAAGCGCCTCGCCGACCATAAATACCGCGCGTCGCCCGTAACGGGCGCAACTCCGACGCCGAGGAACGGCGCTATCGCGGGAAACATCCCGCCAAGAACAAAGGGCTAAGCATGGCCGAGAAACCGGGATCGCTTCAGGATCAATTCCTCAACGCGCTCCGCCGATCCAAGAGCCCCGTCACGATGTTCCTCGTGAAGGGCGTGAAGCTCCAGGGGATCGTGACCTGGTTCGATAATTTTTCCGTGCTGCTGCGCCGCGACGGGCAGTCGCAACTCATCTACAAGCACGCCATCTCCACCATCATGCCGTCCGGCGCGATGGATATCGCCGCCATCGTCGAGAGCGCTGCGGAGGGGCAGAAGAAGAACCCGCTGCTTCAGGAAATCTTCCTGAACGCGGTGCGAAAGTCCGATGCGAGCGTGACGATGTTCCTCGTCAACGGCGTGATGCTCCAGGGCTATATCGCGGGCTTCGACCTGTTCTGTATGCTGTTGCAGCGCGAGGGGCTCGCGCAGCTCGTCTACAAGCATGCGGTTTCGACCATCCAGCCTTCGCAGCCGTTGAACCTGGCCGAAGAAGCGACCGGTTCGGACGAGGATTGAGTACGGGTTTCGAACGCGATCGGGACGAGTTTGCGCGGGGTACGCGCGCCATCGTCGTGTTGCCCGATCAGGGCGATCCACTGCGCGACGCGGGCGCACGGCTTGAGGAAACCGCGGGGCTGGCGGCCGCGATCGGGGTCGAGGTCACCGAAAAGATCGCCTATCGCGTCCGTGCGCCGCGTGCGGCGACGCTGATCGGCAGCGGTCAGGCCGACCTGCTCGCCGTCGAGGTCCAGCAGGAAGAAGCGGGGCTCGTCGTCTTCGATGCCAGCCTGTCGCCGATCCAGCAGCGCAATCTCGAGACCATCCTGAAGACCAAGGTGATCGACCGAACCGGGTTGATCCTCGAAATCTTCGGCGAACGCGCGGCCACGGCCGAGGGGCGACTGCAGGTCGAGCTGGCGCATCTGGATTATCAGGCGGGGCGGCTGGTGCGCAGCTGGACCCATCTCGAGCGCCAGCGCGGCGGCTTCGGCTTCCTCGGCGGCCCCGGTGAGACCCAGATCGAGGCCGATCGTCGCCTGATCCGAGATCGCATGGCCAAATTGCGCCGCGAACTCGATCAGGTGAGCCGCACGCGCGGCCTTCATCGCGACCGGCGCCAGCGCGCGCCCTGGCCGGTGATCGCGCTCGTGGGCTATACCAATGCCGGAAAGTCGACGCTGTTCAACCGGCTGACGGGCGCCGACGTCATGGCCGAAAACCTGCTGTTCGCCACGCTCGACCCGACGCTGCGCCAGATCCATTTGCCGGGGATCGACAAGGCGATCCTGTCCGACACGGTGGGCTTCGTATCCGACCTGCCGACCCAACTCGTCGCCGCGTTCAAGGCGACGCTCGAAGAGGTGGTGTCGGCCGACCTGCTGATCCATGTCCGCGACATCGCGCATCCCGACACGGAGGCGCAGCGGGCCGATGTCGAGACGGTGCTGACCGAACTCGGTGTCGACGAACAGACGCCGCGCTTCGAAGTGTGGAACAAGCTCGACCTGCTGCCGCCCGAGGAGCATCAGGCCGCGGTCGCCAAGGCCGACCGCGATCCCGATCTCATCGCGATCTCGGCGTTGAGCGGGGAAGGGGTGCCCGCGCTGATCGAGCGCGTCGCGGCCAAGCTGACGGGTGCGCACCGACGTTACACGATCGAACTCGACGCTGGCGACGGTGCCGCGGCGGCGTGGCTGCACGCGCATGGCAAGGTGATCGATCAGAGCGCCGATGACCTGAAGGCGACGTACACCGTGCGGATGTCGGACGCCGATTTCGATCGCTTCAGCCGCCGCGGCGCTTGACGGCCTGCCAGAGTGCTTCCTTCGCATCGAGGTCGAGCGCGGCGAAATCCTTGCCGCCATCGGCCTCGATCGCGCGGAAGCGGCGCTCGAACTTCGCGTTGCCCGCGCGCAGTGCCGCTTCGGGATCGATGCCGCGATGCCGCGCCCAGTTCACGACCGCGAAGAGCAGATCGCCGAACTCTTCCTCGATCGTTTCCGCCGGTGCTTCGTCGATCTCGGCGATTTCCTCGATCACCTTGCCGCGCGGGCCGTCGGCTTCGGGCCAATCGAAACCGACCCGTGCGGCACGCTTTTGCAACTTTTCGGCGCGAGACAAGGCAGGCAGGCCGATCGCCACGCCCGCCAGCGCGCTGGCATCGGCCTTACCGGCCCGTTCGGTGGCTTTGATCGTCTCCCAACCGGGCGATGTGGTCGCGCCGCCGAAGATATGCGGGTGGCGGCGCTCCATCTTGTCGCTGATCGCAGCGGCGACGTCGGCGAGGGAAAACAGCTCGGCTTCTTCGGCGATGCGACTGTGGAACACCACCTGGAGCAGGAGGTCGCCGAGTTCGTCCTTCAGATCGGCGGCATCGTCACGCGCGATCGCATCCGCGACTTCATAGGCTTCCTCGATCGTGTAAGGCGCGATCGTCGCCCAGGTCTGCACGCGATCCCATTCGCAACCATTCAGGGGGTCACGCAGACGCGACATGATATCCACGAGCCGCTCGATCATGTCGCATCTCCAAAACCGATAATATACATTATGTAAGTTACGGGTCTATCGATCGAGGTCGAACGTCAGTCCGTCATAGCCCGGTTCGATCCCCCCCGGCAGTTCCACCGCCAGCGTCGCATTATCCATCGTCTGATCCATATGGATCAGCGCGGTTCGATCCGGGCGCAGCCGCTCGACCCATTCGAGCACCGTTTTGAGGTTCGCATGCGTCGGATGGGGCCGGCGGCGGAGCGCATCGGCGATCCAGACGTCAAGCCCTTCATACAGCGTCGCCATCTCGGGCGTCACGTGGCTGAAATCGGTCGCATATCCGACGGCCGCGCCACCGGCCTCGAAGCGCAATCCTGCCGAGCGGATATTGCCATGTGGCTGATCCACCACACGCACCGTGATCCCGCCGATCGTCAGCATGTCCGGCAAGATCGCCGCCGCGATCGTCGGCGGATAGCCCGCGCGCCCGGCAAACGCATAGGCGAAGCGTGCCGTGATCGCATCCAGCACCTCGGCCCGCGCATAGCCGCGCACCGGATGGCCCATCGCGTGATAGACCTGCCGCAGATCATCGATGCCATGGCAGTGATCGGCGTGATCGTGTGTCCAGATCACCGCGTCGATCCGCGCCACATCGGCCGCCAGCAGCTGCTCGCGCATGTCGGGCCCGGTGTCGACGAGGATCGTCGTGCCGTCATGCTCCACCAGCAGCGACGCCCGCGTCCGGCGATTGCGCGGCTCGGCCGGATCGCATTCACCCCAATCATTGCCGATCCGCGGCACACCGGACGATGTGCCCGAGCCGAGGATGCGGACCTTCATGCGCGCGTCCGGGCGAAGAGCGTGTGGAAATTCTCCGCCGTGCGCGTGGCTAACGTTTCAGCATCTTCCCCCCGCAGCTTTGCGAGGAAGGCCGCGGTATCGGCGACGAAGCCCGGCTCGCCCGGCTTCCCGCGATGCGGCACGGGCGCGAGAAACGGCGCGTCGGTTTCGATCAGCAGCCGGTCGATCGGCAACCGTGCGGCGGTGTCCTGAATATCGCGCGCGTTCTTGAACGTCACGATCCCCGAGATCGAAATGTAGAAGCCCAGCGCCAGGGCGTGATCGGCGAATGCGCCGCTCGCGGTGAAGCAATGGATCACCCCGCCGAAGCGCCCCTTCCCCATTTCCTCGGTCAGGATCGCGGCGGTATCCTCCTCGGCATCGCGGGTGTGCACGACGATCGGCAGCCCCGTCTCGCGGGCGGCCGCGATGTGCGCGCGAAAGCTCGCCTGCTGGCGTACGCGGTCGGACCGTTCGTAATGATAGTCGAGGCCCGTTTCGCCCAGCCCCACCACGCGGGGCTGCCGTGCGCGTTCGATCAACCGTGCGACGCCCACATCCGGGTGCGCGTCGGCCTCATTGGGATGGATGCCGATCGTCGCCCAGACGTCCGGCTCGCGCATGGCAGTGGCGAGCACCGCATCCCATTCGCTCTCCCGGGTGGCGATGTTGAGCATGGCGGTCACGCCGCGCGCGCGCGCGCGTTCGAGCACCGCCTGCTGCTGTTCGAAGACACCCTCGTAATTGAGGTGGCAGTGGCTGTCGGCGAGCATCAGCCGGCCTCCACCGGAAGTTCGAGCCGGGGGAAGATCGGGCTCGGCGGGGCGATCCGGTGGGTCGCGGCCACCCGATCGTACCAGCGGTCATCGTCGATCGCGGCATGGTCGCGCTGGTCGGCGCCGATCTGATCGAGCATCCGCGCGGCCGATCCGGGTACCACCGGCAGGATCGCGATCGCGAGCATGCGGATCGCCCGGATCAGCGTGCCGAGCACGGCGTGCATCCGCTCGGGATCGGTCTTGCGCAACGCCCAGGGCGCCTGCGCATCGATATATTGGTTGCAGGCGAACACGCCGCGCATCCAGGCCTCGATGCCTTGCGCGAGCGCGAGATCCTCGAACGCGGATTGGAGCGCCGCACATGCCACGACGACCTCCTCGATCAGCATCGCATCGGCCGGATCGCTGCGCCCCGGCGCGGGGAACGCGCCGTCCAGATTCTTGGCGACGAACGACAGCGTTCGCTGCGCCAGATTACCGAAGCTGTTGGCCAGCTCGGCATTCACGCGCGTGACGATCGCCTCGGCCGAATAGGATCCGTCCTGCCCGAAGCTCACATCGCGCAGCAGGAAGTATCGCAGCGCATCGACGCCGAATGCCTCGGCCAGCTCGCCGGGAGCCACCACATTGCCGAGCGACTTCGACATCTTCTCGCCGCGATGAAGCAGGAAACCATGGCCGAAGACCTGCTTGGGCAAGGCGATGCCGGCCGACATCAGAAATGCCGGCCAATAGACGGCATGGAAGCGCACGATGTCCTTGCCGATCAGATGGAGGTCGGCGGGCCAATAGCGCCATTCCGCAGCCGCATCGGGATAGCCCAGCCCGGACAGATAATTGGTGAGCGCATCGACCCACACATACATCACATGGCCGTCGGCACCGGGAACCGGCACGCCCCAGTCGAAGCTGGTGCGCGAGATGGACAGATCGGACAGGCCCCCTTCCACGAAGCGGATCACCTCGTTGCGGCGGCTCTCCGGCCGGATGAAATCGGGGTTCGCGGCGAAATGGTCGAGCAGCGGCTGTTGATAGGCGGAGAGGCGGAAGAACCAGCTTTCTTCCTTCGTCCATTCGACCGGCGTGCCCTGTGGCGACAGGCGCGCGTCCCCCTCGCCGATCAGCTCCTTTTCGTCGTAGAACGCCTCGTCGCGCACCGAATACCAGCCTTCGTAGCGGCTGGGATAAAGATCGCCCTTCTCCGCCATCGCGCTCCAAAGCGCTTGGCTCGCGCGGTGATGGCCGGGCTCGGTGGTGCGCAGGAACCGGTCATAGGAGATATCCAGCGCGTCGCACATCGCCTTGAAATGCGAAGACATTTCGTCCGCCAAAGCACGGACTTCCACGCCCGCGCCCCGCGCGGCCTGAACCATCTTGAGGCCGTGTTCGTCGGTGCCGGTCTGGAAGCGGACGTCGCGCCCGGCCTGGCGCTGGAAGCGGGCGATGGCATCGGCGGCGATCGCCTCATAGGCGTGGCCAATATGCGGGCGGCCGTTGGGATAGCTGATCGCGGTGGTGATGTAATAGGGTTCGGCCATGCCGATGCCCTAACCAATCGGATCCTTCAGGTGAAGCCCGGCGACGATGCCGCCGATTTCGAATATGGTGGCTTGCGGATCGAGCGACAGCCCGATCGCGGCGCCGGCGATCTCGCGCACCTTGGCATGCGCGGCGATGGCATCGGCGAGCGCGGGCCCGGTGCGCTGCCTTGCGGTTCGGGCGATGAAGCTCGGAACGCGTTCGAGGAAGGCGGCATAACGTGGCGCGGCCGCTTTCCCGGCCAGCGCCTTGGCCAGCGCCGCCCGGCGCGCGTTGTTCGGATCTCCCTCCGCGAGACCGGCGATCGCGGCGTCCAGGCCGGCGATATCCAGCCCAGCATAGCGCAGCGCCTTGCCCGGCGCGCCGTCCGCCGCCCGCACCAGCGCCTCCACCTCGGCGTCCTCCGCCTCGGGGCGGAGCTCACGAATCGCCGCGGCGACATCCTCGTCCGACAGCCGTTCGAAGCGGAGCAGCCGGCAGCGCGAGCGGATCGTCGGCAACAAGCGACCGGGCGCATGGCTGACGAGCAGGAAGATCGTTCCGGCGGGCGGCTCCTCCAGATTCTTGAGCAGCGCGTTGGCACCGCCGCGTTCGAGATCGTCGATCGAATCGATCAACACCACACGCCGCGAACTCATCGATGGTGCGGTCGCGAACAGCGGCTGCAACGTGCGCACCTGCGCGATCGTGACGCTCCGCGCGAGATCCTGATCCGGCTTTTCCGCATCTTTGGGAAGCCGGGAAAGGACGCGGAAATCGGGGTGCGATCCTGCATCGACCAAGGCGCGGGTACGCGGCATCGGCGCCCCCTCGCCCGCCGCCTCGCCGAGCATCCGGATCGCCGCCTCGCGCGCGTATCGCGCCTTGCCGACGCCCTCGGAGCCGGCGAACAACCATGCGTGATGGAGCGTTCCGCCCCGTGACGCCGCCGCAAAGGCCGCGTGCGCCGGGGCATTGCCGTAGATCGGCGTCACGGCGTCACAGGAACGACTTCAGCCCCGCCCACGCACGGCCGAAGAACCCGGCGGCCGCGACATCCTTGTCGGCGACGAGCGGCAGCCGCTGTTCGGGCACGTCTGGCGACGACACGACCAGATCCGCGATGTGCTGCCCGGCCTTGATCGGCGCCTTGATCGGACCTTCGTACACGACCTTGGCCTGCATCACCGGCACCGCGCCGGCGGGCAGCGTGACCGTCAAGGCGTTCGCCGCAACGAGCCCCACCGTGGCGGAGTCGCCGAGTTGAACCTCGGCGGTTTCGACCTTTCGGCCCTTGGCGACCAGCGGCTTGGCCTGCCAGGCGCGGAACCCCCACTCCATGAAGCGAACCGACTCCTCGATTCGCTGGTTGAAGCTCGACAGCCCGGCCATCACCATCACGAGGCGGCGACCGTTTTGCTGGGCGGAGCCGGTGAAGCCATAGCCCGCTTCGTCGGTATGCCCGGTCTTCAGGCCGTCGGCCCCGGCGACGCGGCCGAGCAGCGGATCACGATTGGCCTGCGTGATGTCCGTGCCGGCGCCGAGCGTCTTGCCCCAAGTGAAATTGGGAAGGGAGTAGAACTTCTTGTAGAGGTCGGGAAAGTTCGTGATCGTCGCGGATGCCAGCTTGGCGAGGTCGCGCGCCGTCACATAGGTCACGCCATTGTCGGGCCAGCCATTGGCGGTGCCGAAATGGCTGTTCGTCAGACCGAGCTGCTTCGCGCTGTCGTTCATGCGGCTGACAAAACCTTCCTCGGTGCCCGAAATCCCCTCGGCGAGCACGACGCAGGCGTCGTTGCCCGACAGCGTGACGATGCCCTTCAGAAGATTCTCGACGCTGACATTCTCGCCGGTCGCCAGGAACATCGTCGATCCGGCTTTGGGCCCATGCCACTTCGCCCATGTCTCCGGGCGGACCGGGAAAGTCTGGTCGAGCTTCAGTTCGCCTTTGCGGATCATGTCGAACGCGACATAGACCGTCATCATCTTGGCCATCGAGGCGGGCGGCATGCGCTTGTCCGCATCGCGGCTGTAGAGCACCGCGCCCGACGACAGGTCCTGCAGATAGGCGATCGGCGCCGGCGTCTGAAACTGCGGTGCCGCCGCCATCGTGGGCACGGCCAGCAACGCGGCGATAACGGGGGCGGCGATCAGCTTGTTCATGGGGTCGGGTCCGTGGCGTTTGGAGAAGCGATGGGATTGGCGGCGAATGGCCAAGGCCGCCATAACCTTCGAAGAACCCGCCGTCACGCGTTAGCGCGCGACGGCGTCGGCGAGCAGCCCCACCGACAGCGCGTAGAAATTCGAGCAGTTGTAATCGAGGATCACGCGGTAGTTGCTGGTGAGCAGATAGGCCGTGGCACCCGGGCCATCGGGCTCGAATAGGGTCGCCATCACATGGTCGCCGGGCCAGATACCCGATTGAGGCGCGATCCCGAGCGCCCGCCATTCGGCCATCGTCCGCCAGCCGCTGGCGCGCGCGAACACGCGTGGGCAGCGCGGCGAGACCAGCCGATTGGCGACCTGAGACCGATCGAACCCGCCCGGCACCGTCACGGCGATGCCCCAGGGCTGCCCCGTGCGCCAACCGGCATCGACGAAGTAATTGCCGATCGATGCCAGCGTGTCCGCCTCGCTGTTCCAGATGTCGACCCGGCCATCGCCATCGCCGTCGCGGCCGACGCGCAAATACACCGAAGGCAGGAACTGCGGATTGCCGGTCGCACCCGCCCAACTGCCCTTCAGCCGTTCGCGCGGTACGCCGCGATCGATCATCTTGAGCGCGGCGATGAACTCGCCGGCGAACAAAGGCCGGCGCCGTCCGTCATAGGCCAGGCTGGCGAGCGACCGGAGGAGGTCGAAATTGCCCGTATAGGCGCCGTAGTTCGTCTCATGCCCCCAGATCGCGACCATGATCGATTCGGGAACGCCCGTCTCGCGCTCGATCGTCTGGAGCCGCCATCGCTGCGCGCGATAGACGCTCTGGCCGCGCGCGATGCGGGCAGCGTCGACATGCTGCGTCCGATAGGGCGCGAACATCGATACCGGGCCGTTCACGTCGCTACCCGGTTGCTGGCGATCGAGATCGACCACCCGCTGGTTGAGCGTCAGCGTCGGAAACACGGCATCGGCGGTCTGGCGCGACACGCCTTGCGCAAGCGCCTGGGTGCGGAGCACCGAGAGATAATCCTGGAAGCCGTTGTCCTGGCTGGTAGCCGGTTCCTGTGCGCAGGCCGGCCCCGCCAGCATCAGCGCCAAGGCCGTGCCGAATGCCCGCAACGCCATATCGATCCGTTTCATCCCACCCATGCGAACGAGAGTGGCACAGTGGCACGGATGCCGGAACCCCGCATCGTCGCAGCGCTTGCACAGACCGGCGCGAGGCGCCTATCGGAGCAGCCGAGGAACGGTGGCCGAGTGGTTTAAGGCAGCGGTCTTGAAAACCGCCGTGGGTGCAAGCCCACCGTGGGTTCGAATCCCACCCGTTCCGCCGATCGGATCACGATACCGGGTGCCTCTCGGTCAGCGTTTCGAACGCGGCGAGATCCAGCGGCGCGCGGAACTGGCAGCCGGCGTTGAAGTCGTCGGCCCACATCACGTCGGCCGCCACCGCACCGATCAAGGGCAAGGTCAGCCAGATCATCGCGCCGCGCTTGAGAGCCGAATAGGTCTGGATCCGCGCGCCATGGATCGACACGTCGATGACCTTGCACAGCGTGCGCTCAAGACCGTCGCCGCCCACCTTGGCCTCCAGCGCGACCGGGGCGCGGGCGGAGCGGCGGCGGCCTTGATCCTGGACTGGCTGGAATTCGGCGGCGAACATCGCGTCCTCTCATGTGACAGGAGAGACGTGTACGTCCGCCACCCTAACGCGCCGTTAACGACGCGCGGTCGGTCACTTGCGGAGCGTGAGACCGCCACCGAAGCGCTTGTTGAAGCGCGCGACCTGGCCACCGGCATCGAGCATCGTACCGCGACCACCGGTCCAGGCCGGATGCGCCAGCGGATCGATGTCGAGCTGCATCGTGTCGCCCTCCTTGCCCCAGGTCGAGCGCGTCTCGAACACGGTGCCGTCGGTCATCTGGACCTTGATCATGTGGTAGTCGGGATGGGTATCGGTCTTCATGGGGAACGCTCCGGCTATGGCTGGTTCCGACCAGCCTGAAAGGAGGCGCGCCCTTAGCCGAGCGCGGCGCCTTAGTCAAAGTTGGCGAAGTTGGCGCCTAGGCGCTGGCCGGCGGATCGGCGATCATGGCGGTGAAGTTCGCTTCCGCAACCACTTGGCCCGCGATCTTCGCAACGCCGGCGAACTTGCAGACCGTGGCGCGCTTTTGCACGAACGCCACCTCGAGCGAGAGCAGCACGCCCGGTTCGACCGGCTTGCGGAACTTCGCGCCATCGATCGCCATGAAATAGACGAGCTTGCCCGAGCCGGCGAGCCCGAGTGATTCCACCGCCAGGATCCCCGCGGCTTGCGCCATCGCCTCGACGATCAGCACGCCGGGCATGATCGGCCGCCCCGGGAAATGGCCCTGGAAGAAGCCCTCGTTGATCGTCACCGCCTTGATCGCGACGATCGACCGATCGGGGACGAGCGTCTCGACCCGATCGACCAGCAGCATCGGATAACGGTGCGGCAGCGCCGCCATCACCCGCCCGATATCGAGCGGACCGATGGCGGCGCGGCCCTCGGCGGCTTCGCTCACCGGCCCGTCGCGCGGCCTGCGGGGGTGGCGCGCGCCGCCGGCGCCGTGGCGGCGGGCGCCGCACCGGCGGCACCGTTCTGGCCGGGCTGCCAGCCGGCCGGCGGCGTGATGCCGACGCTCGGCACGACGCGGTCGAGCTCGGCGGTGATCGCCGGGGTCACGTCTGCCGCCGGCTGGGCGAACGAGGCGGCTTCCGGACGGAGCAGCAGGCTGACGTTCTTGGCGCGCACAGCGGCCTGAACGGCCTCGTTCATATGGCCCGAGATCTGCTCGATGGCATAGGCCTGCGCACGCTGGACCGGCGCGGTGATGCGGTTCAGTTCCTGCTGGGCCGACGCCTCGCGCGCCTGGATCGCCTGATATTGCGGCTGGAGCGACGCCTGGGTCGCGCCCGGCGCGGCCTGCGCGGCCTGGAACTTGGTCACCATCGGCTGAAGCTCGGCCTGCAGTGCGGCGCGGCGTGCATTCGACTGATCGATCTGCGCCTTGTAGGTCGTCTCGATCTGGGTGCGCGCGGCGGCCCAGGCCTTGGTGTTGGCAACGGCGGCCTGGAAATCGGCAACGCCGACGCCGTTGACCTGCGCGCTCGCCTGGCTGGCGACGACGAGGCCGGGCGTAGCGAGAGCGGCGGCGAGAAGAAGCGTCTTGATGGTCATCAGAACTGTGTCCCTACGTTGAAGGTAATGAGCTTGGGATCGTCGCCCGGCTGGGTGAGGATCGCCTTGGCGAGATCAATGCGCAGCGGGCCGAACGGCGAGTTCCAGTTGACGCCGATGCCGATCGAGATGCGCGGCGTGGCGTTGCTGCCGTAATAGCGTTCGTACACCGGCGTCGTGGTGGTCGTATATGGGGTGTTGGCCATCGTCCCGACGCAGGTGCCGCCATAGGTCGAGGACGATCCCACCGCGCAGGTCGTGTAGACGATCGTCCCGCTGGTCGTGCCGTTGGTGAGCGGATCGGAATTGGTATAGACCTGTTGCCCGTTCGACGTGACGTTGCGCGTGAGCGGCAGCAGCGAGGGCGACCCGTCCTTGTTGTACGCCAGGCTGCCATCGGGATTGAGTGCCTGCGGGAACGTGCCGTTCACTGCGGGCGTCCGCAGACCCCAGAGCGAGCCGGCCTGCACGTAGATCGACGGCCGCAACCCGAGTTCGCGCGCGCCCGAGCCGAGCGGCAGTTCGAGTTCGATCCGGCCGAGATAATATTTGTTGCCGCCCAGCGCGTCGTCGACGCGACTGTCTTTCGACGTGGTCAGAAGCTGATCGCCCGTCGCCACCGATCCGGTATATTGTACGCGCTGCACGCGCGGTCCGACGCCGCGGATGTCGAAGCCGCGGAACTGCGGCTCGCCGAGATAGAAACGATCGGTGATCCGCGCATCGGGGCCATCGAACGAGTGGATATAGCCCGCCTCGCCCACCGCCGACAGAATGAAGCCGCTGCCGATATTCTTGTACTTGGACGCCTCGATCCGGGTGCGCGCATAATGCACGTCGCCGCCGAGCCCCGCGAGATCCTCGCTGATCGAGAAGCGCTTGCCCGCGGTCGGGCGCAGGCGGCTGTTGAGGCTGTCGTAGATCAACGACGCGCCGACCGACGAGGTGATGCGGTTGCCGAGCGCTTCGCAGAGATAGCGGCCTGCGATCGCCGGATCGCAGACGCCATTGGTGTAATAGGTGTCCTTGTCGAGGCTGACCTGATCGTAGGACAGGCCATAGCGGCCCGCGAGCGACCAATATTCGGTGAGCGGCAGGCCGGCGCGAAGCTGGAAGCCCGTCGACACCTGGCTATAGGTCGTCTGGCGCGTGTCGCCGGCATAGTTGAACGAGTTATAGTCCCGGCGGAAGATGTCGCCGCCGACCGCGATGTTTTTGTCGAACAGATAGGGCTCGGTGAAGCCCAGCTCGATCGACTTTGAATAGCTCGAATAGTTGACGCCGGCGCGCAGCTCCTCGCCCTTGCCGCGGAAATTGCGCTGGGTGATGTTCGCCTGGATGATGAAACGCTCCAGGCTCGAATAGCCCGCCGAAAGCTGCAGCTCGCCCGTCGACTTCTCCTCGACATTCGCCTCGAGTTGAACGCGGTCGGGCGACGAGCCCGGGTTCTGCTTGATCTCAAACTTGTCTTGGAAATAGCCGAGCGAGTTGATCCGGTCCTGCGAGCGCTTCACCTGAAAGCTGTTGAACGCATCGCCCTCCGCCAGACGGATCTCGCGGCGGATCACCTTGTCCTGCGTCTGCGTGTTGCCGTTGATGACGATGCGCTCGATATACGAACGCTGCGCCTGCGCGATGTGGAAGTTGATCCCCATCGTCAGCGTGTCCTTGTCACGCTGGAACTCGGGATTGGTATCGGTGAAGGCATAGCCGAACAAGCCGGTCGCCTGGTTCAGCTGATCGACCGAATCCTCGACTTGCTTGGCGTTGTACCAGTCGCCCTTCTTCATCGGCAGCGAGGCGGCGAGCTTCTTGTTGTCGAAATCGCGGATGTCGCTGTCGACGGTCACGTCGCCGAACTTGTAGCGCGGCCCCTCCTCCAACACGTAAGTGATGATGAAGTCCTTCTTGTCCGGCGTCAGCTCGGCCACCGCGGAGGTCACGCGGAAATCGGCATAGCCTTCGGTCAGGTAGAATTGGCGCAGCTTCTGCTGGTCATAGGCCAGCCGATCCTGATCGTAGGACGTGTTCGAGGACAGGAGGCGGAAGAAGCGCGACTGTTTGGTCGCCATCTGCTGGCGGATCTTGTCGTCGGAAAACACATGGTTGCCGATGATGTTGATCTGCTCGACCTTGGATTTCGGCCCCTCGGTGATCTCGAACACCACGTCGACGCGGTTCTGGTCGAGATTGACCATCTTGGGATCGACCGAGGCAGCGAAACGGCCCTGACGGCGATACAGTTCGATGATGCGCGCGATATCCTGGCGGACGGCGGTGCGCGTGAAGATCTGCCGCGGCGCGAGCTTGATCTCCTTCTTGATCTTGTCTTCCTTGATGCGCTTGTTGCCCTCCAGGATCACCCGGTTGATGATCGGGTTCTCGCGCACCTTCAGGACGATGTCGCCGGTCTCGACGCCGCTGATCGAGTAATCGGCGAACAGTTCGCTCGCCTGCAGGTCCTTCAGCGCCTGATCGAGCGATTCCGCATTGTATTTCGCGCCCACGTGAAGGCGGGTGTAGGACAACACCGTTTCCGGTTCGATGCGCTGCGATCCTTCGACGCGCAACGATTTGATGGTGAGCGCGTTGGGATCGGTGACGGTGATGGCGGGACCCGTAGGTCCGGCCGCCGGCAGCGCGCGAACGGGGCCCGCAGCGGGGCGCCCGGCACTCGGCGGTCCGCCGCGACCACGACCGCCGCCACCGCCGCGCTGGGCCTCGGCGGGGACGGACAGGCCTGCCAGCATGCTTCCCGTGAGAAGCAGGGCAACAGCGCGCACGCCGAAAGAGGAACCGTTCATCGCTGTCACTGAAAACCCACCCAAGATAAGCCGCACCGACCCCTGCGTTCGCCGCCCTGCCCCAACAGCGTCAACCAATCAACCCGGCAAGCCCTTTCCAGAGTCCGAAGCTGCCCAGATCGTTGAACGTCACGAGCAGCATCAGCGCAAGGATCGCGGCAAGGCCGCCACGATAGGCCCATTCCTGAACATGCGGCTCGACGGGGCGCCGACGCACCGCTTCGATCGCATAGAAGAACAGATGGCCGCCATCGAGCATGGGTATTGGCAGCAGGTTGATGAACCCCAGATTGATCGAGACGAGTGCGATCAGGAACACGAACGCGCCGACACCCAGGCTCAACTGTTCGCCCGACACCTTGGCGATGCTCAAGGGGCCGCCGAGTTCCTTCACCGATCGGCGGCCGGTTACCACCTGCCCCAGCGTCTCGACCATCATCGATACGATCTGCCCGGTGCGCCGCACCGCGACGATCGGCGCCTCGACCACGCTTACCGGCACGATCACCGGGCGCGGTCCTTCGATCCCCAACCGGCCGATCCGGTAATCATTGCCGAACCGGTCGCGTTCGTGATCGATGGCGACGGTGACGCTGCGCGTCAGCCGCGCGCCGCGCCGATCGAGATCGATCGCGACCGTTTCGCCTGCACGGATGCGGACATAGCGTGCGATGTCGTCAAACGTGTCGACGGGCCGGCCGCCGATCGCGATGACCCGGTCGCCGGGCATCAGCCCCGCCGTCGCGGCGGGGCTGCCGGCGACTGCCGCGCCTACGACCGGCGGCATGCGCACATCGCCATAAGCGAGCGCGAAGCCGGCGAGAATCAGCAGCGCGACGATGAAATTGACGACCGGCCCCGCCGCCACGACGATCGCGCGCTGCCATACGGATTTGGCCTGGAACGTCCGCTGGCGTTCGAGGGCGGGAAGCGCGAGCCAGTCGGCGCTGGGCTGGCTGCCCGCGTTCATGTCGCCCGCGAACTTCACATAGCCGCCGAGCGGCAGCCAGCCGAACTTCCACCGCGTGCCGCGCCGGTCGGTGAAGCCCGCCACCTCGCGGCCGAAGCCGATCGCGAACGCGTCCGCCTTGATGCCGAACATCCGGCCGGCGAGATAATGGCCCATCTCGTGGACAAACACGAGCGGCCCGATGACGCACACGAACGCGACAATGGTCAGCAGAATTCCCGGAGTCTGGATCAAATCACGCCATCCTCGACACGCTCGCCCGCCAGGACCCGCGCGTGCGCGTCGATCGCGAGCACCGCGTCGAGCGTCTCCGGCGCGGCCGGGTCGTAACGATCGAGGATATGCTCGACGATTGCGGCAATTTCGAGGAAGCCGATCCGGCGGCGGAGAAACGCCGCCACCGCCACCTCGTTCGCCGCGTTCAGGATCGCGGGCCGCGCGCCGCCGGTCGCCAGCGCCTCGCGCGCCAGCCGGATCGCGGGAAAGCGCAACGGATCGACGCTCTCGAAATCGAGCCGCCCGATCGCCACCAGGTCCAATGGCGCCATCGGGGTCGCCATCCGGTCGGGCCAGGCGAGCGTGTGCGCGATCGGCACGCGCATGTCCGAGGGGCCAAGCTGCGCCAGCATCGATCCGTCGACATAATCGACCATCGAATGGATCACGGACTGCCGGTGCATCACCACCTCGATCCGGTCGTCATCCACCGGGAACAGCCGGGCAGCCTCGATCAGCTCGAGCCCCTTGTTCATCATCGTGGCCGAATCGACCGAGATCTTGGCGCCCATCGACCAATTGGGGTGCGCCACCGCCTGTTCGACCGACACGCCGCGCATCGCGTCGAGCGTCCAGTCGCGAAACGGGCCGCCGCTCGCGGTCAGGATGATCCGCCGCACGCGCTCGGGCCGGGCAAAATCGAAACACTGGTAGATCGCGTTGTGCTCGGAGTCGGCGGGCAGCAGCGTCGCGCCCGATCGCGCGGCGGCGGCGAGGATCACGTCGCCGGCCGACACCAGCGGCTCCTTGTTGGCCAGCACCACGGTGCGGCCGCCCTCGATCGCCGCCATGACGGGCTTCAGCCCCGCACAGCCGACGATCGCGCCCATCGTCCAGTCCGCGCCGCTGCGCGCGGCGTCGCACACCGCCTCCGCACCGCCCGCCGTTTGGATCCCGGTGCCCGCCAGCGCCTCGCGCAAGGCCGGCAGGCACGCCGCGTCGGCGACCACAGCCAGTTCGGCGCGGGTGCGGATCGCGGCGGCGGCGAGTTTCGCCACATCGGTATTGGCGGTGAGCGCGACGACGCGGAACGCATCGGGCTCGCGCTCCACCAGGTCGAGCGTCGAGGTGCCGACCGAGCCGGTCGCGCCGAGAATGGTGATGGTCTTCATGTCAGCCAGATGAGTATCGTGGGAAGGACGGCCAGAAAGGCGGCAACCGGCGCCACCGGGACGATGCCGTCGAGCCGGTCGAGCACGCCGCCATGGCCGGGGATCAGCGTGCCGCTGTCCTTCACGCCCGCGCGGCGTTTCAGCCAGCTTTCGTAGAGATCGCCGCCCTGCGCCAGCACGGCAAGGAACGGCGTCGCGAGCGTGAAGCGCAGCGGCAGGCCATAGGCCACGTGCAGCGCGGCGCCAAGCAGTGTAGCGAGCAGCACGCCGCCACCCAGCCCCGCCCAGGTCTTGGCCGGGCTGATCCGCGGCGCGAGCTTCGGCCCGCCGATCGCGCGGCCGGCGAAATAGGCGCCGATATCGGTCGCCCAGACGAGCGCCAGCGCCCACAGCGTCCAGACGATCCCCTCATGCTGGCGGCGCAGCAGCAGCAGCGCCAGGATCGGCAGCCCGACATAGATGGTGCCGAGCGCCAGCGCCGGGCGGCGCGTGACGATCACGGTGAAGAACGCGGCCCCCGCGAGCAGCCCCAGCGCGAAGAAATCGGGCCCCGCCGCGATTGGCGCCATGATCGCCAGCGGCACCGACAGGCTGAACAGCGCCAGCCGCTTCGTCTTGGCCGGGATGGCGTGGAGATCGCACCACTCCGCCATCATGAACAGCCCGGCGACCACCGCGAGCAGCCAGAAGAGGAGCCCGCCGGCGACGAGCGCGAGCATCGCCACCGCGATCATCGCCAGCCCCGCCGCGGCACGCACCGGCAGGTCGGACGGCCCGGTGCTCACAGGCCGCCGTAACGGCGTTGCCGCCGCCCGAACGCGGCCACCGCGGCGACCAGCGCTTCGGCATCGAAATCGGGCCAGAGCGTATCGACGAACAGCAATTCGGCATAGGCCGCCTGCCACAGCAGGAAATTGGACAGCCGCTGCTCGCCCGAGGTGCGGATCACGAGATCGAGCGGCGGCAGCGCATGGGTGTCGAGCGCGGCCTCGATCATGCCCGCATCGATCGCGGCCGGATCGAGTTCGCCGTCGCGCGCGCGTTCGGCCAGGCGCCGGGCGATCCCGGCCAGCTCGGCCTGCGACCCGTAGTTGAGCGCGATCGCCAGGATCGGCCCGCTGTTGCGCGACGTCCGTTCGACCGCATCATCGACCAACGCGACAAGATCGGGCGAGAAGCGCCGATAGTCGCCGATGATCCGCAGCCGGACATTCTCGCGGACCATCTCGTCGATGTCGCTGCGGATGAACAGCCGCAGCAGCCCCATCAGGTCGCTTACCTCGGCCTCGGGCCGGCGCCAGTTCTCCGAGGAAAAGGCGTAGAGCGTCAGCGCCTCGATCCCCATCTCGCGCGCGGCGCGGGTAACGCGGCGCACCGCCTCCACCCCGGCCCGGTGCCCGGCCAGCCGCGGCAGCATCCGCTTCTTCGCCCAGCGGCCGTTGCCGTCCATGATGATCGCGACATGGCGCGGCACCGTACCACCCGCGGGAACGGGCGTCAGCTTGACGGCGGAGCTCAAAGCCCCCGCCCCGCCGTTCGACCGGAACGCGCCGCGGCGTTCACTTGCCGAGGATTTCCTTTTCCTTGGTGGCGAACACCGCGTCGATATCGGCGATCGTGGCGTCGGTGATCTTCTGCACCTCGGTCTCGTGGCGCTTGCGCTCGTCCTCGCCGAAGACGCCCTTCTTCTCGTCGGTCTTGAGCGAGTCCATGCCGTCGCGGCGCACGTTGCGCGCGGCGATCCGTGCCTTTTCGGCATATTGGCCGGCCAGCTTCGCCAGCTCCTTGCGGCGCTCCTCGGTCAGGTCGGGGATCGGGAGGCGCAGCGTCTGGCCGTCGACGATCGGGTTGAGCCCCAGCCCCGCCGAGCGGATCGCCTTGTCCACCGGGCCGACATTCGTCTTGTCCCACACCTGCACCGACAGCATCCGCGGCTCGGGCGCGGAGACGGACGCGACCTGGTTGAGCGGCATCGACGATCCATAGACGGTGACCGTCACCGGATCGAGCAGGCTGGTCGCCGCACGCCCGGTGCGCAGGCCGCCCAGATCGTGGCGCAGCGCCTCGACGCTCCCGGCCATGCGGCGTTCGATATCGGCCTTGTCATAGGCGGGCATTGGTCATCTCCTGGCTTTGCACGGTCGTCGACACGCCATCGCCCGCGAGCACGGCGGCCAGATTGCCGGCTTCGCGGATGTTGAACACGACGATCGGAATATGGTTGTCGCGGCAGAGCGCCACGGCGCTCGCGTCCATCACCTGCAGGTTCTGCGAGAGCACCGCATCATAGGTAACGGTTTCGTAGCGGGTCGCGCCCGGCACCTTCTTGGGATCGGCATCATAGACGCCGTCCACGCTGGTGCCCTTGAAGAGCGCGTCGCACTTCATCTCGGCGGCGCGCAGCGCAGCGCCCGAATCGGTGGTGAAATAGGGGCTGCCGACGCCGGCGGCGAAGATCACCACCCGGCCTTTTTCCAGATGCCGCTCGGCGCGGCGACGGATGAAGGGTTCGCACACGCTCGCCATCGGAATGGCGGACTGGACGCGGGTATCGACGCCGATCTGCTCCAGCGCGTTCTGCACCGCGAGCGCGTTCATGACGGTGGCGAGCATGCCCATATAATCGGCGGTGGCGCGCTCGAAGCCCTTGGCCGCGGCGGCGATCCCGCGGAAGATGTTGCCCCCGCCGACCACGATGCACAGTTCATAGCCCTTGGCCTTGGCATCGGCGATTTCGTTCGCGACGCGCGCGGTGACGGCGGGATCGATCGCGAGACCGTTCTCGCCCATCAGGACCTCGCCCGAAAGTTTCAACAGGATACGCTTGTGGGGCATGCAGGCACTCGGTCAGGGACGCGCGCGGACCTTAGGGGCGGCGATGCACCGGAGCAACCGGGCGCGACGCATTCCCGCCCCGAGCGACGAACGGGCGGGCGCGCCGACGCAAAAGGGACATGGCGCGCGCCGCGGCGTCCGCACCATGCCCTTTCCGATCATCCGCCGGCACGGACCCTCTCCGCGCTCGCGCGAAGAGGGAACGAGGCTCAGGCGGTCGGCTGCGGCACGCCGCTCACCGCCGCGACTTCGGCAGCGAAGTCGGAGGCTTCCTTCTCGATGCCTTCGCCGAGCTGGAAGCGGACATAGTCCTTCAACACGATCGTCGTGCCGGCATCCTTGCCCGCCTTGGCCACCACGTCGCTGATCTTGGTCTTGCCGTCCATGACGAACAGCTGACTGACCAGCGCATGCTCCTTGCGGTATTTGGCGATGCCGCCCTCGACCATCTTGGCGATGATGTCGGCGGGCTTGCCCGATTCGCTGGCCTTCTCGGTCGCGATCGCCCGCTCGCGCTCGATCTCGGCCTCGTCCAGATCGGCTTCGTTCAGCGCCTTCGGGAAAGCCGCCGCGATGTGCATCGCGAGCTGCTTGCCGAGCGCCTGGAGCACCTCGTCCGAGGCATCCGATTCGAGCGCCACGAGCACGCCGATCTTGCCGAGGCCGGGCGACTGCTGGTTGTGAACGTAAGGAACGACCGCGCCCTTGCTCACTTCGAGGCGCTTGGCCCGGCGCAGCGACTGGTTCTCGCCGATCGTGGCGACGTTGTTGGTCAGCACCTCGGCGACCGTCGTGCCCGAGGGCATCGCCTCGGCCTTAAGCGCCTCGATATTGTCCCCGGTCGCCAGCGCGATCTGGGTGACCTCGCGGACGAACTGCTGGAACTGGTCGTTCTTGGCTACGAAATCGGTCTCCGAGTTCACCTCGACCGCAGCACCCCTGGTGCCGCTCACCGCGACGCCGACGAGCCCCTCGGCCGCGGTGCGGCTGGACTTCTTCTGTGCGGCCGCCAGGCCCTTGGTGCGCAGCCAGTCCATGGCGGCATCCATGTCGCCACCGGCCTCGTTCAGCGCCTTCTTGCAATCCATCATGCCCGCGCCGCTCTTCTCGCGCAGGTCTTTGACCATCGCTGCCGTGATATCGGCCATGTCTGTCATCCTCATTGGTCTGAATATGGTTGCGGGCGAGGCAAGGCGCTTACCCTACCCCGCCCGCATGACGTTTATGCGAAGGCTCAGGCGTCGATCTGGCGCTCGGCCTCGGCAGCCATCTCGGCCTGGGCCGGCTCGGCCTGCGCCGGCTCGACAGGCGGCTGCTCCACGATCGGATCTGTGCTCAGCGCCGCCTCGGTGGGCGGGGCGTCCATCGCACCGATATCGGCGCCGCTGCGGCGCTGCTGCTCCTGGCCGCCACGCGTCGCGGCGATCGCGATCGCCTCGCAATACAGACGGATGGCGCGGCTGGCGTCGTCGTTGGCGGGAACCGGGAAGGCGATGCCGTCCGGGCTGACGTTCGAATCGAGGATCGCGACGACCGGGATGCCGAGCGTGTTGGCTTCCTTGATCGCCAGCTCTTCCTTGTTCGCGTCGATCACGAACATCACGTCGGGTACGCCGCCCATGTCGCGGATGCCGCCGAGGCTCAGTTCCAGCTTGTCGCGCTCGCGCGTGAGCTGGAGCACTTCCTTCTTGGTCAGGCCGACGGTGTCGCCCGACAGCATTTCCTCAAGCGTCTTCATGCGCTTGATCGAATTGCTGATCGTCTTCCAGTTGGTGAGCATGCCGCCCAGCCAACGATGGTTGACGAAATGCTGGCCGGCGCGACGCGCCGCATCGGCGACGGGCTCCTGGGCCTGGCGCTTGGTGCCGACGAACAGCACCTTGCCGCCGCCGGCGACCGACTGGCTGACGAATTCGAGCGCGCGCGCGAACAGCGGCACGGTCTGCGACAGGTCGAGGATGTGGACGCCGTTACGATCGCCGAAGATGTACGGCTTCATCTTGGGATTCCACCGATGCGTCTGGTGGCCGAAATGCGCGCCCGTTTCGATGAGCTGCTGCATGGAGACGACAGGTGCCGCCATAGGGATAACTCCTTCCGGTTGTGCCTCTGGGAAGCGGATGACGCGTCGGCGAACCGATGCGCACCGGGCTATGATGCCTCCCATGCGGGTTTGAGACGCGCGCCTTAACCGATTACGTCGCTCGATGCAACCGCTTGACAGCTGGAACGTAATAGGAACATAAAGGGCTCGCAACGTGATTGCCGATCGCCGCCAGCAACCTATCCCCAGTTATTCGGGCTTTTTCATAGCCTCACTAGGGAGCCGGGAACTTAATCCTGGAATAGGTGTTTGATCTCGGTTGGTTAACGCGTTCGTTTTCGAATTACGTCCAGGGAGGCGGACATGGTTTCGGTTCTGAGTGCGCTGTTGTTTTCGGGTTCCTTCGCGGTCGCTGTCATGGTGATCGCATCGAGCATCGCGCCGCAATGGCGCCGTATCCTGCGTCTCGCGTCCGGCCGGGTCGAACCCGCTTTCGCGCCGCTCCAGACGCTGGCCGCGGCCGAGCGCCGGATCGCGATCAGGCGTTGGGCGACGGCACCGCTGTCGACACCGGTGAACCGGATGCGCGCAGCCGCCTGAACCGCCGATAGGCGGCGATGCTGAACGGTATCGTCGCCAGATAGCATAGGCTCACGATGCTGAGCGTATGCCATGGTGCGGACACCAGCGCCGCACCGAGCAGCACGACAACGGCGAGCGCCTCGAACCGGATATTCCGGCGCAGGCGCATCGACGACCAGGAATAGGTCGCCACGCTCGACACCATCAGCGTCGCCACGAATGCCGTCCATGGTGCGACGAGCCAGGGCGAAGCGAAGAGCGGTTGGTCGGTCCAGAACCACAGGAACATCGGCAGCATCGCGAGCCCCGCGCCCACCGGCGCGGGAACCCCGGTGAGGAAGCCGGCCGATTTGTGCGGCTGTTCGGCTTCGTCGATCTTGGCATTGAACCGGGCAAGCCGGAGCGCGCAGAACACCGCCAGGATCAGCGAGCAGATCCAACCGACGCGCGGCAGTTCGGACAACGACCAGAGGTAGAGGATCAGCGCCGGCGCCACGCCAAACGAGATCGCATCGGAGAGCGAATCGAGTTCGGCACCGAACCGGCTCTCGCCGTGAAGCATCCGCGCGATCCGCCCGTCGATGCCGTCTAGCACGCCGGCCACCATGATCATCGCGACCGCGCTCTGCCATTCGCCGGCGATCGCGAAGCGCACGCCGGTCAGGCCCGAGCACAAAGCGAGCGCGGTGACCGCGTTGGGCGCGACCGCACGCAGCGGCAGCCCCTGCGATGCGCGACGCATCCGCCGGGCGCGACCGAGACGCGGCGCCATCATCGCGCGATGCCGCGCATCGGTCCGCGGGCTGGCGCGACGCTCACTGCGCGACGCCGATCGCGGGCGTGGCGTGACGCCGCCCGATCACCGTCTCACCCGCGATGCTGCGCTGGCCGAGCGCCACCTGCGGCGCTACGTCGTCGGGCAGGAACACGTCGACGCGGCTGCCGAACCGGATGAGCCCGATCCGCTGGCCGACCGCAACCATGTCGCCGATCTTGACGAAGCCCAGAATGCGCCGCGCGACCAGCCCGGCGATCTGGGTGAAACCGATCATCTGCCCGTCGCGGCCTTCCACGACGAAATGCTGGCGCTCGTTTTCGTCGCTCGCCTTGTCGAGATCGGCGTTGAGGAACTTGCCGGAGATATACACCACCTGACGGATCGTGCCCGCAATCGGCGCGCGGTTGATGTGCACGTCGAACACCGACATGAAGATCGAGACGCGTACCAGCGATACCTCGCCGAGCGTACCCACCAGCTCGCGCGGCACCGGCACGCGCTGGATCATGGTGACCAGCCCGTCGGCGGGCGCGACCACCAGCCCCTCGCCCTGCGGCGTGGTGCGCACCGGATCACGGAAGAACGCCGCGACCCAGATCGTGAGCCCGACCATCGGCCAGAACAGGATGTGCGACGCGATCGTCAGCAGCAGCGTGAGCCCGGCCGAGATCAGGACATATTTATGCCCCTCCGGATGGACGGCGGGGAAACGCCATTTGATGGTGCTGGTAGCGAGCGGCGGCTTTTCGAGCGATGGCATGGTTTCGGTCTATCGGTGCCGGGCGCGCATGACAACCGCGCCCCGTGGTTGATCCCCATCGCCCATATGCCTAGACGCTGGGCCAAACCCCTGCCCCAAGGATGCGATGCATGGCGAAGATCAAGGTCAAGACACCGATCGTGGAGATCGACGGCGACGAGATGACGCGGATCATCTGGGAGTGGATCCGCGAGCGGCTCATCAAGCCCTATCTCGATATCGAGCTCGATTATTACGATCTCGGTATCGAGCATCGCGACGCCACGGACGACCAGGTGACGATCGACTCCGCCAAGGCGACGCAGAAATATGGCGTTGCGGTGAAGTGCGCGACGATCACGCCCGACGAGGCGCGGGTCGCCGAATTCGGCCTCAAGAAGATGTGGAAATCGCCCAACGGCACGATCCGCAACATCCTGGGTGGCACGATCTTCCGTGAGCCGATCGTCATCAAGAACGTGCCCCGCCTGATCCCCGGCTGGACTCACCCGATCGTCGTCGGCCGCCATGCATTCGGCGACCAGTATCGCGCGACCGACTTCCGCGTGCCGGGCCCCGGCAAGCTGCGCCTCGTCTTCGACGGCGACGACGGCCAGACGATCGACCGCGAGGTGTTCCAGTTCGAAAGCGCGGGCGTCGCGCTGGCGATGTACAATCTCGACGATTCGATCCGCGATTTCGCCCGCGCCTCGATGCATTACGGCCTCAACCTGAAATGGCCGGTGTATCTCAGCACCAAGAACACGATCCTCAAGGCCTATGACGGCCGCTTCAAGGATCTGTTCGCCGAGGTGTTCGAGGCCGAGTTCAAGGACAAGTTCCAGGCGGCCGGCATCGTCTACGAGCATCGCTTGATCGACGATATGGTCGCCAGCGCGCTGAAATGGAACGGCGAATTCGTGTGGGCCTGCAAGAATTACGACGGCGACGTGCAGTCGGATCAGGTCGCGCAAGGCTTCGGCTCGCTGGGCCTCATGACTTCGGTTCTGCTGACGCCCGACGGCAAGACCGTCGAGGCCGAGGCCGCGCACGGCACCGTCACGCGCCACTATCGCATGCACGAGCAGGGTAAGGCGACCTCGACCAACCCGATCGCGTCGATCTTCGCCTGGACCGGCGGCCTGAAATATCGCGGCAAGTTCGACGACACGCCCGAGGTGACCAAGTTCGCCGAGACGCTGGAGCGCGTCTGCATCGAGACGGTCGAGAACGGCCATATGACCAAGGATCTCGCGATCCTGATTGGCCCGGACCAGCCCTGGATGACGACCGAGCAGTTCTTCGAGCAGGTGCGCGCGAATCTCGAGACGGAAATGGCCGCCTGGGCCTGATCCGGCGATGACAGGCGCCATGCCCGCGACTAGGATCGCGGGCATGGCGACCGGTCTCGACAATACGGGCTTCAGCGACGCGCTGGTCATCCTCGGCGCGGCTGGGCTCGTCATCCCCGCCTTCGCACGGTTCCGGATCAGCCCGGTCATCGGCTTCATCCTCGTCGGCGTGCTGGTCGGGCCTGCCGGACTCGGCGCGCTGACCGCGCGCGCGCCGTGGCTCTATTACGTAACGATTACCGACGCGCACGCGATCGAGCCGTTCGCGGAGTTCGGCATCGTGCTGCTGCTGTTCTCGATCGGCCTCGAACTGTCGTTCCGGCGGTTGTGGACGATGCGGGTGCAGGTGTTCGGCATCGGCGCGGCAGAACTTGCAGGCTCCGCCTTGCTGATCGGCACCGCGCTCCACCTGCTCGGCCAGCCCTGGGCGGGCGCGCTCGGCCTCGGCTTCGCGCTCGCGCTCTCCTCCACCGCATTGGTACTGCCGCTGGTCGGCACCACGGGTGCGGTGGGGCGATCGGCGTTCGCGATGCTGCTGTTCGAGGATCTGGCGCTGGTGCCGATCATCTTCGTGCTTGGCGCGATGGCCCCCGGCACCGCGGGTGGCTGGAGCGCGATCGGCACCACGATCCTGCGCGGTGGCCTGACGGTCCTGGCGCTCTACGCCGGCGGCCGCGTCTTTCTCCCCCGTCTGTTCGCGCAGGCGGCGCGGACGAAAAGCCCCGAGCTGTTCCTCGCGGCCTCGCTGCTGGTGGTGATCGTCGCCAGTGTCGCCACCAGCGCGGCCGGCCTGTCGCCGATCGTCGGCGCGCTGCTCGCGGGCCTGCTGATCGCGGAAACCGAATATCATGGCGAGGTCGAGGTAATGACCGCGCCGTTCAAGGGGCTGGCGCTCGGCGTGTTCCTCATCACCGTCGGCATGAGCATCGACCTTCGCCTGATCCTCGCGAACGGCGCGGCGCTGGCAGCGGCCGTCATCGGCGTGGTGGCGATAAAGGCGATCGTCACCTTCCTGTTCCTGCGCGTCGGGCAGGTCCGGCGCGGCACCGCAGCGGAAACCGGGCTGCTGATGGGCAGCCCGTCCGAGACGACGCTGATCGTGCTGGCGACCGCCACCCAGGCGCAACTGATCCTCCCTTCCACCGCCACCTTCTGGCAGACCGCGACGGCGATCGGCCTGACGATCACCCCGCTGCTCGCGACCATCGGGCGCCGTCTCTCGCGGCAGATCGAGCAGCGTCCGGACGACGAGGCCGCCCCCGCGGCGGAAGCGGGAACGGTAGTGATCGGCCTGGGGCGCGTCGGGCGCATGGTGTCCGACATGCTGGCGGCGCACGGCCAGCGCCACCTCGCGGTGGAGGCGGATATCGACGCCGTCCACGCCGCGCGCGAGGCGGGCTATCCGGTGCTTTTCGGCGATGTCGCGCGTGGCGAGATGCTCGACCGGCTCGACCTGCCGGCCCGGCGCGCGCTGATCCTGACGATGGACGATCCGGTGCTCTGCATCCGGCTGGTGCGGCAGGTGCGCGCGCTGGCGCCCGAGCTGACGATCGTGGCACGCGCGCGAGATGCCGTCCACGCGACGGCGCTCTACCGCGCGGGCGCGACCGATGCGGTGCCCGAGACGCTGGAGAGTTCGCTGCAATTGTCGGAAGCGGTGCTGGTGGATCTGGGTGTCGCGATGGGGCCGGTGATCGCCTCGATCCACGAAAAACGCGACGAGCTGCGCCAGAGGATCCGTCGCGACGCGGAGCTGGAGCGCGATCCGCGCATCCGCCGGGTGCGTGGCCGGGGGGAAGTGAGCGTTTGACGGGGTGGCGCAACGTGATCGGCTTCAGACGACTGACTCCGGGATCCTAGACCGGGGTTGTTCACGCGGAGCCGCGGAGAAGTCTTGGGTGCGGCAGCGATCATGGCATATTGGATGATGAACGCGCTCAAGGCGGCCGGATTGTTCTCAGCGCCTCAGCGCTTCAACGCGGACCATTAATTGCGGCGGAGCATGAAAGAAAAGGGAAACGACGCGATGGCTCCTGTGCAGGTGGAGTGAACTCCGAACGACCGGTCTTGGGTGGTTAGCTGCCGTTCCATTTGAGCCGCTCCACTTCGGCTCTGTCGCCTCCCATGTGGCGAACGAACGCTTCCCGCAGTCCGTCATAGTGGGTCTGCCACTTCGCCGGATCGTCGCTCGGGTCGACGCCATCTGCGGCGAATAGCCACATGACGAGCTGATGCGCCGTCACTTCTCCGCTCTCTGGCAGAAAGTCGGTGACGTGGCTCGGCTCACCTCCGACAACCGAACCACACCAACCCCTCTCCACACAGACCTCATGCATCAGGGCGTCGAAAGCTACCTGTTCGCTCATAGTGCGAGCATACCAGAGCAGATCGGCAATGTGCGCTTGTGGGCGTTAGCGGACACCGTCCGCCAAATGCTAGTCCGGCCGCCAGCATCGGCCCCTCGCTAAGCCGCCATTCCCCGACGGCCAGACAAGCCCTGCGTGTTGCCAGATCCTACAAAGGTCGTTCCGTTAGTGCGCATTACACTCATGGCGGCGACGTACCGCCGTCACATCGAACGTCTCGCCCGCCTAGGACACCTGCCCCAACGGCAGCAGCCGGTCGGCCAGCCGCTGTGCCGCCTTCCGGTCGCCCGCCCGCAGCGGCACCAGCACCGCCACCGCGGCGCGCTGCATATAGCGGTCGATCTGGGTGGGCGTGGTGCCGTGCGTGGCGGCTTCGGTGAGACGCACGCCTTCGGCATCGTCGGGATCGAGTTCGATCCGGAGCAGCCCGGCCAGCCCCAGGAACATCACGCGATCGCCGCCGAGCGCGGCCGCGCGCGTCAGCGCCGCGAGCCCCACGCTCTTTTGCGCGCCCGCGGCCATCCGTCCGGCGATCCGGCCATAGGTGTTGATGACCCCGAAATGCCAGGCGCCGAGCCCGATCCAGGCCTCCGGATTGCGCGGATAGCGCTGCGTCAGCCCCTCGAACAGCTTGCGCGAGGCGATCGCGCCGGATCGGTCGCCGGTCAGCTTCGCGCGATAGCCGGTCGCGGTCGCTTGGACGATGGCAGCGTCCTGATCGTCGGGTTTCTGCGCGAGGATCGCCCGCGCGCCCGCGCCGGCGCGCTCGATCCGGGCCAGCGCCACCGCCTTGTCGCGGTCGTTGAAGGCCGCCTCCACGAGCAGGTCGCGCGGGGTCTGCACGGCGGCCGCGATCGCAGGCGACGCCACCGCCATCGCCACCATCGTCCAGCCGATCCGCTTCATCATGACGCTACGCCCTCGATCGCGGCCGACGCGGCACGCCCGGCATCAGCGTAGCGAAGCGTTCGGATATTCGCCAGATCCTTCACGATATCCGTGACTTACGAGTTCATAGCATGGCGGCGAGCACATCACGGATCGCGGCGATCGCGTCCGCCGCCTTCGTGCCGTCCGGGCCACCGCCCTGCGCCATGTCGGGGCGTCCGCCGCCGCCCTGCCCGCCGAGCACGGCCACCGCGGTGCGAAGCAGCGCAACCGCGTCGTGCGTACCGGCCAGGTCGGCGGTCACGCCGACCGCGATCGAGGCGCGGCCGTCGTTCACCGCCACCATCGCCGCCACGCCCGAGCCGATACGCTGCTTGGCCTCGTCCACCGCGCCGCGCAGCCCCTTGGCCTCGAACCCGTCGAGCACCTGACCCAGGAACGCGACGCCGCCGACCTGCTCGGGCCCGGCGGGCGCGTTGCCGGCCCCGCCGCCGAGCGCCAGCGCCTTCTTCGCCTCGGCCAGTTCGCGTTCCAGCCGCCGGCGGTCCTCGACCAGCGCCGCCACGCGAGCCGGCACCTCGTCGGGCGCGGCCTTCAGGGTCGTCGCCGCCTCGCGCAGCAGGTCGTCGCGGCCGGTGAGCCACGTCCGCGCCGCCTCGCCGGTCAGCGCCTCGACGCGGCGGATGCCGCTCGACACCGCGCCCTCGCCCACCACCTTGAACAGCCCGATATCGCCGAGCGCGTTCACATGCGTGCCGCCGCACAGCTCGATCGAATAGGCGCCGCCGCGGCCATTGTCGGGCGCATCGTCGCCCATCGCAACGACGCGGACCTCGTCGCCATATTTTTCGCCGAACAGCGCCATCGCGCCCGTCGCGATCGCGTCCTCGGGCGTCATCAGCCGGGTGACGACGGCACCGTTGCCGCGCACCTGCGCGTTCACCCGCGCTTCCACCTCGGCGATATCGGCCGCGCTCATCGCGAGCGGCTGCGAAAAATCGAAGCGCAGCCGCTCGGGCGCCACCAGCGAGCCCTTTTGCGCGACATGCGCGCCCAGCCGCTGGCGCAGCGCCTCGTGCAGCAGATGCGTCGCCGAATGGTTGGCGCGGATCCGGTCGCGGCGGTCCGCGTCGATCGCGAGCTTCACCGTGTCGCCGACTGCGATCGCCCCCGCCTGCACGATCGCATGATGGACGAAGACGCGGCCGAGTTGCTTCGATGTCTCGGTGACCATCGCGTGCAATCCCGCGTCGCCCGTGATCGCGCCCGCGTCGCCGACCTGGCCGCCGCTTTCGCCGTAAAAGGGCGTCTGGTTGACGACGATCGCGACCGTATCGCCGGTTCCCGCCCGCTCGACGCGCATGCCGTCCTTTATCAGCGCGACGACCTGCGCTTCGCCGGTTTCGCCGGTGTAGCCGGTGAATTCGGTCGATCCGCTTTCCTCGGCGATGTCGAACCACAGCTCGTCCGACGCCTTGGCGCCGGATCCCTTCCAGGCGGCGCGGGCGGCACGCTTCTGCTCGGCCATCGCCGTCTCGAACCCGCTCCGGTCGACGCCCAGCCCCTGAGCGCGCAGCGCGTCCTCGGTGAGATCATAGGGAAAGCCGAACGTGTCGTAGAGCTTGAACGCGGTCTCGCCCGGCAGCGTCGCGCCCGGCGCCATGCCCGCGGTCGCCTCGTCGAGCAGCTTCAGCCCCTTGTCGAGCGTCTGTCGGAAGCGCGTCTCCTCCTGCTGCAGCGTCGCCTCGATCAGCGGCTGCGCGCGGAGCAGCTCGGGATAGGCGCCGCCCATCTCGGCGACCAGCGCCGGCACCAGCCGCGCCATCAGCGGCTCCTTGGCGCCCAGCAGATGCGCATGCCGCATCGCGCGGCGCATGATCCGGCGCAGCACATAGCCGCGGCCCTCGTTCGCGGGCAGCACGCCGTCCGCGACCAGAAAGCCGCTGGTACGCAGATGGTCCGCGATCACGCGGTGGCTGGCGGTGTTCGCCCCATCGGTGGCGGTGCGGGTGAGCGCGCCGCTTTCCGCGATCAGCGCGCGGAACGTGTCGGTGTCGTAATTGTCGTGGACGCCCTGCAGCACCGCGGCGATCCGCTCCAGCCCCATGCCGGTGTCGATCGACTTGCGCGGCAGCTCGCCGACGATCTCGCCCGCTTCCTGCTCATATTGCATGAAGACGAGGTTCCAGATCTCGACGAAGCGATCGCCATCCTCGTCCGGGCTGCCCGGCGGGCCGCCGGCGATATGGTCGCCATGGTCGTAGAAGATCTCGGAACACGGGCCGCAGGGCCCGTTGTCGCCCATCGTCCAGAAATTGTCCTTGGTCGGGATGCGGATGATACGGTGTTCGGGCAAGCCGGCGATTTTACGCCACAGGTCGAACGCCTCGTCGTCGGTGTGGTAGACGGTGGCCGTCAGCTTGTCCGCCGGCAGGCCCCATTCCTTCGTCAGCAGCGTCCACGCATGCGTGATCGCCTGTTCCTTGAAATAATCGCCGAACGAGAAATTGCCGAGCATTTCGAAGAAGGTGTGGTGCCGCGCGGTATAGCCCACATTGTCGAGATCGTTATGCTTGCCGCCCGCACGAACGCATTTCTGGCTCGACGTCGCGGTGGAATAGGGCCGGCTTTCGAGGCCGGTGAACACGTTCTTGAACGGCACCATGCCCGCGTTCACGAACATCAGCGTCGGATCGTTCTGCGGCACCAGCGGCGCCGATGCGACGATGCGGTGGCCGTTGCGGCCGAAATAATCGAGAAAGCCGCGGCGGATATCGTTGGTAGAGGTCATGCCACCCGGCTTAGGCGAGGAGGCGGGCGCGCTCAAGCGGGTCAGACCGGTGCATCGATCGACCGGGGCGGCTCGCTGAACCAGACCGGGCCCGCATCGGTCATGTGGAAGCAATCCTCCAGCCGCACGCCGAACCGGCCGGGCAGATAGAGGCCGGGTTCGTTCGAAAAGCACATGCCGGCCGCGAGCGGCGTCGTCTCGCCGTGAACGAGGTTCACCGGTTCATGCCCGTCAAGGCCGATGCCGTGCCCCGTGCGGTGCGACAGGCCGGGCAGCGCATAGCCCGGGCCATAGCCATAGCCCGCATATAGCCGCCGCACCGCATCGTCGATGCTGCCGGCCGGCGCACCGATCCGCGCCGCGGCGAACGCCACCTGCTGACCGCGCGCGACCTGATCCCACACGCTACGCTGCGCGCGCGTGGCCGCGCCGAAGACGAAGGTGCGCGACACGTCGGATTGATAGCCCTGCACCGTGCAGCCGCAATCCATCAGCACCACCTGGCCATCGCCGACGATTTGTGGCGCGCGGCTGCCATGCGGATAGGCGGCGGCCTCGCCGATCAGCACGAGACTGAACTCGGGCTCCCCGCCCAGCGCGCGCGTCGCCGCATCCATCAGCGCGGCCACGTCATGGTTGGTCATGCCGCGCTCCACGCGCGGATGGACGAAGCGATAGGCCGCGATCGTCACGTCGGTCGCCTTGCGCATCAGCGCGATTTCGGCCGCCGATTTCACCATCCGGCAGCCGCGGATCACGGGGGCGGCGGGCACGATCCGCGCCGAGGGCAGCGCGCGGGCGATGCCGTCGGCGGCGAAGAAGCGCACCGTCTCCTCGATACCTACCGGACGGCGATCGAGCTTGCGGTCGCGCAGGAACCCGGCGACGACTGCAAGCGGGCTCTCATCCTCCTGCCACACGCGCACTTCGGCGGGGATGTCGAGCGTCTGGCGCACCGAGGGCTCCTCGAAGAATGGGGTGACGATGCACGGCGTGCCTTCGGCCGGCAGGATCGCGGCGGTGAGCCGCTCGCTGCGATGCCACGCGACGCCGGTGAAATAGACCATCGATGCGCCCGGCTCGATCATCACCGCGCCGATCCCGTTCACGCGCATCAGCGCCTGTGCGCGGGCCAGCCGCGCCGCGCGCTCGGCGGGCGCGATCGGCACCACATCGGCGGTGAGAGGACGCAGGCCGGTCAGGTCGGGCGAAGCCGCGCGCAACACGCCGGATCGCGCCAAAAGCGGCAGCGCGGCGGCGCCCAGAAGGACGGCGCGGCGATCGATCGTGGCGGTCTTCGTCATAGTCACGGACGATAGGGTTCTTGACCCCGCGCCCGCAATCCCCTTCGCTCGGGCGCGCATCAAGGGAGCATCGGATGGCCAAGCGCCTCACCTATTGGATCATGGCGGCGTTGGTCGCGGGACTGCTGGTCGGCTGGGCGCTGCATGCCGCGATCGACGACGGCACGCCCGCCGCGGCCGATCGGCTGGGCGAGATCGCCGGCTATCTCTCGATCGCCACCACCGTGTTCCTGCGGCTCATCAAGATGATCATCGCGCCGCTCGTCTTCTCGACGCTGGTCGTCGGCATCGCGCATATGGGCGACACGGGTGCGCTGGGCCGGGTGGGGCTGCGCAGCCTCGCCTGGTTCGTCGCGGCGAGCCTCTTGTCGCTTACGCTCGGCCTGATCCTCGTGAACCTGCTCCAACCGGGTGTCGGACTTCATCTGCCTGTGCCGCCCGTCAGCGCGGCGAGCGGCGTGGTGAAGACGGCGTTCAACCTCAAGGACTTCGTCTCGCATATCGTGCCCGCCTCGATGATTCAGGCGATGGCGGAGAACGAGATCCTCCAGATCGTGGTCTTCTCGGTGTTCGTCGGCGTGGCGATCACCGCGGTCGGCGACGTCGCCGCGCCGCTGGTGCGCGCGATCGAGGCGCTCGTCGCGGTGATGCTGCAGATCACCGGCTATGTGATGCGGTTCGCGCCGGTCGCGGTGTTCGCGGCGGTCGCCGCGACGCTGGCCGAGCGGGGGCCCGGCGTGCTCGGCGATCTCGCCTGGTTCATGGGCAGCTTCTATCTCGGCATGCTGATCCTCTGGGGGCTGCTGATCGCGATCGCCTTCGTCATCATCGGGCCGCGCACCCGGCTGCTGGTGCGCTACATCCGCGATCCGCTGATCCTCGCCTTTACCACCGCCTCGTCCGAGGCGGCCTATCCGCGCACGCTGGAGGCGCTGGAGCGGTTCGGCGTGCCCAACCGGATCGCGAGCTTCGTGCTGCCGCTCGGCTATTCGTTCAATCTGGATGGATCGATGCTCTACATGACGTTCGCCTCGCTGTTCATCGCGCAGGCATACGGCATCCATCTGAGTTTGGCCGAACAGATCACGATGCTGCTGGTGCTGATGGTCACGTCCAAGGGGATCGCCGGCGTGCCGCGCGCATCGCTGGTGGTGATCGCGGCGACACTGTCGATGTTCCACATTCCCGAGGCGGGGCTGCTGCTGATCTTGGCGGTCGATCACTTCCTCGACATGGGCCGTTCCGCCACCAACGTGATCGGCAACGCGGTGGCGGCGAGCGTGATCGCCAAATGGGAGGGCGGCTTCGCGCCGCCGGGACCCGTCGATCCCGCGCTGCCGCCGGCACCGACGCACGGGGTGCTCCACTAGCGCCCGAAATGGTGGCATCTCCGGTTGCAGGCCGACCTTTGCCGATCGATACCGGTTGTCGACAAGCGGGGGGCACCATGGCGACGGGATGGATCGGGCGGACGGGACGCGCGCTGGCGGGCGCGCTGATGGCCGCCGCGCTGGCGGGCTGTGCGGTGACGCTCGTTCCCGCCTATGACGCGCAGATCGACGACGGGCTGAGCGCGCTCTACACCGATACGATCGCGTTCGTGGACCGCACCACTGCGCTCGCGGGAACGCCGGAGGGCGATTACGCGCACAATCGCGGCTTCTATGACGGCGCCGATGCCCGCGTCGAGACGCTGATCGTGCGCGCCGAGGCGAACCGCGTGCTGAAGAACTGCCCTACCACCAGGGTGGTGGCCCATGCGCTCGACGCCGCGCGGATCCCCGCCGACGTGCGCGGCGCGATCGGCACCTTGCCTAGGGACGATTGCGAGGTCGTGCTGCTCCGGCTGATCCATGGCGGCTTCGAATCGATGCGCCGCTTCCACGAGGCGCAGGGAGCCCGCGGCCTGCCGCCCTCCGCGCGCGGGCCACTGATCGACGGCGGCGTGGGCGCGCAGTTGCGCGCTGGGATCACGGTCGAGATCGCCAAACGCGCCAGATAGAGGGAGGACCGTTCATGGATATCGATGCGCTGACCGATACGATGGTCACGGCGGGCAAGGGCCTGGCGAGCGGCATATGGTCGGCGATGGACCATTATGCCGCGCCCGAGCTGAAGAAGATCGCGGTGCAGATCGAGGCCATCGCCGATCACCTGCCCGACTATACGCCCGAAGGCGCGAAGATCCTGCTGGCCATGCAGGTCAATGCCGCGGTCGCGGTGATCGTGGCGATGACGAGCCTGGTGATGCTGGCGGTGCAGGAGGCGATCAACGCGATCATCGCCGCCGTGTCGGGCATCGTGAACAAAGCGGTCGGCTTCGCGCTGATCTGAGCCCTCAGGCATAGGCATAGGGCCCACCCTTGGCGAGCGCGGACCGATAGGCCGGCCGCGCATGGACCTTGTCCAGCCACGCGATCGTCGCCGGGCGCGATTCGTCGAGACCGGCGCGGCTGCGCGCGGCCTCGAGTGGAAAGCTCATCATCACGTCCGCGGCGGTCATCGCATCGCCCGCGAACCAGGGCCGAGTCGCCAGCTCCGATTCGACATAATCGAGATGGACGTCGATCATCGGCTGGATGCGCTTGATCGCGGGCTTGCCCATCAGCGGGATGCGCGCGAGCACCAGCTTCAGCAGCAAAGGCGGCATCATCGAACCCTCGGCATAATGGAGCCAGAACCGATAGCGCAGCGCGTCCTCGCGGTTCGCGGGCGCGCCGAGCCGGCCATCGGCCTTGTCCACCAGATATTCGACGATCGCGCCGGTTTCGGCGATCACCCGGTCATGATCGTCGGTGTCGACGATCACGGGCGACTTGCCCAGCGGATGGACGCGCTTCAGCGCGGGCGGCGCGAGCATCGTCTTGGGATCGCGTTCGTAGCGCTGGATCTCGTGCGGCAGGCCGAGTTCGTCGAGCATCCACAGCACGCGCTGCGATCGGCTGTTCTCGAGATGATGGACGATGATGGTCATGGGCAAGTCCTTCGCTGCGATCGTTTCAGCATATCCCGTCCGGGAGCGGCGGCACCATCGTTTCTCCCCACCCGCCGGCGAAGTGGAGGAAGTGGAGGAAGAGGAGGTGTGTGGCGACGATTCTCCACTTTGCCCTTCACGCGACCGCCTTCCACGCGAAACGGCCCGACATCGCTGCCGGGCCGTTCGGTCGCTTCATCCGGCGGCGAAAGAAATCAGAGGTCGTCGTCCGCTTCCGGACCCGCCATCATCTCCTCGGCCACCTTGTCCGTCCGCGCCCGGATCGCCTTTTCCAGGCGATCGGCGGTTTCGGGATTGTCCTTCAGATAGGTCTTCGAATTCTCGCGACCCTGGCCGAGACGCACGCTGTCATAGCTGAACCACGCGCCCGACTTCTCGACGATCCCGGCCTTCACGCCGAGATCAAGGATCTCGCCGATCTTGGAGACGCCCTGCCCGTACATGATGTCGAATTCGACCTGCTTGAACGGCGGCGCCACCTTGTTCTTCACCACCTTCACGCGGGTGGTGTTGCCGATGATCTCCTCGCGATCCTTGATCTGCCCGGTGCGACGGATGTCGAGGCGGACCGACGCGTAGAATTTCAGCGCGTTGCCGCCCGTCGTCGTCTCGGGATTGCCGTACATCACGCCGATCTTCATGCGGAGCTGGTTGATGAAGATCACCATGCAGCGCGAGCGGCTGATCGAGCCGGTCAGCTTGCGCAGGCTCTGCGACATCAGGCGCGCCTGAAGGCCGACATGGCTGTCGCCCATCTCGCCCTCGATTTCCGCGCGAGGGACGAGCGCCGCGACCGAATCGACCACCAGCACGTCGATCGCGTTCGAACGGACCAGCGTGTCGACGATTTCGAGCGCCTGCTCGCCGGTGTCGGGCTGCGACACGATCAATTCGTCGATGTCGACGCCCAGCTTCTTGGCATAGACCGGATCGAGCGCGTGTTCGGCATCGACGAACGCCGCGGTGCCGCCACCCTTCTGCGCCTCGGCGATGACGTGCAGCGCGAGCGTCGTCTTGCCCGAGGATTCGGGGCCGTAGATCTCGATCACGCGGCCGCGCGGCAGGCCGCCCACACCGAGCGCGATGTCGAGCCCGAGCGAGCCCGTCGAGATCGCCTCGACCTGCATCGTCTCCTTCGAACCCAGCTTCATCGCCGAGCCCTTGCCGAACGCGCGGTCGATCTGCGCGAGCGCCGCGTCGAGTGCCTTTTGCCGATCCCCGGCTGCCTTGTCGGTCGCTGCCATGCCGCTATCGATCACCTTGAGATTTGCCGCCATCGGATGTTCCCTCGCTAGAGCAGGTATGAACGCCATTCAACGCCTGAGGCTCATGTACCGCATTCGTTCTCACGGAACAAGTGGGGAACGGTAGAATTTCGCGCCAAGACCCCAAGACGCGACGGAGGTCGGGATCGGCGCGGAGCGCCCCGCGATCATGAGGTGATGGAAGGCCTGCGGCGCTGATGTCTGCTGGAGTTTGACGACGATCCCTCGATCCGTTCGCCGCGAGCTTGGCGAAGCCTGTCCTGAGCTCCGCCGAAGGGGCCGGTGCCGCCTTTGAAGGCATGACTGTAGAGAGCGTGCTTCGACAAGCTCGGCACGAACGGATCCACGATCGGATCAAGCCGATGCCATTCCGCTCCGGGAACGGCGATCGTCGTCGAAGGCGAAACGTCTTCGCGTCTTGCGTCTTGCGTCTTGCGTCTTGCGTCTTTGCGTGAATAATCCCGCGAAGGCCGAACCCCTCACGCCAAAGTGGATTCGAGCATCCACCAGCCCTGCCCCGCCAATGCCCGCGCCGCTTCGCCACGATCCTCGACGGTGTCGAACAGCGCAAAACAGGTCGCACCCGATCCAGACATGCGGGCCAGGCGAACGCCCGGCATCGCGCCGAGCCGCGCGCGCACCTCGGCGATGATGGGGGCGAGCGCCAGCGCGGGCGGCTCCAGATCGTTGCGACCGGCCACCGCGCGCGCGATCACGGGGCCGTCGGGGATCGCGCCGCGGTCGATCCCGTCCCACCGCGCGAACACCGCCGCGGTGGATACGCCGACGCCGGGATTGACGAGCAGCACGGGCACCCCCGCCAGCCCCTCCAGTTCGGCCAGCGCCTCGCCCTTGCCGGTGCCGAAGGCGGTGCGCCCCAGCAGGCAGGCGGGTACGTCGGCACCGAGCGCGCCCGCGACCGCCACCAGCCGGGGATCGTCCGACGCCAGACCGTGCAGCCGCGCGAGCGCGCGCAGCGCAGCGGCGGCATCCGCCGATCCGCCGCCGATCCCCGACGCGATCGGCAGCCGCTTGTCGAGCGTGATCGCATGATTCCCCGCAATCCCGAACGTGGCGGCGAAGGCGTCCGCGGCGCGGGTGACGAGATTGTCGGCCCAGTCCCCCTCGCCCGCCAGCCCCTGGGCGAACGGGCCGGTGATCGCGAAGCGGTTCGCCGCGGCGGGCTCCACGCGCACCTCATCGCCGTCGCGGCAAAAGGCGAACAGCGTTTCCAGCTCGTGATAGCCATCGGCGCGGCGGTGGCGGATGTGGAGGGCGAGGTTGATCTTCGCCGGGGCGGTTTCGGTCGTCATCGGTGGGGCGGCAGGCCGTCGGCGATCTTGGCGGCGATCCGCGGGGTCACGTCGGCCGGCGCGGTGAGCGCCGCGGCGCGCCACGCATAGCGCGCCTCGAACCGGCGGCCGAGCGTCCAATAGGTGTCGCCCAGATGCTCGCCGATCTCGGCATTGGCGGGCTGCCCCGCCGCGGCGCGTTCCAGCAGCGGCAGCGCGCGCGCGGCATCGCCGCCGCGGTAATAGGCCCAGCCGAGCGAATCGGTGATCGAGGCGTCGTCGGGCTTCAACTGCGCGGCGCGCGCCAGCATCGCGGTGGCGGCGGGCACCTGTGTGCGATGCTCGATCCGCGCATAGCCGAGATAGTTGAGCGCGAGCGGCTGGTCGGGCGCCAGCGCCACCGCCTTCACCAGCACCGGCTCGGCCGCGCGCCACTGGCCGGCCTGGTCGAGCGCGGCGCCATATTGCAGCCACCCCGTCCAGCCGCCGGCATCCTTCGCGACGATGCGCGCATAGAAGGGCGCGGCATCGGCCGGGCGATCGGCGTTCATCAGCAGATCGGCATAACGCTGCCAGTCCGCCGGCCCCGCCTCGGTGCGTTCGGCGAGCGTCCGTGCGGCGGCGATGGCGGCATCGGGCTGGTCGGTGGCGAGGATCGCCACGCGCGTGGCCGCCGCATCGACGGCGAACGCGCTGCCCGGTGCGATCCCGTCCAGCGCGGCGAGCGCGCGGGGCTTGGCACCGGCCTGATCGAGCGCGGCGGCTAGCAACAGCCGTGCGCGGTCGCTCGAGGGATCGGCGATGAGCGCCGCGCGCACCAACGTGATCGTCAGCGGCGACGGCGTGGGGGCGGCGGCAAGATCCGACGCGATCCGCACGAACAGCCGCGACACCCCGAAGCCCAATGTGGGCGCCGCCGGATCCGGCCGAAGCCCGGGCAGCAGCGTCTGCGCCATGTCGGCGTGATCCGCATGGGCGAGCAATTGCGCCGCGGCGATGCGCAGGTCGAGCGGTGCCTGCGCGCCGCCCAGCGCCGCGATCTCGGCCACGCCATCGGCCGCGCGCCCGCTCGCGATCGTCAGCAGCGCATGCGCTTCGGCGGCGAACCGGCGGGTGACCGCGTCCTTGGCGGGCGGAACTGGGGGAACGGCGCCGGTGCGCGCGAACGCCGCCCACAGCCGGAGCGCGGGCGCGAGCGCGGCGAGCGGCGTGCCGGCCAGCTTCGCGATCGCCGCCTCGGCCGCGACCGCATCGTCGGCCCGTGCGGCGACCGCGATGGGCAGCAGCGCACCGTCCGCGGGCGCCACCTTCGCCCGATCCAGCACCGCAAGCGCCCGCAGCGCGAGCGGCGTGTCGCCCGCGACCAGCGCCTCGCGAAACGCGCGGATCGCCACCAGCGGATTGGCGGGGGCGGCGGACAGCGCCTGCGCATAGTCGCCCGCGGCGCGCATCGCATGCCCGTCCGCATCCGCGGCACGCGCGCGCAGATAGGCGGAAAGGCCACCGCTATCCGCCATCGCGGGGCCGGCGACCAGGCCCAGCATCAGGAGGACGCGCCTACATATTGGGATAGTTCGGGCCTCCGCCGCCTTCGGGCACCACCCAGTTGATGTTCTGCGTGGGATCCTTGATGTCGCACGTCTTGCAGTGGACACAGTTCTGCGCGTTGATGACGAACTTCGGATCGCCCGTCTCGACGCCGACGAACTCGTACACGCCCGCCGGGCAGTAACGCTGCGACGGACCGTCGAACATCGGCAGATTATAGTCGACCGGCACGTCGGGATCGCGCAGCGTCAGGTGGACGGGCTGATCCTCCTCGTGATTGGTGTTCGACAGGAACACCGAGGAGAGGCGATCGAACGTCAGGACGCCGTCGGGCTTGGGATAGACCGGCGGCTTGACCAGATCCTTGCGCCACAGGCTTTCGTGATCGGGCTTGTGGCCCAGCGTGAAGGGCATCTTCAGCCCGAAATGCTCGAGCCACATCGTGACGCCCGACAGGCCCGAGCCGACGAAATCACCGAACTTCTTGACCAGCGGCACGACGTTGCGGACGACCGACAGCTCCTTCTTCAGCCAGGACGCGTCGAACGCCTCGGGATAGGCGGCCAGCTCGTCATGGCTGCGCTGCGACAGGATCGCGTCGACCGCGGCGTCGGCGGCCATCATGCCCGATTTCATCGCGCCATGCGTGCCCTTCAGCCGCGGCACGTTGAGGAAGCCCGCCGAACAGCCGATCAGCGCGCCGCCCGGAAAGACGAGCTTCGGGATCGACTGCAACCCGCCATCATTGATCGCGCGCGCACCATAGGACACGCGCTTGCCGCCCTTCAGGATCGCCGCGATCTCGGGATGCGTCTTCCACTTCTGCATTTCCTGGAAGGGCGAGAGATACGGGTTGGAATAGTTGAGCCACGTGACGAAACCGAGCGACACCTGGCCGTTCGCCTGGTGATAGAGCCAGCTGCCGCCGTTCGCATCGTCGCCGAGCGGCCAGCCCTGGGTGTGGATCACGCGGCCGGGGCTGTGGAGCGCGGGATCGATGTCCCACAATTCCTTGATGCCGAGGCCGTAGACCTGGGGCTGGCTGTCTTTCGCCAGATCGAACTGGCGGATGATCTCCTTGGAGAGATGCCCGCGAACGCCCTCTGCGAAGAAGGTGTATTTGGCGTGGAGTTCGAGGCCCGGCGTATAGTCGCCCTTGTGCGTGCCGTCGCGCGCCACGCCCATGTCGCCGGTGGCGACGCCCATCACATGGCCCGCCTCGTCGAACAGGATCTCGGCGGCGGCGAAGCCGGGGAAGATCTCGACGCCCAGTTCCTCGGCCTTGCCCGCCAGCCAGCGGCACAGATTGCCGAGGCTGCCGGTATAGGTGCCCTTGTTGTGCATGAACGGCGGCGTCAGGAACTCGGGCAGCACCGTCTTGCCCTTCTCGGACAGGACCCAATGGTGGTTCTCGGTGACCGGCACCTCGGCCAGCGGGCAGCCATCGGTGCGCCAATCGGGCAGCAGCTCGTCGAGGCTGCGCGGATCGATCACCGCACCCGACAGGATGTGCGCGCCCACTTCGGAGCCCTTTTCCAGCACGCAGACGGCGATGTCCGCGCCCGTCTCGGCGGCGCGTTGTTTCAGCCGGATCGCGGCGGACAGGCCGGCCGGCCCCGCTCCCACGATCACCACGTCATAGGGCATCGACTCGCGTGTCGTCATGTTCGTCTCCGCAGCGCCTCTCGCCTCACGTCGTTCGGGCTTATGCCCGCAACGTCCTGTCCGTTCCGCCGTGCCCGCGAATTGACCGCGGCGTCAACCGCATAGCTAGAAGCAACCGATGGGGGCAGATCAGAACAGCGACTGGCGGGCACTGGCGGCGAGCGCGCTCGCATGGTGGAGCGACGCGGGCGTCGATTGCCTCGTCGACGATCTGCCGCGCGACTGGCTGGCGGCCGAGACGCCGGTGCCGCTCGCGGCGGCCGCTGTCGCAGCCACGCCTGCCGTAACGGCGGCCGCCCTCGCGCCAGCCCCGGCGATGCCGATGGCGCTCGCCGAGTTCCTGACATGGCGTTTGGGCGCGGACGTGCCCGAGGCGGGATGGAGCGGCATTTCCCTTGCCGCGAGCGGACCGGCTTATCCCGCGGTGATGGTGCTGGTCGATTGCCCCGATCGCGACGACGGCGATGCGGGCGCGCTGCTGTCCGGGCTGCCGGGGCGGTTGTTCGACCGGATGCTGGCGGCGATCGGCCTCGCCCGCGAATCGGTCCACCTCGCCGCGGTCTGCGCGCGCCGGCCCGCCACCGGCCGTGCGGCGCGCGATACCGAGGCGCGGCTGGCCGATCTGGCGCGCCACCATGTCGCGCTGGTCGCGCCCAAAAGACTGTTGCTGCTGGGCGATGCGGCGAGCCGTGCGCTTCTCGGGACCACCGTCCGCGAGGCGCAGGGACGTTTACACCCCTTTAACCATAAGGATGGAGTGTTGGCCTCGCCGGAAACGCAGGTGGTGGCGAGCTACCATCCGCGCTTCCTGATCGAGAAGCCCGCCGCCAAGGCCGAAGCCTGGAAGGATTTGCAGATGCTGATCGGGGGAATGACGGAATGATCCGCAGCCTGGGTTTCGCGGTGTTGCTGGCCGGCGTCGCCGCGCCTGCGCTGGCAGCCGCACCCGCTGATACGGGGACACCGGCCGACACGCGGCTGGTGGCGGTGGCCGAACCGGCGCCGGGGCTGCTCGATGCGGCGCAGCGCGACGGTTATCGCGCGGCGTTCCTTGCGATCCGCGAAGGCCGTTTCCAGGACGCGCAGATCCAGCTCGACACGATGAAGCCGGGCCCCCTCCACGCGATCGCGCATGCCGAGCTCTACACCGCCAAGGGATCGCCCAAGGTCGCCGCAGAGCCGATCGTCGCGCTGCTGAACGAAGCACCCGAACTGCCCGAGGCCGAGGCGCTCGCCCGCCTCGCCAGGGCGCGCGGCGCGACCGAGCTGCCGCCCCTGCCCGTAGCCCAGACGCTCGTCTGGCAGGACGGCGCGCCGCGCCGCGTGCGCGCCAAGACCGTCAAGAGCGACCAGATCGCCGCCGATCTCGCCAATCGCATGCAGCCGCTGGTGAAGGCGGACCGGGGTGCGGAGGCGCAGGCGCTGCTCGAATCCACCACCGGCCTGTCGTCGGATGCGACCACCGAATGGCAGCAGCGGGTATCGTGGATGTATTTCCTCGCCGGCGATGACGCGAATGCGCGCGCGATGGGCGCGAAGGCGGCGGACGGCACCGGCGACTGGGCGGTGCAGGGCCGCTGGGTGGCGGCGCTGTCGGCATGGCGCCAGAACGACTGCGCCGCGGCCACCACCGGCTTCGAGGGCGTCGCGGCACGGGCGAACGACGTCGATCTGCGCGCTGCCGGCCTTTATTGGGCGGCGCGCGCCGACATGGTGTGCGGCCGGCCCGACCGGATCGAGGCGCGGCTGAAGGCGGCGGCGCAATATGGCGAGAGCTTCTACGGCCAGATCGCGCACCAGGCGCTGGGCATCAGCGACAAGCCGCGCATCCCGGGGCTCGTCGGCGCCGACTGGATCACGCTCGACAAGCGGCCCAATGTGCGCGTCGCCGCAGCGCTAGTCGAGGTCGGCGAGACCGACTTGGCCGACACGGTGATGCGCCAGCAGGCGCGGATCGGCAGCCCGCGCGAATTCGCCGGCCTCGTCCGGATGGCGCAATCGCTCGACCTGCCCGCCACCTCCGTATGGCTCGCGCACAATTGCCCGGCGGGCGTCACCGCGGCGACGGAGGCGCGCTACCCGACGCCCAACTGGACGCCCGACAGCGGATGGCGCGTCGACAAGGCGCTGGTCTATGCTCACGCGCTCGAGGAATCGCGCTTCCGCACCAAGGCGTTGAGCCAGGCCGGCGCCTATGGCCTCATGCAGATCATGCCAGCCGCCGCGGTCGATTACGCCCGCGAACGCGGCTTCGCGGTCGACAAGGCGGCGCTCACGAAACCGTCCACCAACATGGATATCGGCCAGCGCCATCTGGAACGGCTGCGCGATTCCGGGATCACCGGCGGCCTGCTGCCCAAGGTGATCGCGGCGTATAATGCGGGGCCGAAGCCCGTATCGGACTGGAACGTGCAAATCCGCGACGGCGGCGATCCGCTGCTCTATATCGAGAGCATCCCCTATTGGGAGACGCGCGGCTATGTCACCACGGTGCTGCGCAACTATTGGATGTACGAGGGCCAGGCGGGCAAGCGCGCGTCGACCAGCCGCACCGCGCTCGCCCAAGGCATGTGGCCGCGCTTCCCCGGCCTGTCAGGCGCGACTGCGGTGCGGCTGAACGCCACGCCGAGCCGCAGCGCGACCGCCAGCGCGATCGCGGTGAACGCCAGTGTCAGCCCCGCCTCGGCCACGGTTTCCCGTGCCGATTGATCCCGACGCGACCTTCCTGCCCGTCCGCATCGCCGTGCTCACCATATCCGACACGCGCGGCCTGGCGGAGGACCGATCGGGCGACACGCTGGTCGCGCGGCTGACCGAAGCGGGCCATGTGCTCGCCGATCGCGCGATCGAGCGCGACGATGCCGACGCGATCGTCGCCCGGCTGAACGGCTGGATCGCCGACGCCCAGGTGGATTGCATCGTGACCACCGGCGGTACCGGCGTCACCGGCCGCGACGTAACCCCCGAAGCGGTGGAGCGCGTGGCGGAAAAGATGATCCCCGGCTTTGGCGAGCTGTTCCGAATGCTCAGCTATCGGACGATCGGCACCTCCACCGTCCAGTCGCGCGCCTGCGCCTGCGTGGCGCGCGGCACCTATGTCTTCGCGCTGCCGGGATCGACGGGCGCGGTGAAGGATGGCTGGGACGGCATCCTGAAGGACCAGCTCGACAGCCGGCACAAGCCCTGCAACTTCGTGGAGCTCATGCCGCGCCTGACGGAGCGCTGACGCTCGACGCGACGACAGCCGTTAATTCCGTTTCCAACGGAAGAAAATTGGCTCAGCCCCCGTCCACCGCGATCCGGCCGAGCGCGGGATCGTCGGTGAAGAATCCGTCGATCCCTGTCGCCAGATAGCGGCGTATTTCCGCGACCGAACCCGCCGGGTTGCGCGCACTCTCGCCGTCGCCGTTCCGAAAGTCGGCAGCCAGAAAGCGGTTCTCGGGGCGGAACGTCCAGGGCCGCACCAGCAAACCTACCGCATGCGCATCGCGCACCAGCGGCAGCGGCTGCCCGAGCTTGCCGTCCGCCCCGAGCGGAATGATCCCCCGTGTGGAGGGGGCGACGACATCGGCATAGGTAGCGATCTCGCGCAGGCCGGCGGGCGTCGTCATCGCGGCATAGGTGAGCGTGCCGCCGGCGGCGACCACGTCGGCGGGGCGGACCGCCTCCTCGACCACCAGCTGCATCAGCCGCACGTTCGCGGGGCGCCCGAGCTTGCGGCGCAGATAGCGCAGGTTCGCCGTCTCGAACGACTGGATCTCGAGCGGGTGCCGGCGCGTGTAATCATGCGCGGCGGTGACGGCGAGAAACCGATCCTCCAGCGGCAGCCCGATTCCGGCGAAATAGGTCGAGTGTTTCAGCTCGGGCACCAGCCCGACGATCCGGCCGCGCGCGGCGCTTTCGGCGGCGGTGAAATCGATGATCTCGTCCCAGGTGAGGATCTGGAACTGGCCGTCATAGCGGCGGCTTTCGGGCCGCATCGCGCCCAGCCGCTCGATCGCGCGCAGCGTCTTGAGTTCGCCCAGCGTGAAATCCTCGGCGAACCAGCCGGTCTGCGCTTGCCCGTCCACCGTCTTGGTCGTCTTGCGCGCGGCGAATTCGGGATGCGCGGCGATGTCCGTCGTCTCGGCGATGTTGTTCTCGTGCCGCGCGATCAGCACGCCGTCCTTCGTCACGACCAGATCGGGCTCGATATAATCGGCGCCGTCGGCGATCGCCTTGGCATAGGAGCCGAGCGTGTGTTCGGGCCGGAGCGCCGAACAGCCGCGATGGCCGAACACCGGCGGCTTGGGAGGGGGCGCCCCCGCCCCCGCCCCCACGCCCGCCGCGGCGCCCGCCACCAGTGCGGCCCCGGCCCCGATCAGCGTCTCGCGTCGTGTCACGATCAGAACCCCACGCCGATGGTGCCGAACACCTGACGCGGCGCCACGGGGAAGAAATTGTACGTGCCCGACGCCGCGCCGATGCTGAGCGTCGAGGTCGCCTGTTTGTCGGTGATGTTGGTGACGTTCAGGCTCACATGCAGGCTCCTCACGATGCGGCCGTCGCCGATCGGCACGTCCGCCCCGATCCGCCCGGCGAGCGTGAAATAGGGCGATACCGACAGATCGTTGGTATAGGTCGCATAGCGCCGTCCGAGATAGTCCCCGACGAGCTGGACGTCGAAGATTCCGGCATTGGCGGAGACGACCGTCTTGTTGAGCCAATCGGGGCTGCCCGGCACCTTCTTGCCCGCGGTCGCCACCAGGGTGGTGCCCGTCGTGTAGTTATCGGCATAGCGCGAATCGTTGTAGGACAGCGCGTCGTAGATCGAGAAATGGCTGCCGAAGCGCAGCGTGCCCGCGGCATCGAACCCGTCGGTCCGGACGCTGCCGACATTCTGCAGGATCGTGGCGCCGCTCGCGGTGGCCGAGATCGTCGTCGTCGGGCTGATCGCCAGCAGACGGTTGCTGAAATCGACGTGATAATAGCTGAGCTGCCCCTCGAAGCCGGTGATCGGCCCCAGCGAGAGCGCATGATGCGTGCGCACGCCCGCCTCATAGGTCCAGCTCGTCTCGGGCTTGGTGTTGGCCTTGAAATAGTCGAACAGCGTCTGGCTGCCGAGCGCGAAGGGCGACAGCCCCGCCGCGGCGCTCGTCTGGAACTGGCGGACATTGTTCTGCGCGTTGGCGAAGAATTGCTCGTGATCGGTGGCGTCCCACAGCGCGCCCACCTGCGGCAGGAACGGCTTGGTCGTGTTGATATGGCCGACGGGCAGCGAGAGCGAACCCGTGAACGAACCCGGGATCGGCTGCACCGGCACCGCCTGCGACGCCATCTGGAACGTGCTCTTGAACCCGGCGAGCACGGTGACGCGGGGCACGATCTTCCAGGCATCCTGGATATGCGTCTGCACCTCGTCGACGCTGATCTCGCTGCCATATTGGGTGATGAGCGGCTGCTCGTAATCATGCGGGCGGGTATAGGGCGTCGAGGGGTTGTTCACGTCGAACGCATACCAGCGGCGAAACGCCGACGAGCTCTGATGCTCGTACCAGCCGCCGAGTTCGATCTGGTGATCGCCCAGTTCGAGCTTCAGCGTCGAGATGCCGCCCTCGCGGTCGATCCGGTATTCGGTGGTGCGCGTCGCCAGCCCCGATCCGCCGAAGATCGTCGAGAGCCGCGCGATGTTCGCCGCCGAGGTCGTGTTGACGCCGGGGCCCTGCTGTCCCGGGAAATAATAGGAGAACAGCAGCGGCAGCCCCGCCGCGGTGATCGGGCCGCCGATGACGCCGACGCCGTCGTCGTGATGGAAATAGGCGGTGTTGGACCAGGTTATGCGATCCGAGACCTTCCAGTCGTATTTCGCATAGCCGATATAGTCGGTGCGCTGCGCATCGCCGTAATAGTTGCTGTAGTTGGAGCCCGAGGCGGCATAGGTCGAGCCGTTATAGGGCGTCGTGTTGCCGTAATAGGCGCGCGTCGTCGCGAAATCGGGGAAGAGCATCGGCCGCACATAGGGCTGGAACGTCTGTGCCGCGGACACGACGGTGGCGTCCTCGTTGGGCTCGGCCTTGTCGGAATAGGCCATGTAGACGGTGAGCTTGCCGGTCGAATCCTCATGCACGATCTTGCCGTCCGCCTGATAGCCACCCTGCCGCGCGTTGAAGTCCCAGGCATGCGCGTCCTGGCGCACGCCCGAGACGTAGAAGCGCGTGCCGTCGCCCAGATCGCCGCTGTCGATCCGCGCATAGGTGCGAAACGTCGAATAGCTGCCGAAGGTCTGCGACAGCGTGACGCCGCGCGTCGCATGCGGGTCGCTGGAGAAGGTATCGATCGTGCCGCCCAGATTGCTGGTCGAGGCGGTGCCGAGATCGCCCGCGCCGCTGGCCAGCGTCACGCGGCCGACATCCTCCGAGATGATCGCACGTTGTGGCGAGAGGCCGTTGAAATTGCCGTAATTCTGGTCGCCGAGCGGCACGCCGTCGAGCGTATAGCCGAGCTGCTGCGCGTTGAAGCCGTGGATGAACAGCGAGATATTCTGTTCGTTGTTGCCCCAGGGATCCGCCGTCAGGAAGGTGACGCCGGGCAGCGTCTGGAGCGCCTTCAGCGGGCTGATGCCGGGCAGGATCTTCTGGATCTCGACGCCCGTCACCTGGCTGACCGAGCGCGTGGTGTTGCCGGTGACGACGATGTCGTCGCTGTCGGGCGCGGGCTGCTCGCCCTGGGGCGCGGCGCCGCCCGCCGGATCGGCGGCAAGCGTCGTCGCGGGTGCGGTCTGCGCCCAGGCGGGGTTCGCGATCATGCCGGCAAGCCCTGCGCCGCACAGCCAGAATGCGCGCGCCGTCTTCGTCTTCGTCATTGCTTCGTCCCCGCATGGTCGCGCCGATCGCGCGTCCTCGGGAGCAGCCGCTAGGTGCGTCGTGCGACGGCTTCGTTACGTGAACACGACGGTTTCGTGTCGGTCGTCGCCGATCGCGATCCGGTGCGTGGCGAGGCGGTCCGCCTCGGCGGCATCGTGCGTGACATAGAGGATCGGCAGACGCAGTTCGTCGCGAATCCGCTCGATCACCGTCATGATCCCGGCGCGGCGGCTCGCGTCGAGCGCGGCGAGCGGCTCGTCCATGAGCAGGCAGCGCGCGCCCGAAAGCAGCGCCCGCCCGATCGCCACGCGCTGCGCCTCGCCGCCCGACAGCGTGCGCGGGAACCGGTCGAGCAGGCCGCCGATGCCGAGAAAGCCGGTGACGGTCGGCAGATCGATCCAGCGTGCCTCGACCGGCGCCAGCCGGTGCCCGTAGAGAAGGTTCGCGCGGACGCGGAGATGCGGGAACAGCCGCGCGTCCTGGAACACATAGCCGATCCGCCGCGCCTCGGGCTTCAAGTCGATCCCCGCGGCAGCATCGAACAGCGTCGTGCCGGCGATGCGGACATGGCCGCGATCGGGCCGCACCAGCCCGGCGATCATGTCGAGCACGCTCGTTTTGCCGGCACCCGACGGGCCGACCAGCACCGTCAGCCCCTCGCCCACCACGAACCGCACCCCCACGGTGCGCCCGGCGCGGGCGAGCGCCACGTCGATGTCAAAGGCCATGCGACAGCGCCCCTGCTTGCCGCCGCGCCAGCCATTCCGACAGCAGCAGCGCGCCCAGTGACAGCGCGACCGAGACGCAGGCGAGCTTCACCACCGCGGCATCGCCGTCCGGCATCTGGAGCGCGGAATAGATCGCGATCGGCAGCGTGCGCGTCTCGCCCGGGATGTTCGACACGAAGGTGATGGTGGCGCCGAATTCGCCGATCGAGCGCGCAAAGCCGAGCACCAGCCCGGCCAGCACGCCCGGCATGCTGAGCGGCAGCGTGACCGTCGCGAAGGTGCGCCACGGCCCCGCGCCGAGCGTGCGGGCGGCGCCCTCCAGCCGCCGGTCGACCCCCTCGATCGACAGCCGGATGGCGCGCACGATCAGCGGCAGCGCCATGACGCCGGCCGCGATCGCGGCGCCCGTCCAGCGAAACATGACGCTGACGCCGAACGCGCGCATCAGCCAGCCGCCCACCGGCCCATTCACGCCGAAAGCGAGCAGCAGCAGCCAGCCGATCACGACGGGCGGCAGCACCAGCGGCAGATGCACCGCCGCGTCGAGCAGCGCCCGCCCACGGAACCGCCCCCGCGCGAGCAGGTAGGCGAGCGCGAACGCGATCGGCAGCGTCACCGCCATCGCCACCAGGCTGACCTTCAGCGACAGCGCGACGATGCCCCAATCCTCGGCGGTCAGCATCGTGCCGGGCCTAACGCGGCGTGAAGCCGTAGCGCGCGAAGATCGCCTTGCCCGGCGCCGAGATCAGGAACCGCCGGAAGCCCTCCGCATCGCCGCTCGTCGCATTCTTCAGCACCGCCACCGGATAGGTGATCGGCGGATGCGACGCACGCGGAAAGACCCCGACGATCCGCACCGCGCGCGACGCACGCGCATCGGTTTCGTAGACGATGCCGTACGGCGCCTCGCCGCGTTCCACCAGCGCGAGCGCCGCGCGCACGCTGTCACCGCGCGCCACCTTGGCGGCGACCGCCGGCCAGATGCCGAGCGTGGTCAGCGCCGCCTTGCCGTAAAGCCCCGCCGGCACCGACTCCGGGTCTGCCATCGCCAGCCGCCCATTGCCGAGCGCGCGCGCCAGCGGGAAGCCGGGCGCGATCCGCAACGCCGCGCCCTTCCCCGCCGGCGCGATCAGCACCAGCCGGTTCGCCAGGAACGACACGCGCGTGTCGGGCCGGACGAGGCCGTGGCGTTGCACATCGTCCATCCACGGCTCGTCCGCGGAGACGAACAGGTCGGCGGGCGCCCCGGCATCGATCTGCCGCGCGAGCGCGGACGAGGCGGCGAACGAGATCACCGGCTTGGCATGGCCCCGCGCCGCCCAGGCATCCCCCGCCGCGGTGAGCGATTCCTGCAGGCTGGCAGCCGCCAGCACCAGGGGCGGCTTGGCCGTGGCGGCCGCACCCGCCCCCGCAAGCAGCACCGCAAAGAGTGTCGATCCGATCCGCATCTTGCTTCCCTCGCGCTTTTTCCGGGTCTTAGCGGGAAAGCCCTTCCCCGCCACGCCGGATCGCGTATGAGCGCCGACTATATACGGACGGATATCGTCAAAGGGGGAATCATGACCAGGACTTTCGTCGGCGCCGCGCTTTGCGCGCTGGCTGCCGCCATGACGACGCCAGCCGCCGCCCAGGACCAGCCCGACCAGCCGCGCCGTGCGCCGGACGGTGCCAGCGTCCCCGCCGCCGGCCATGACGATCTGGACGTGATCGTCACCGCCCGCCGCCGCGCCGAGGATGCACAGACCATTCCTGGCTCGCTGACCGTCGTCGGCGGCGCCCTGCTCGACCGATCCTATACGGTGAACACGCAGCAGCTTTCGCAACTGGTGCCGAGCCTCAACTACAGCTCGGCGAACCCGCGCAACACCGCGTTCACGATCCGGGGCCTCGGCTCCAGCGTGGTCGCGGTCAGCCAGTCGAACGACGGATTGGAGCCGGGCGTCGGCTTCTATGTCGATCAGGTCTATCACGCCCGCCCTGCGACCGCCGCGTTCGATTTCAGCGACATCCAGCAGATCGAGGTGCTGCGCGGGCCCCAGGGCACGCTGTTTGGCAAGAATTCCACCGCGGGCGCGATCAACATCACCACGCGCGCGCCGACGTTCGAGCCCGAGGCGTCTGAGGAGATCTCGTTCGGCAATTACCGGTTCGTCCAGGCCAAGGGTTCGGCGTCCGGCCCGCTCACCGATACGCTGGCGGCGCGCATCTCCGTCGTCAGCACGCGGCGCGACGGCACGATCGCCAATGTCCGCACCGGGCAGGACGAGAACCAGATCGGCAATCAGGCGGTGCGCGGCCAATTGCTCTTCAAGCCGAACGACCGGTTCCAATACAAGCTGTCGGCCGACTTCACCAATTTCGAAAGCGAATGCTGCACCCAGGTGTATCTGGCGGTGGCGCCGACGCTGAAATCCGCCGCGCGCCAATATCCAGCGCTTGCCCGCGGGCTCGGCTATGCGCCGCCCAGTACCGATCCCTATGACCGAGTCACCGATATCGACGCCGATCTGGGCGTGAAGACCAACGAGGGCGGCGTGTCGGGCATCGGCGATTATGATGTCGGCTTCGCGACGCTCACCTCGGTCACCGCGTGGCGCTTCTGGAACTGGGATGCGGCGAACGACCGCGACTATACCGGCATCCCGATCCAGATCACGCAGCACATCCCTTCGCGCCAGGATCAGTATAGCCAGGAGCTGCGCCTCGCCTCCAACGGCGACCACCGGCTCAGCTATGTCGGCGGCCTCTATTTCTTCCGCCAGCGGATCCTCGGCAATCCGATCTCCATCTATGGCCCGCAAGCGGCCTATTGGCTGATCGGCCCGATTACGGGGACGACCGCCGTTCCCGCGAACCTGCTCGACGGATACGGCACCGCGGGGCGCACCGATTTCCAGTCGAACAGCTATGCCGGCTTCACCGAACTCAACTGGAAGCCGATCGACCGGCTGACGCTGACCGGTGGCGTGCGCTACACCTACGAGCACAAGACAGGCTATTATTCGACCTACGTCTTCGGCGGCCTGGCGACCACGAACACCGCGCTCGCCAACGCCAAGCTCTCGATCCTGCGGCCGCAGACCTATTCGGCGCGGGTGAACGACGGTGCGCTCACCGGGCGCGTCAACGCCACCTATGCCTTCACCGATGCGGTGCTCGGCTATGCGAGCTTCGCGCGCGGGGCGAAGTCGGGCGGGATCAACATGTCCGGGCTGCCGCTCGACAACGCCAACAACCCCGCGCTCAACACCGCGGTCGTGCGGCCCGAGGAGAACACCGCTTACGAGGTGGGCGTGAAGACGCGGCTGTTCGACCGGCACCTGATCTTCAACATCGACGGCTTCTACACCAAGGTGACCGATTTCCAGGCGAACGTCACCGACACCGGCGCCGCGGTCGCGCTGCGCACCTATCTGGCCAACATCCCCAAGGTGACGGTGCGCGGGTTCGAGATCGACAGCACGGCGCTGCTGACGCGTGAATTCTCGCTGCGCGCGAACGTCGCCTATAGCGATGGCCGCTACGACCGCTATCCCAACGGCCCCTGCCCGATCGAGCGGATCGGCACCGCGACGGCGATCTGCGATCTGTCCGGCCGGCCGCTATCCAGCCTGCCCAAATGGGCGGTGACCCTGGGCGGCGATTACGCGCACCCGATCACCGCGGCGGGCGATGGCTTCGTCCATGTCGATGCGGTGGGGCGCTCCAAGCAGTTCGGCGACCCGTCCGATTCCGCCTATACCGTCATCCACGGGTATACGTTGGTGAACGGCAGCATCGGCTTCCGCGCGCGGCAGGGCTATGAGATCGCGTTCTTCGTGCGCAACCTGACGAACAAGGACTATCTGCAGAACGTGACGATCCAGGCGGGCAATTCGGGCCTGATCCTCGGCACCCCTGGCGATCCGCGCACCTATGGCATCACGTTCCGCGCGCATCAGTAAAGCTCTGTTCCCCGGCGGAGGCCGGGGCCCAGTTCCGGAACGCGTTTAATAGAACGCGGCGCTCGATGACCACGGCCTATCTAACCGGGCCCCGGCCTCCGCCGGGGAACGGCTTACCGACCGCACATTCCGTTCGCCAAATCGATGCACCGGCCGTCGACCACGGGCGTCTTCACCCCGACGATCGCGGCCAGCGTCGGCGCGATGTCGACCGTCTCGATCGGCGTCGCGCGCGTGGCGGGCGTAGCACCGTTCCACCAGAACAGGATCGGCACCTGGCGATCGTGATCCCAGGGCGAGCCATGGCCCGCCACCACGTCGCCCGGCCCGCGCGGCACGCCGAAGCTGGTGCGCGGCGCATAGGCCACCGCGATGTCGCCCGACCGCGTGGGGTCGTAGCTTTCGTGATAGCGCTGCGCGATCGTCAGCCGGTCGGGCGTGGTTCCCGGTGGCACGGTGGCGGCCGCGATCTCGGCGCGCGAGAACACGTCCTTCACCTCGGGCTGCTGCTTCAGCCAGGCGATCGCGGCGTCGTTCACCCGCGCGCGCAACGCCGCGTCGTTGCCGGTGTTGATATAGAGCTGTTGCGGATCGTCGCCGACGATCGGCTCGAAGCCGATCCCCGTCTGCTTCTCGACCGCCGCGTTGAGGCGGGCGACGAACGCGCCGCTGTCGAGCCGGGCGGCGGCGGGGTCGTGCTCATGCTCGCGTTCGGCGGCGTCGGTCGCGCCGTGGTCGGCGGTGAGCACCACCATCACCGGCACGTCGAGCGCGCGGATCGTCGCCATCAGCCGCCCGATCGTCGCGTCGAGCGCCGCCTGCTGGACGCACATCTCGGCGCCGCCATTGCCGTAGCGATGGCCGATATAGTCGTTGGCCGACAGGCTGACCGCGAGCACGTCGGTCGCCGGGCCGTGGCCCAGATGCGCGCGCGCGATCAGCGCCTGCGCAAAATCGACGACGGTCGAATCGAACAGCGGCGAGGCGCGGAAATTGGCTTGGAAATCGTCGGTCTGGAGGAAATCGGGGCCGTCCTCGACATGCACCGCGGCGTCGGGCGGCACCTTGCCCGACAGGTCGATCCGGCCGAACCGGTGCGGCTTTTCGAACGCGGCGCAGGTGGCCGACGGTGCGGGCCAGAGCGGCGGCGGCGTCTTCGCCCATGCGGCGAAGCGCGCGGTGTCGAACGCCTTGGCCGGCACCTGCGTCGCGGGTGTCGCGGGCCCGGCATAGGAGGACGTCACGAAGCCCACACCGTCGACCCACCACCACACGCCATCGGCATGTTTGCCGCCCATCGTGATCGCGGCGCGGTCCTTGCCCGATACGGCGTAGGAGCGCGCACCGGGCTCGGCGGCCTTCACCCAATCGCCGAGCGTCGTGACGTGCATGTTCTGCGGGCCGCGCGCAATCGGATCGGCCACGCCCGGCACCGACACGCAATAAACCGACGATCCGGTCTTCACGTCGAACCAGCTGTTGGCGACGATCCCGGTCGCGGCGGGATGGCGCCCGGTCATCAGCGTCGAATGGCCGGGGCATGTCTCGGTGGCGGCATGGCTCTGATAGCCGACCGGAAAGGCGATCCCGTCCGACAGCGTCTTCAGCCCGCCGTCATAACCGCCACGATAACGTTCGAAGAGTTCGGACGAATATTGATCGACCGAGATCACGACGACCAATTTGGGGCGGACGGGCGGCGGGGCGGCGATGGCGCCCTGTGCCGCACAAGCGAGAAAGGCGGACAGCGCGAGCCGGATCGAACGCATGGGGGTGTGGTCTCCTGAAATGCCACCCGACGGTGGCCCGCGCACGTTGCGGTTTCGTGACGCGGAAGACCAGCCCCCTCTTCGCTAGCGCGCCGCGCTCACCCGCCACACCGTGTCGCCCAGATCGTCCGCGATCAGCAACGCGCCGCTCCGGTCGATCGCGAGCCCCACCGGGCGGCCCTGTGCGGTCTTGTGATCGGCGGCCAGGAACCCCGTCACCACGTCCTGCGCCATCCCGGCCGGACGGCCATTGGCGAACGGCACATAGACGACCTTGTAGCCGTTCATCGGGCTGCGATCCCAGCTGCCATGTTCGCCGACGAACACGCCGCCGCGGTAGCGCGCGGGCAGGCTGGTGCCGGTCGAGAAGGCGACGCCGAGCGGCGCGACGTGCGAGCTGAGCGCGTAATCGGGCGGGATCGCCTTCGCCACGAGGTCGGGGCGCTGCGGCATCACGCGCGGATCGACGTGCTGGCCGTAATAGCTGTAGGGCCAGCCGTAGAACGCACCCTGCTTCACCGAGGTGAGATAATCGGGCACGAGGTTCGGCCCCAGCTCGTCGCGCTCGTTCGCCACCGCCCAGAGCTGCCGGGTCTGCGGCTCGAAATCGAGGCCGGTCGGGTTGCGGATGCCGCTCGCATAGATGCGGTGCGCGCCGGTCGCGCGGTCGATCTCCCACACCGCCGCGCGACCGCGTTCGGCCGCCATGCCGTTTTCGGTGATGTTGCTGTTCGATCCGACGCCGACATAGAGTTTGCTGCCATCGGGGCTGGCCCGCAGGCTCTTGGTCCAGTGATGGTCGATCGGGCCGCCGGGCAGTTCGGTCAGGATCGTGCCGGGCGCGGTGATCCGCGTCTGACCGGTCCGATAGGGGTAGCGGACCAGCGCATCGGTGTTGGCGACGTAGAGATCGTTGCCGACGAGCGCCACGCCGAAGGGCGAGACGAGGTGGTCGAGGAAAACGGTGCGCACGTCCGGCTTGCCATCGCCATTGGTGTCGCGCAGCAGCGTGATCCGCTGTGCGCCCTTCGCGCCCGCGCCACCGTAATTCTGCACGATCCCCATGATGAGATCCTTGGGGCGGTTGATCGGCGCAGGCGGACCGCTGCTCTCCACCACCAGCACGTCGCCATCGGGCAGCGCATAGACGGTTCGCGGATGTTCGAAGCCGGTGGCGAGCGCCTCGATCTTGAGGTCCGCCGACACGACGGGTTTGTCGCCGTTCGTCCAGGGCTTGGCCTTCGCCACGTGCATCGGCGGCACAAGATACTGGTGCGGCGCGGGCAGTTGCGGGTTCGCGCCGATCTGGGTGGAGGGATCGGCCGGCTTGTCGCTGCAGGCCGCCAGCGCGGCGGCGAGGCCGGCGGTGGCGAGCAGGGTGCGGATCATGCTCAACGCCGGTCTCCCACGGTTTGGCGCACGCTGAATTCGGCGCCCCACCAGTTGCTGATCGCGAGGATCGCGACGACGAGGATCGAAAGCGTCAGCCCGGTCGGCACCACCGAGGTATAGCCGTCGCGGCTGTGGACGAAGGCGTTCACGATCGCGAGCACCAGCGCGACGATCGTGCCGATCGCGTGGAGCCAGCCCGAACGCGCGCGGCGCATGCCGCGGCTCGCGAAGGCATCCACGATCCCCGCCAGCACAGCGAACGCCGCCACGACGAGGCCACCGGTGATGAGCCACACGGACATCGTCTCCCACTGCATCGACGCGGTGTTCATATAGGCGATGTCGGTGACCAAAGCCGCGGTGAAGCAGACGAAGGGGAATTGCGCCAGCGCCGCATGGAGCGGGTGACGGCCGGTCCGCGCGGTGGACGGGGGCAACGTGGTGGCCATTCGGCATCCTTCTCGAAACCGTCCGCGGCTGCGAACGCCATTCCGTCTACGATCGTGGTCGTGGGCGGGTTCCAAGATGAACGATTGTTCAGGGACGGTGAATTTTCCGCGAATGACGGAAGCCGATCACCTGCTGCCCTATCGTCGCTCATCGATCGCCGCCGTGGCGCCGCGCGAGAAGCCGGGCGAGGACCGGCCCCACCAGCAGCACCGCAACGAAGCGGAGCAGTTGCAGCGCCATCACGAACGGCACGTCGACGGGCGTGGAGGCGGCGATGATCGCCACCGAGTCCATGCCGCCAGGGCTCGTCGCCAGATAGGCGGTGACCGGATCGACATGCGCCAGCTTCGCCAGCAAAAGCGCCAAGCCGCCGCAGAACAGGATCAGCACCGCGATGGAGGCCAGGATCCGCGGCAGCGCGCGTGCCGCCGCGGCGACGATCTCGCGCGTGAAGCCCAGCCCGATCCGCCAGCCGACCACGGCATAGGCGATGGCGAGCAACCAGCCCGGCAGCTCGAATCGTACCAGCCCCGCGATCGACAGCCCAGCGCCGAGCAGGATCGGCCCCAGCAGTGCGCCTGCGGGGATGCGCAGCCACGTGCCGAGCGCCGCGCCGACGCCCGCCACCGCCAGCGTCACGCCGAAGCGCAGCGGATCGATCGCCGGGAACCAGGGCACCGCACCGCCGTGGGCGCCGCCATGATGGCCGCTCACCATGGCCGCCAGCAGCGAGGCGATCGCGGCAACGCACACCACCCGGCTATAGGTCATCACCGCGACGAGCCGGGGATCGGCGCCGAAGCTGCGCGCCATCAGCACCATCGCGGTGGCGGCACCCGGCATCGATCCCCAGATCGCGACCGTGCCCGGGAGGACCTGCCAGCGCGCGCCCAGCCACCCGATCGCCACGCTCGCCGCCAGCGTCGCCGAGGTCGTGCCCGCGAACAGCCAGCCATGCGCGGCGACGTCCCGCACGATCCCGGCATCGATCGCGCCCGCGATCAGGCACCCGACCAGCGCCTGCGCCGCGCGAAACGCAAGGTCGGGGATCGCGACGGCCCACCCCCGCACCCCCAGCACGATGCCCACCACCATCGGCCCGAGCAACAGCCCGGCGGGCAGACCGGCCAGCTCCAGCACCGCCGCGAGTGCGGCCGACGCCAGAAGCAGCACGAGCGCGCGGACCCATGCGGGCGGCGGGGCGGTCGAGCCGGTCAGGTCAGCTCGATCGGCTTGAACTGCGTTATCGCAGCCGTCGGTCCTCGGTCCAGGGCGGTTTGTGTCCAGCATCCGTCGTCGGCCTCATCGCCGCCCGAACAGCCGCTCGATATCGCCGTGCGCGAGTTTCACCCAGGTGGGGCGGCCATGGTTGCACTGGCCCGAATGCGGCGTCGCCTCCATCTCGCGGAGCAGCGCGTTCATTTCGGCGACCGACAGGATGCGCCCCGCGCGCACTGATCCGTGGCACGCCATCGTTCCGGCCACCGCATCGAGCCGTTCGCGCAGCGACAGCGCCTCGTCATAGGCGGCGAGTTCGTCCGCCAGATCGACCACCAGCCCGCGCGGGTCGCCGTTGCCGAGCAGAGCGGGCGTCGCGCGCACCAGCATCGCGCGCGGGCCGAAGCGTTCGATCTCCAGCCCGAATTCGGCGAGTTCGCCGGCGCGCGCCTCCAGCCGGTCGCAGGCGGGTTCGTCCAGCTCCACCACCTCGGGCAACAGCAGCGCCTGCGACGCGACGCGACCACCCGCCAGGCTCGCCCGCATCCGTTCGAGCACCAGCCGTTCGTGCGCGGCATGCTGGTCGACCAGCACGAGGCCGTCCTCGGCCTCCGCGACGATATAGGTCTTGGCGACCTGACCGCGCGCGACGCCGAGCGGGAAGCTGGCAGTGGCCGGCGGCGGCGCCCAGGCGGGCTCGGCGCGCGCCAGCGGCGGCGGCGCCATGAAGGTGGCGCGCGGTTCGTGCACCCGATCGAGCAGCCCGGTGCCGCCCGCCGGCGGCGGCGCCCATCCGCCGGGCACGACGGGCTCTGGCCGCCACATCGCAAGCGCATCCGCATCGGTGCGCTGAACGCTGCGAAAGCCGTTCGCGTCGAGCGCGCGGCGCAACCCCGAGACGATCATCCCGCGCACCATCGCCGGATCGCGGAAGCGCACCTCGGTCTTGGCGGGGTGGACGTTCACGTCCACCGCGTCGGGCGGCACGTCGAGGAACAGCGCGACCACCGCATGCCGGTCGCGCGGCATCATCTCGGCATAGGCGCCGCGGATCGCGCCGATCAGCAGCCGGTCCTTCACGGGGCGGCCGTTGACGAAGAGATATTGGTGATCCGCAACGCCGCGGTGGAATGTCGGCAGCCCGGCCACGCCACCCAGCACATGGCCGTCGCGCTCCAGATCGATCGTCACCGCATTGTCGGCCAGCTCGCGATCGGTGAGCGCCGCCACGCGCGCCGGGCGATCCTCGGCGGGTGCGACCGACAGAACGCGGCGACCGTCATGCTCGACCGAGAAGCCCAGATCGGGCCGCGCCATCGCGAGCCGCTTCACCACGTCGAGGCTGGCGGCATATTCGGCGCGCGCCGAGCGCAGGAACTTGCGCCGCGCGGGCACCCGCGCGAACAGCCCCTCGACCACGACGCGCGTGCCGGGGGGCAGCGCGGCCGGCCCCTCGCGCACCACCTGTCCGTTGTCGACGCTGCGCGCCCAGCCCTCGGCGCCGCGCACCCGGCTTTCGATGGTCAGCGTGGCGACGCTGGCGATCGAGGGCAGCGCCTCGCCGCGGAAGCCGAGCGTGACAACCGCTTCGATCGCGCCCTCCACCAACAGGCTCTCGGGCAGCTTGCTGGTCGCGTGGCGTTCCAGGGCGAGCGCGATGTCGGGCGGGCTCATGCCGCAGCCGTCGTCGGCCACCTCGATCCGCGCGAGGCCGCCTTCCGCCAGCACCACGGCGATTCGCGTGGCGCCGGAATCGATCGCGTTCTCGACCAGCTCCTTCAACGCGCTGGCGGGCCTTTCCACCACTTCACCGGCGGCGATGCGATTGACCAACTGCTCGGGGAGACGCCGTATTGACATGGGTGAACGTCTAGACCAAGCGACGGCATCCCGCGACCCGCAAACGCATATAGCCGTCGTACCCTTGGCGTCGTCCCGAGGGGCCGGCGGCGGGCCGCGCAAGATGATTGGCGACGCGCCGTATCCGGGCCTGCAAACCCGGCGGCAAAACGAGAGACTCCGGCCGCATGTCCTTCTTCTCGCGCTTCTTCAAATTCATGTCGCACGATATGGCGATCGATCTCGGCACTGCGAACACGGTCGTCTATGTGCGCGGCCGCGGCATCGTGCTCAACGAGCCGTCGGTGGTGGCCGTCGAGACGATCAACGGCGTCAAGCGGGTGAAGGCGGTCGGCGACGACGCCAAGCTGATGATGGGCAAGACGCCGGGCAACATCGAGGCGATCCGCCCGCTGCGTGACGGCGTGATCGCCGACATCGACGTCGCCGAGCAGATGATCAAGCACTTCATCATGAAGGTGCACGGCCCCCGCAAGTTCGCGCGCTGGCCCGAGATCGTGGTCTGCGTGCCGTCGGGCTCCACCAAGGTGGAGCGCCGCGCGATCCGCGACGCGGCGTCGAACGCCGGCGCGTCGAGCGTGTGGCTGATCGAGGAGCCGATGGCCGCCGCGATCGGCGCCGACATGCCCGTGACCGAGCCGATCGGCAGCATGGTGGTCGATATCGGCGGCGGCACCACCGAAGTCGCGGTGCTGAGCCTTCGCGGGCTCGCCTACACCACCAGCGTGCGCGTCGGCGGCGACAAGATGGACGAAGCGATCGTCAGCTATGTCCGCCGCAACCACAATCTGCTGATCGGCGAAGCCACCGCCGAGCGGATCAAGCAGGAGGTCGGCATCGCCCGCCCGCCCGCGGACGGGGTCGGCAAGATCATCTTCGTGAAGGGTCGCGATCTGGTGAACGGCGTGCCCAAGGAGATCCAGATCAGCCAGGCGCAAATCGCCGAGGCGTTGAGCGAGCCGGTCGCAACGATCGTCGAGGGCGTGCGCGTGGCGCTCGAGAACACCGCGCCCGAACTGGCGGCGGACATCGTCGATCAGGGCATCGTGCTGACCGGCGGCGGTGCGCTGCTCGAGGGGCTGGACGAGGTGCTGCGCGACGAGACCGGCCTGCCGGTGACGGTGGCCGAGGATCCCCTCATCTGCGTCGCGCTCGGCACGGGGCGCGCGCTCGAGGATCCGATGTTCCGCGGCGTGTTGATGAACGGCTGATTCCGGGAAGGGGGGACGGCGCATGGCGCCCACCCGCGACCGTCGCACGGGATTTTCCAGGCGGCGGCAATATGGTGTGTTCCTGGGCTATGTGCTTGCCGTCGCGGGCGCGGTGGTGGGCGCGGCCTTGCTCGCCCTGTCGACCTTCAATCCCCCCGCATTTTCCGCGCTGCGCATGGCGCTGGCGAGCCTGACGACGCCGGTGTCCACGGGGCTGGCGACGGCCACGCGCGGGATCGGCGCGGTGCCCGACATCGTCAGCCATTATTTCTTCGTCGAGCAGGAAAACCGCGTGCTTCGCGGCGAGCGGGACCGCAATCGCGCGCTGCTGCTGCGCGCGCGGACGATCGCCTATGACAACCGCCGGTTGCGCGCCCTGCTGACGCTGCGCGATCGGACCGAGGACGTGGTGGTGGCCGCGCGGCTCGTCAGCTCCACGCCGCAAAGCGGCCGCCGCTTCGCCTTGCTGAACGCCGGGCGCTGGTCGGGCGTGTTGCCCGGCATGCCGGTGCGTGGACCCGACGGGCTGATCGGCCGCGTTCTCGAAACCGGCCCCAATGCCGCCCGCGTGCTGCTGCTGAGCGATCCCGAAAGCATCGTACCCGTCCGCCGCACGCGCGACGGCCTGCCCGCGATCGCGGCGGGGCGCGGCGACGGCCTGGTCGACATCCGTTCGGTCGAGAGCACCAACGTGCATTTCCAGCGGGGCGACCTGTTCGTCTCGTCGGGCGTCGGCGGGATCTATCCGCCCGGCATCCCCGTCGCGCGGATCCTCGAACGCGGCAGCGACACCGTGCGAGCGCATACCTTCGCCACGCCCGACACGTTCGATTTCGCGATCGTCGAACGCGCCTTCCTGCCGTTGCCGCCGCCCGTCTCGCCGATCAAGCCCGCCGGTGCGCCCAAGTGAACGACATCGACCACGCCGATTTCGCGCCCGTCCTGCCGCCGGGCCGTGCGCGGGCGCTGCCCTGGGCGAGCGTGATGGCGGCATCGCTCGTCACGATCGTGCCCGTAATCGCGACGATCCCGCTGCTGCCGCCGCTCGGATTGCTCATGCTGCTCGCCTGGCGGCTGCTCGCCCGCTTCGCGCTGCGGCGCTGGGCCGCAGCACCGTTGGGGCTGTTCGACGATCTGGCCAGCGGCCAGCCGCTGGGCAGTTCGGTGCTTTTGTGGTCGCTGTGTTTCCTCTTCATCGATCTGGTCGAGGCACGGCTGGTGTTCCGCGACTTCTGGCAGGACTGGCTGATCGCGAGCGGCGCGCTGGCCTTCTGCATCGTCATGGGGCGGCTGATCGCGGTGCCGATCGGCGCGCATGTCGACCTATTGATCCTGGCGCAGATCGCGATGGCGGTGCTGATGTTCCCCCTCGCCGCACGGTTCGTCGCCTGGATCGACCGCAAGCGGGGCCATGCGTCATGAGGCGGCCGCCACGCGTCGTCACCGAGGCGTCGCAAGCCTATAGCTTCTCGCGCCGCGCCTGGCTGCTGGGCGCGGCGCAGGGGGCGGTCGGCGTGGCGCTCGCCGGGCGGATGGGCTGGCTCGCGATCGCGGAGAACGGGCGCTACAACCTGCTCTCCGAGAAGAACCGCGTGAACATGACGCTGATGCCGCCCCGGCGCGGCTGGATCGTCGATCGCAGCGGCGTGCCGATCGCCAACAACCGCACCGATTTCCGCGTCGACATCATCCCCGATCGGCTTGAGGACAAGGACCGCGTGCTGGCGCTGCTCGGCACGTTGCTGGCGCTGCCCCCCGCCGAGGTGGAGCGTATCCGCATAGATCTGGAGAATGCCGCGGGATTCCAGCCCGTGCAGGTGGCTGAAAATCTCGATTGGGAGCGGTTCGCCGCGGTGAGCGTGCGCCAGCCCGAATTGCCCGGTGTCGCTCCCAGCCGCGGCTTTGCGCGCCATTATCCCGGCGGCGCGGCGGTCGCGCATCTGACCGGTTACGTCGGCACGCCCACCGCCGAACAATATAAGAAGACGCACGACCCGCTGCTCGTCACGCCCGGCTTCAAGCTCGGCAAGGACGGGCTCGAAAAGGCGCTCGAGCCGCAATTGCGCGGCACCGCGGGCGCCAAGCGGCTCGAGGTAACCGCGCGCGGGCGTCTCGTCGCCGAACTCGCCACCCGGCCCGACATTCCGGGCAAGACCGCGCGGCTCACCATCGATGCCGGGCTGCAGGATTATGCCGCGCGCCGGCTCGGCACCAATTCGGGCTCGGCGGTCGTGCTCGACTGCCGCACCGGCGAGATGCTCGCGATGGTGTCGATGCCGGCCTATGATCCGAACAGCTTTTCGGACGGGATCAGCCATCTCGAATGGCAGATGCTGAGCGAGAACGACCACGTCCCCTTGATGAACAAGGTGACCCAGGGGCTTTATCCGCCGGGATCGACCGTCAAGCCGATGAACGCGCTCGCGCTGCTCGAAGCGGGCGTGTCGCCGCACGACCGGGTGAACTGCACCGGCGCGATGCGGCTCGGCACCAGCATCTTCCACTGCCACAAGAAAAGCGGCCACGGCGCGCTCGATATGAAGAACGCGGTGATGCAGAGCTGCGACATCTATTTCTACGAAATGGCGCGGCGCGTGGGCTATGACCGGATCGCGCCGATGGCCCGGCTGGTCGGGCTGGGCGAGAAGTTCGAGCTGCCCTTCACCACGCAGCGTTACGGCACCGTACCCGATCCGGCCTGGAAGCGCCGCAAGTACAAGACGCCCTGGACGGTCGCCGATTCGCTCAACGCCTCGATCGGCCAGGGTTATGTGCTCGCCAACCCGCTGCAACTCGCGGTGATGGCCGCCCGGCTCGCCTCGGGCCGCGCATTGCGGCCGAGCATCCTGGCCGACCACGTCCACCACGGCATGCCCGCCCTTCCCGTCCAGCCCGAGCATCTCGCGATCGTCCGCGACGCGATGTACGGCGTGGTCAACCAGGGCGGCACCGGCGGCGCGGCACGGCTGCTGGTGCCGGGCGTCAGCATCGCCGCCAAGACCGGCACCGCGCAGGTGCGTCGCATCACCATGGCGGAGCGCGCGGGCGGCGTGCTCAAGAACGGCCAGCTTCCCTTCAAGCTGCGCGACCATGCGCTGTTCGTCTGCTTCGCGCCCGCCGACAATCCGCGCTATGCCGCTGCGGTCGTGCTCGAACATGGCGGGCACACCGTTCGCAACCTCGACACGCCCGAGATCGGCCGCGACATCATGACCTATCTGTTCGACCGCGACCGCGCGATGAAGAGCCTGGCCGAGGCCGAACCCACCTGGGGCGGCGACATCCGCACGCGCATGGATGCCGAGGCCGCCGCCTATCGCGCGGCGCGCATGCCCACCGCCGCGGTGGAAGCCACCAAGACCGACGCCGTCGTGCCGAGCGACGCGCCCGCGGTGGAAGCCGCGACCGACCAGGCGAACGCCACTCAGGCCGCGCTGGCGCACGACGGCCCGGCCGGCAACACCGTCGCCGAGGACGGCAGCACCGAGCGCGTACCATGAGCCGCGCGCGGATCGTTCCCGAGCCGCTGGCGCAGCTTCCCTGGGGTGTCATCCTGCTCGTGCTCGCCATCGGCGGCTTCGGGCTGGTCGTGCTCTATTCCGCAGCGGGCGGATCGCTTCACCCCTGGGCGTTGTCGCAGGGCATCCGCTTCGCGGTGTTCGTCGGCGGCGCGATCCTGTTGTCGCGCGTGCCCGAGAATGTGTGGCGGAACGGCGCGCTGCCCGCCTACGGCCTGCTCGTCGTGGCGCTCGTCGGGGTCGAGCTGCTCGGCAAGATCAGCGGCGGCAGCCAGCGCTGGATCAACATCGGCATCGTCAACCTGCAGCCTTCCGAGCTGATGAAGCCAGCGATCGTGCTCGCCTGCGCGCGCTTCTACGAAATCCTGCCCGCCACCGAGACGCGGCGCTTCGCGGGCGTGTGGCCGGCCGCCGCGCTGATCGGCGTGCCCGCGGCCCTCGTGATGCTCCAGCCCGATCTCGGCACCGCGCTGATGATCTGCGCCGGCGGCGCCACGGTGATGTTCCTGGCCGGCGTGCCCCTGCGCCTGTTCGTCGGCGGCGCGACGGCGCTGGCGATCGCCGCGCCGCTCGCGGTCAATTTCGTCCTCCACGATTATCAGCGCAACCGCATCCTGATCTTCCTCGATCCGGAAAGCGATCCGCTACGCACCGGCTATCACATCACCCAGTCGAAGATCGCGATCGGCTCGGGCGGCATCTTCGGCAAGGGCTTCCTGCAAGGCACGCAGAGCCACCTCCAATATCTGCCCGAGGGCCACACCGATTTCGTCTTCGCGACCATGGCCGAGGAATGGGGGCTGGTCGGCGGATGCGGGCTGATCCTCGCGTTCATGCTCGTGATCCGCTGGGGCATCAACGTCGGCCAGCGCGCGCAGAGCCGCTTCGCCCGCCTGACCGCCGCCGGGCTCGCCACGACGATCTTCTTCTACGTCGCGATCAATCTGGCGATGGTGATGGGCCTGGCGCCCGTGGTGGGCATTCCGCTGCCGCTGGTGAGCAACGGCGGCTCGGCGCAGATGACCGTGCTGCTGTGCCTGGGCATCCTGATGTCGATCGACCGCCAGAATCGCAAGCAGGTCCGCTGGTAGGCAAAAAAGGGTTTGCATCCGCGCCCCATGATGCTAACCGCGCGCTTCCGAAACGCAGCCGGCCCCGACGGCCGCCAGCGCAGACGGTGTGGACGCATAGCTCAGTTGGTAGAGCAGCTGACTCTTAATCAGCGGGTCCTTGGTTCGAGCCCAAGTGCGTCCACCACCCTCACCGGCAGAAAACCGCGCTTTTCTGAGTGTAGGCACTCAGGCGGACAGCTTCATGCGCGAGCGATGTAACCACCGGACACCCACCATGATTGCAGACGGCGCTCGCGTGCTACGGCAAGCCATCGTGGTGCTGTCAGTCTAACGCGAACCGGTCTCCACACGATGCACGTCGCGCTTTGTACGCATCGGCCTAGCTTGCGAGGACCTGCCACTCCGCCAGTGCGGCAGAGCGTCGTTC
>NZ_JALNUO010000029.1:0-18884 GCF_026540835.1 Sphingomonas sp. GC_Shp_6 | reverse complement strand
GAGTTTTCGCACGGTCTGGATCGAATTTCGGGAATGTCCGGGTTGGGCAGGAAAGCGGAACGGCGGCTTTCGGGAAGGTGCTGGCGATGGCCGACATTCTGTGGCGCTGCCTCCTTTTACAGGAGTATCTATCGTTACATTCACACGCTCGGCGGTCTGCTACGATCGAACTCCATTTTGAAGATTCCGTCAGACCTCAAAACATAGGTGCAATGATGCCAATCTTCCTGACTCTCTTTAAGCATGTCACGCCTTAGGGCGGATAGAGCATCATTGACGGATCGGTTCATGGTTCTCTCACCTTCCACCCCCTCAACAAGCTTACCGTTGCACACGACATCGTAGCGCCTCTGTATCCAGTCGTCATGAACTTCTGCCACGATCCATACTTCGGATACAGAAGCCGCTAGCATTGGAGCAATTGCGAGGGCGATGCTCTCCAGCTGACGGCTACTTTCCATTTCCGCATTTACCTCCGATGCCAGATTATATCAGCGTAATCGCTTTTGCGATCCATTTTACCGCGCTTGCCCATTGGCCGTAACTAGACAGCTTTACCAATCCCGAGCGCCCCGATTGCAACTCATGTCTGGAAAGTTCCCCATAATCCCACTGAACGAATGACTACTACCGGGACTCCGAATTACTAACCCGAGCGTCCGGGTGTGGGCGTGAACGGCCCTGCCGTTTTTAAGCGCCGACTAGCCCCGCCAGTGTCGGAAAACACATGATAGGCGACGCAGAGCACCGCAAATTCTGGAGAATTGCGGCGTGGGGCGGTGGCGCACGTGCTCTAGGTTCGCACTATTGCGCGAGATACCCTGTCGGATGGAGAAAGTGCGCGACAACCTCGGAGGCGGGGTTTTTCGTTAGGGGAGCCGCGGCTGTTATTTTGGCGTGAGATCGAAGCCCCGCGGAGTCGCTACCGTGCAGGCTGGCGCGATGCCGAGCAAATCTCGGAAGCCCCGCGAATGGCCGATTCATCCGAAACCCGACATTCCCGGCCGATTGCCCGAACGACTGCTTCGTCCCATTTGACGCCATTGGGGACAAATCGCTCGTTCCCAAAAACGATTCCCGCTAGCGAATCGCCGAAAAGGCATTCTCATTAATTACGCAGCTTTGCGTCGCACCATGAGGACGCCTTCGAAGAGTTTGGCGACACGCTCGTTTGGCGGAACGGCCAAAGCCGCGCTGATCGCGGCCTGATTCAATCCCCGCCGACCCATTGCACGAGCGCCGTTGGTAGCAGCAGGTTCTGAGGGTGTCGCGGCGCTTCGCATCGACGAGGCGTCGTCGGCGGGAGCCTGCGTGGCCTCGATCACCCGAAGGCTGTTAGCAGCGACGGCGGGGTCGACGCGGATCTGGGGCATCTCCGGGGCGGGTATTTTGGTCCGCGCCGAGAGCTTCTTCTCGGCATAGTAACGGACCTTCTTTCCATAGGTCGCGTACATGCCTCGCCGGAAAACGATCAGATCGTCCTCCGGCAGCAACTCAACTTCCTGAGGGAGCATCAGCGGCCGGCGCTGATCGGAGTCCGAGGTGGAGCCGCCGCCGCCGCCCCACGTTCCTATCGAGCGCGACCGCGCCTTGAACGTGTAGCTGCCGAGCTGGTCCGAAATCTTCTTCGCCTCGGCCAAACCGGCCGGACGAAGAACAAGCCGCACCGCGCAGTTTCGCTCGATGTCGGCCGCCACCTTGTCCCCATAAACGCCCTGGATCTGTTCGAGCGACTGGAACGCCGGCAGCATCCGCAGCCCGTAGCCGGCGACATAGCTGAAGGCGTTCGCGAGCACGGTGCATTTGCCGAGGCTCGCGAACTCGTCCAGGGCGAGCAGCACCTTGATCTGATGCTTGTCGCCCTTCGGCAGCTCGCGGACGTTGCGGTCGATGAGTTGCTGGAAGAGCAGGCCGTAGATGGGCGCAACCCGCTCTAGGTCGTCCGGCGACACGCCGAGATAGAGCGAGATCCGCTTGTCCCGAAAGTCACTGAGATCGAAATCGCTCTCTGAGGTCGCCGCATCGACATATGGGTTCAGCCAGCCGTTGATCTTGGACGTAACCGACTGGCGCAATCCGGAAAATGTGTTCGCCGACGAGCCGGTATAATCCTTGATCGCCGATACGCACCCTTCCGACAGGGGCTTCCCGGCCTTCTTACGATCGGCGATGATCTTCGGGAAACGCCGCTGGGCATCGCTGGCCGCGAACTGGCGGTACACCTCGCCGAGCGTGAAGGGGAGGGCGTCCTCCCCATCGTCGACGGTTGCCGCGATATATGCGGTGATGCCGAGAAAAGCGGTTCGCGCGCCCTCGGCCCAGAACTTCTCGCCCGTGAGCGGATCGGGATAGAGCATTGCCGCGATCTTCTGAAGCTCGTTGATGACCTCCACCGGATCATGCCGGTTGATGTAGCTCAGCGGGTTCCACCGCACGGTGCGACCCGTGGGATCGAGCGGGTTGAAGAGCAGCACCTGCTGCCCGAGCACCTTCAGCCGATACCCCGCGGTGTTGTCGTAATTCTCCTGCTTGATGTCGAGCACCACGAGAGAATCGAGCCAGTCGAGCAAGTTCGGGATGATGACGCCCACCCCCTTGCCGGCGCGCGTCGGGGCTTCCAGCATCACATGCTCGGGTCCGCCAAAGCGCATCACCTTCCCGCCGAACTTGCCCAGCACGATGCCGGCCGAGGCGAGCATCTTGCCGTTGCGAACCTCGCCGACTCGCGCGAAGCGCGCCTCGCCGTGGAGCTTCTGCCGTTTGAACAGCGTGGAGAGGATGGTGATGACCGTCAGAACGAGGCCGATCCCGAAGCCGATCAGGAACGGCTGATAGACGATCGGATAGCCCTTCAACGCCCACAGCGCGGCCGGCACCTTAATCCAGGGCGTATGCGCGTTGAGGAGGTGGGCACGCCACAGGACGGCGAGGGCGCCGATCGTGGCGCTCAGCGCCAGGCCGATGATGCCAAGGAACGCGATCGCGCCCGGCTGCGACCCTTCGTCGCTTCGCACCCATTTTCCGTTCATGCCGGCACCCCCTTCAGTCGGTCGGCTTGCTCGCCGGATCGAACCATACTTCGGTCATGCGATAGCGCGCCGGCTGGCCCTCGCCGGGTGGCAGGCGGTGCATCTGCACGACGATATCGACCAGCGAGCGCAGCAGCGCCCGGATGTCGTGGCGGTCGAGATCGTTGCCGCCTTCCGATTCCTTCACCAGCAGCGTCAGCTGCTCGAGCGCGCCCTCGGCCGTATTGGCGTGGACCGTGGTGATCGAACCGGGATGACCGCTGTTGACGTTGCGCAGGTAGAAGAAGGCGGTGCCGTCCCGCAGTTCCTGCAGAAGGATGCGATCGGGCCGCATCCGCAGCGCCGATTCCAGCAACTCCTTGGCGCCCGCCTTCTGGAGGCTCTTCCCATCCTTGGCGTACATCATGTGGACGTGGTTGCGCTGGGGTACGACGAGCTCGCGCGTGTCCTCGATCGTCAGGATCCGCTCATAGTCCGGGATCAGCTTGATGAGACCCTTAGAGAAGCTCGTCTTGCCGGAGCCCGTCGCGCCGGAAATGAGGATGTTCTTGCGGGCTTCGACCGCCAGCTTGAAGAAGGCGCGCCAATCGCCCGCCTCGCGCAGTCGCAGCAGATCGGGGTCAACCTCCTCGTACAGGCCGTGCGCGCGCACCTCGCTGAACAGGCCGGCACGCTCGAAATCGTCGATGTTCATCGTCACGCCGGACGCTTTGCGGATCGTGATCGAGATGAAGCCTTGCTCGACCGCCGGGGGAACGACGACCTGTGCGCGCTCGCCGCCCGGCAGGACCGAGGAGCATATCGGATATTCGGAGTTGATGTCCTGCTTGGTCAGCCCCGCGATCAGCTTCGCCAGCGTCATGAGGGCCGCATTGTCGAGTGCGGGCTCCTCATGCCATTCCCAGCCACCACGCGTCTCGAGGCCGATCATCCCTGGCTCGTTGATGACCAGCTCGGTCACATCGTCGCGCAGAAGGTGCCGTCGGATCGGCTCGGCATTATGCTCGTAGATCAGCGACGTCGGACTGGATGCCACGGCCTTAACGCCTCAATCCCACATCATAGACTGAGCGGAAATCGAAGTCCTTGGCGACGAAGATCGCCGCGGTGTCGCCCTGGTTCTTCTTCAAGATCGGTTTGATGTTCATAGTTTGCTGAAGGACGGTCTGCCCGGTTTGTCCGGGAACTTGCGTGGTGTTGCTCCCCTCATTGGCGACCGCCCGACCGGCGATTTGCGAGGCATCCTCCAGCACCGAGATGACGAGCCCAACGCCGAAACGTGCCCAGAACTGGGTATCGACGCCGCCTGGCAACCCGGCCCGACCAAGGCTATCCGCTGCCGGCGACCCGAGGTCGATCGCTACGCCGCGCGGCGTCAGGGCGCGCGTCCACAGTACGAACAGGCGCGCTTGCCCCTGCGTGATGCCGCCGGAATATTGCCCGAGGACCTTGGTCCCCTTGTCGAGCAGGACGATGCGACCGTTCTCGGAATAGACATCGTGGTTGATGACGCAGGACACGAACCCGGCCTGCGTCGAGTTGATCGCCGTTTGGAGCGTGCAGGGGATGACCGTGCCCGCACTCAGCAGAAGGTTACGGTCCGCGACCATCGTTGCCCGGACCGTCTGGATCGCGGCATGGCCGAGCTGATCGTTGAAGTCGGTCGAACCCTTGCCCGCTTCGGCCGGATTGTCTTCGCCCGGCGCTCCGAAACCACTGGCACCGAGACCCCGCCGCGCGACGGTGGATTGTCCAGCGCCGCGCGTCCGGTCCTCGAGGTCCGTACTCTGTTGAGCGTCCGCACCGGGCGCGGAGGCGGGAAGAGCGGTCGAGGCCAGCCCGGTGTTGCCAAAGGCCATGATCGGCGATCGCCGGGCCGCATCGGCCATGGCGCGCGCCTGCTCTGCACGTCGCTGCTCCGGAGATTGCTGTCCGTTCGCCGTGGCGGAGGCTGTCCCGCCCGTTGTCGGCACCGGATTGCCGTTGGCATCGGCGACCTGCGTCCCCGCCGCTGCGGCGATCGGCCGCCCGAAGATGTCGGTCTGCGCCGCGCCGGGCTGGCCGAGTTGACCCGCGAGCGCCGCTCGCTGGGCGTTTGGCGATCCCATCACGTCGTCCACGGCACGGTCACTGGCCTTCGCGGGCTGCGCGGCAGCCGCGGTACTGGCCGATTGGTGAAACGCACCATAGCCTATCACGATGCCGCTTAGGGCGCCGAGCAATCCGATCCCCGCACCGATGAAGGCGAGGTTGCCCCACCCGCCGCTACGCGCGACCGGGTTATCGACCTCGCTTGGAGCAACGGTGTCGGCAGCGACATCGCCCCCGCGGTCAATCACGGTCCCGACCATGTTACTGCCCCTTCACTTTGCGTTCGACGACATTGGAGACGGTGCCCGTTCGATCGCCGCGATCGTTGCGCAGCGGCGCCTCGTTGTAGATGCACAGCACCGTCGCCCCGCGCCGGAGGCGCAACTGACGGTAGACCGCATGGATCACGACGAAATCCTCGCGAACATCGTAGGGGACGATCGTCTCGGTCCCGTCGACGTCGACCGCGAAGATCGAGGGAATGTCGGCGTGGCCCGGATAGCGCAGCACGGTGAACTCGCCGTTGTCGGAGACCTCGGTGGGTTGCAGCGCGACGTCGCCCTGCACGGTATAACTCATATTCCGGGTGCCCTCGATCACGGCATGGTCGAGCGCGGCGATGGTGATGGTCGTCTCGATCGCCTTGGCGGCCTGGACCTGGGCAAGCTGCACCTGCAACGCCGCCATCGCCCGTTCCTCGCGCGGATAGCGGAATCGTACGCCGTACATCGTGGCGCCCGTCCCTAGTGCGAGGTTGAAATGATAGGTGCGCGACACGCCGCCCGCGTTGGTGACGACGATCAGGTTGGTTCCTCCAGCCCTCTCGCGGGGTTTGAGAAAGACGATGTTTCCAACGGGCGCGATCTGCCAGGAGACGGTATCGCCCAAGGCGGCCTGCGTGACCGTTTCGCCGGGCCCGAACTGGATCTCGATCGCGTGCCGGAAACTGCCGACGATCGTCACCACCTGATCTGGATCGTAGTTGACGTTGCGAACGCGAGCGTCCTTGGCCCCAGGGACGGGGGTCTCCGACGCGAACGCAGGCTGTGGCGCGAGCGTGACTGCCGCGGCACCCAGAACCGAGAACGCGACGAGGCGGAGCCACACCGCCCCGACCCCGCGCCAGAAGCGGTTCCTGGCGCCATCCTCCGTCAGCACCAACGCCGTCGTCGGCGGTGACAGGCGCAGACCCAGCTCTTTGCGGAGCGCGGGCATGAAGGGGACGGCAACACGGTCGCCATTGTCCGACGTATTTGGCTGATCGCTCATGTCACGCCTCCGGGTCAGAACGATAATTCACGACCTGGAAGCCGAGCGGATTGATATTCCGATCCTTCTCATGCTCCGGCGCCGTCGTGTATCTGAAGGTCATGATCGCGTTCCAATTCTGCGCGATCGGCGTGTTCTGCCCGAAGGTGATGATCTTCGTGAAGCGGACCTGCGCCACGGTAGGACTGAGGAAACTGATCGTTCTTATCGAGATCGAGACGAAGCCCTTGTCGCCATAGATGTTGGACGGAGCGTTCTTGTTGTTGGCCTGAACGCTGTTGAGGTAACGAGCGCTCTCGGCGGAATCGCTGGTAAGCATGACCGTATAGGCGTTCTCGCGCGCGGCATCGTTGAGCCAGCCTTCGCGCAACCGCACATATTGCGAGATGAAGTAGCGGTTGACCGCATCCTCATAGGTGCGCGGCTGCGGCCCCTTGAGCGCGGTCACGACCTGCGTCTCGCCCGAGCTCTTGTCGACCCTGATGACATAGGGCTCGACGGTCTTCAGCGGGCTGAGCATCGCGACTGCCGCAACTGACGCCACAGCGAGCGTGCACGCAGCCGCCGCAACGCCCCAGGCGAGCCGCTTGGACTGGATCGCCGCACGCATACGGTCATATTCCCACGTCCTCGATGTCTCGTAGTATTTCTCTTTATCTTCGGCCTTCACCGCGCCCATGGCGTCGATCCCTTCAGCAGGAGGAGTAGGTCGGCGCGACGTCCTGCGCGGACGTGCGTGGCGCCGATCGCGGGATATTCATGGCCCCAGGTCCGATTGGGGCGGCAGGCGGACCTCCGGCACCGGGCGTAGGGGGCGGTGCGGGCTCGCGTGATGGAGGAACCACCATCGACTGCCCTGCGCCCTGCTGTGACGCCGGCAGTGGCACCGGCAAGCTTGGCAGGATCGACCCGTAGAGGTTGGCGGGACGCCGGTGTTTGCCGTCGCACACCGAGACGGGCTTGATATGGGTCCCGGTGCAGCCGCCAAGCACAAGCGTGCCGATCGCCACGATGGTCAGCCTTTTCATACCGTCTCCGTTCGTAAGGTCCCGCGCCTGCGGTGTTCCGTGTTTCATGGTCTGGACTGGCAGCCGGCCTAATTAGACCGAGAGGCCGAGCCGCCAGTGCCGCTTCCTCCTGTGGAGGGACGGTTCGCCTGCGTCGCGCGCCGGAACATGAGCCGATTGGTCAACATGTTTGCCCCGGTCTGCAGGAAGCCATGGCCGCCAGAGGACGCACCCCCCGAGATACCCGCGGCGATGGCCGGCGATTGAAAGAAGAAGATCGTGCCGACGATGTAGATCGCCGCACAGGCGATCGTCGCGACGAGCATCACGGCGGCTTTCAGAACGATGTAGCCGTTCTGCGCCATGACGAAGGACGAGCCGTCTTCGGGGATCGATCCCATGATGCCGTCCATCGCGGCTTCCTGGAGGCCGGTGATGAACTTCGTCATGATCGCCATGACGACCATCAGCAGGATGAAATTGACGGTCTGCTTCAGCCACCCGTCGAACAGCCAGCGGGAGGAGTTGAAAAGCAGACACGCCAGCGCGAGCGGTGCGAGCGCGACGCAGATCGCAACCGACAGTTTGGCGAAAATGACGATGCAAAAGCCGATCGACGCCGACATAAACGCGAAGATGTAGAGGACGGCGACGCACAGATAGGTGATCAGCGTGGCGCTGAGCTGGATCACGGGCGTCCGAAAGTCAGTGATGCCCTTTTGCTCTTGCGACTGAACTTTCAGGTTCGCATTGACCAACTTTTCCGAGAGCTTGCCGGTATCGGCGACATAGGTATCGAAGGTGGTGCCCGGGTTGGTGACGGGCGTGCCCGATCCAGCCGCGATGATTTCGCTCGGCAAGTTGGTGACCACGTTCACCACCAACGCCGAATAGCCAACGGCACTGGCAGCTGCGAGGGCGAACCCGACCTTGCCGGCTTGGAAAACCAGCTCGCGAAGTGGAGCCTGGATAGCCCCTCGTAGCACGGCAAAGCCGAGAAGAAGGAAGTAGATGATCGCCGCCAGGGCCAAAGGCGCTGCAACGAAACTGACGAGCCCCGCCCCGAAGCTCGCAACCGAGGTCGCTATGGCGGTCTCCACATACGAATACATCGTCGTGAACAGCGTCATGATGTTGGGTGGGCCGGCAGCCATTGGATGAGGTTCCGATCTTCGGCGATCAAAGCGCAGCGATTAAATCTACTTCTTGCGGATCGTGTTCTGTTTGAAGAAGTCCGCCTCTTCGTTGCCGGCCTTGGTCTGGGCGACCGAGATGGTCGCGTCTCCGGTCGTCGCGCACATCTTGGCCTTCTGATCCGCAGGGAGATGGCTGTACTCCCCCGCATCGCACTTCGCCTGCCACTGCGAGAGGAGTTGAGGACTGGCGATCAGCTCCTTGGCGGTAGGCACTACGACGTTCTGTTGGCATCCGCAGACGACGAGCAACGAGCAGAGGGATAGTATCTTGCGCATGATCACTTCCTGATCGTGTTGGCACTGAAGAATGCTGCTTCATCGCGACCGGCCGCCACTTGCGCTGCGCTGATCTGCATGTTCGCCTGACCGGCCTGCGCCATCTGGATCGCCTGCATCTTGAGCATATCGTTTTGAAGCTGTGCCTGTTCGACCGAGATCCGGGCTTGGAGGTCCATCACGTCCTTGGGATCTTTGGCATACGACAGTTGCTCGCGGAGCTGGTCGAAGCCTTGCATCCGGGTCTGGGCGATGCTGAGCGTATTCTCGCCCAGCGCGGCCGTGGCGGCCGATGAGCTGGTCGCATCCTTGAGCGCCTGGTTGTAGGCTAGGTCTGCGTCGGAGGACGACGTTGCCGGCAGCGCGTAACGAGACTGGATGCTCGATGCGAGCGAACCGAGCGAACCAATCTTCGACAGGTCGCCACTGAGCAACGTCGAGGCGTCGATCGTCGTGTTGGGCAGGATGTTGCGCACCTGCGCGTTGAGCAATTGCGGGGCGAGCGCGTTGACGTTGCTCAGCTTCTGAAGCGAGCTGAGCGTTGTCGTCGCCGTCTGGATCTGCTGCTCGCCCTGCTGGATCATTTTGATCGTGTTCTGGACCTGGGCGAGCGCTTGCACATAGGTAGAGGTGTCGAACACAGGGATGCCCTGTGCAGCGGCCGGCGACGTAAACGCGACGATCGCGACCGGCGCGGCTGCAACCATGATGATGCGCTTGAGCGACATGTCAGCTTCTCCTTTGGTTGGCATAGAAATGCGGCAGCCACGCCGCAGGATCGTTGCCCGCCAGGGCAATGGCCTCCTCCATGGCGACAAGCGTTTCCTCGCGGCCAGAAAGCACTTTCAGCTCATTGGGCATCCCGCCGAGATCGAGCTTCGCAACGATCGAGGTATGCCCTTGCTTGACCAGAAAGGTCCGGCTCTCCGGCGTCAGGTCTTCACGGATCAGCCGATACTCCGCATCCGTCAGGCCGAGCCCGTCGCAATAATCCGATCGCTTGGCGTCCGAGTTTGGAAGCAAGATCTTGGTCGCGGTCTGCTCGGTGATCGAGTGCGCGATCGGCGAGCGCAGCGCATCGGCCGGGGACTGCGTGCCAAATACCATGAAGGCGTTGCGCTTACGGAAGGTCTTGAGACCATCCTGCGCGAACGCCCGAAAGGCTTCGTCCTGAAGCGCCTTCCAGAACTCGTCGACGTCGACCACGACACGCTGCCCGTCCAGCAGCTCGTCGACGCGGTGGAAGAGGTACAACATCGTCGGAGTGCGGATCTCAGGGTTCTCCAGGAAGTCCGTCATGTCGAAGCCGATGAACCGCGCCGACATCGACACCTCGTCCTGCGGACCATCGAAAGCCCAGCCGAGCGGGCCGCCCAGACACCAGCGCTCCAGCCGCGCACCAATGCCCTCCGCATCGGCGTAGCCCAGCATCTCGCGCAACGCGCTGAACGAGCGCGACGGCGCCGGCAGTCGCATCACAGCCTCGATACCCTCGTCGATCAGTCGCTCTTCGGCGACGCTGAGCGGGCGGTTTTCCCGGCGTACCAGGACACGGATGAACTGCCGCAGAAACGCAATGTCGTGCGGCGACGGTGTCAGACCCTTCAACGGCGCGAAGCCGGTGGGCTCGCCGTCGCGCAGCGCCAAGTAGGTGCCGCCACACGCGCGGACGAAGATCTCGGCACCGCGGTCCTTGTCGAAGAACACCTGTTTCGCGCCGGTCTTTTCGAGCTGCGCTTGCAGGAAGTTCTGCAGCACCGTCTTGCCGCCACCGGTTGGCCCGATGATGAGCGTGTGGCCGATGTCGGCACGGTGAAAATTGAACCAGAAGGACGAGCCCGCGCGCGTCTTGAGCAGCGTTACCGCCTCGCCCCAGTGATTTCCCGACTTGCGGCCTGCCGGGAAGGTGTAAAACGGGCTCAAGCCTGCGAAATTGCGCGTGTTAATGACCGCGGGGCGCGCGCGCATCCTGAAATTACCGGGAAGCTGCGCCCAGAAGGCGGCCTCCAGCGCGACGTCCTCGCGCGCCATCACCATGCCTGTATCGGCCGCTGCCGATCGTGCGATCGACAAGCGTTCCAGCAGCCGCTTCGGGTTCTCGTCGATTACCGCGATCGAGAGGTGATGCTCGCCCATGGCGAAGCGGTTCGCCATGAGATCGTCGACGCCGTCGAGCAGTTCCTCCGCCTGGCTGACGCCGGCATCGTCCGAGGAGACCATTTGCTTGTATTTTTTGGTGAACCGCTCGCTCGCGACCGACTTCACCAACGGCGCGAAACTCTGGGTCAGCACGAACGGGAAGTCGAGCGTGAGCAGGCTGTTGAACTGACCGGTCCGCGTGCTGGCGACATACTCGCGCACGCCGAACATTCCGAGGAAATGCGACTTGTGCGGAAGCCGGATCTCGGCCGCCTCGCGACCGAACACCACGCGTGAGGCATACAGGGCTTGGCCCAGCCTGCCGTCGAGCAGCGGCACGCGGATGCGGTCGCCGGTCAGGATGAAGTGAAGCACCTCCATCGGTCGTGAAAATAGAATACCGTTGTGCTCATACATCGAGAGCGGCTCCGGAACGACATCAGCAAGCAGCGTTTCGAAGTCGCGGCACTTGTCCGCCATGATCGTGAGCGCGCGATCGTCGATCTCGGCGTTCGCTTTTCGCCTGGAGAAAAGCCGCGTCACTTGCTCGCCGGCCATGCTCGACGGCCGGACGATGATCGTGACGTAGAACTCGTTGTGGTAGAGGACCTTCTCCTTCAGCGTGTCGGCGTATTTCTCCTGCAAGGTTCGCGCGAAGTCGGAGTGGAAGTCGCCGCCAAGAACAGGGTCTGTGGCTGTCCGCACGAGATGGGTCCACAGCGCAACGCGATCGTCACCGATCGAGCGCCACGCGATGTTGAGCTTGTTATGCCAGGTGTTGAGGTCGTTGACGTCGCTGGTCTCGAACGGCCGCCCATCGACGCGGTACATGCGCATGAGCGAGCCGTCCTCGAGCGCAACCAGCGTGTCGTCGACGTGCCGCGTGTAGGGAATGAACTTGATGTCATCCGTCTCGCGGACAGCGATCTTCTTATGCTTCAGCCTGGAATCAGTCATTGCCGAAATGCTTCCGCTTCACGCCTTTGGCGAGGCGAACGGGAGAGTAGCTCCCGCCGCCCCAGAACTTGCGGTTCTTGGATAGGAAGCCGGTCTGGAACCACAGGCCCCACAGCCGGAACGCGTTGAAGTCGTAGTGACAGATCATGCGTGCCGGGAAGTAGAGCGCTCCGAACAAGGCCAGGGGGTAGAACGGATTATGGAACACCCCCCAGATCACCATGCAGACCATGATGATCGGCAGGATCGCCTCGAGCGGCAATCCCATGAACACCGACGGCCTGGTCAGGGCGAGGAACACCTTATCCTCGGCGAGCCTCTCCAGGTCAGCCACCCGAGCTGCTCATCCAGCCGACGATCGTCGTGGCCGAAAAGATGATACCGATGCCGATCAGCACCGTGACCGCTTTTCCCCAGTCCATCCGACCGGTCAGCTTGGCATAGCCGACCGCCATGACGGCGATGACGCCGACCACCGACGCGACGGTGGTCATCCACGTCTTGATGGTGTTGAGGCCACCTTCGATCGCGGTTCCATCGGCAAAGGCCGGCTGCGCGATCGAAATGAGGGCGAGCGCACCGACAAAGCCGATGACCTGCCGGGCGCGGGCGTCGGACAACATCCGGCCCATGCCTTGAGTGAACTTCATACGTGTCTCCATGGCTTGGGGTTTACCTCTCGAGATCGTGGGTGGGGCGGATCGGCTCGACCTGCCGAACAGGCGTCGGCTCGCGGACCGAAACATCCAGGCCGCGCCGCAGCACGTCCGAGATCATGTGGCGGCTCTCCAAGCTCGCGGACGTCATCCGTTCCGCGTCGCCATCGAACGCCGCACCAAGGTGCTGATCCATCGCCGCCTGCGCCTCTAGCGCGTTGGCGAGCCGCGGCTCGGCGGCAATACGCTCCGCCCCGCCATGAAGGAACAGATCGGCCAGTTCGTCATTTTCGTGACGTCGCTCAGGCGCGGCCTGATGAAGGCGCTCTTCCCGAACGATATGGGGTTCCTGTTCGGGCTGTCGCTCTGGCGCAGCCGTCGCTTCGCCGGCCAGGCGGTCTTCGGGCGTGGCGGCGAGCGCGCCGCGGAGCGGCACGTTCGCACCGGCTTCGCGGGCGACTTCGTGCCGGTTGAGCCCGGACCGGACGATGTAGATCGCATCGGCGACCTCGCCGTCCCACGCGCCGTCGCGCGCCATCTGGCGCAGACCGTCGGGTTCATAACCGGACCTTGAGAAGGCGCTGACCAACGTCGGGCTTTCCAAGGCCCGCTCCAGCGCCCCGTTCAGCGCATCCCTGTTCAGATCGATACGTTCGGCCTGAACCTCCCTCCGCAAGGGGTCCATGTCCTCGCTGTCGGCCGCGTAGAGCGCCTTGCGATCCTGCGTGTGGACGCTCACCGTCAACAGGAGGCGCTTGTCTGCGTCGGACAATTCGGTGCTGCTTCCGCTTGGCAACGGCTGAGGCGCGCCGTTCCTCTCCGCGTCGGCCGACGGCGCGAGGACTGTCGCCTCCGTCGCCCCGACAGCCGCCGTCGGAGCGACGGGTTCGACAGTCGGCGCCGGCGTCTCCGCCACCTCACGGTCGCGTCGTGCAGCATCGGCGCGACGTAGCTCTTCCATTCGCGCCTGTTCGTCGAAGCTCGGCTCATAACCGCGCACGGTCAGGCCTTCGCGCGACGCCGCCGTCCACACGGCCTGACGAAACTCAGGCGAACCTTCGACGTCGATCCCCGCCCAGCCATTGTGCTTGGCGATCGTGACCAGGGCCGAGACGGTGTCGGGATCCTCGTTTCGAGCAATGATGCGATCGCCGGCAATCTCGATCGACGGATTCTCACGATCTGTCGGCAGGAACATGCCGACGCGGCGCTCGCTGCCGTCGGACGGCTCGATGATCCGGACCTGATACCGTGTCGCCAGCTCAGGCGGGATCTGGAACGCAGCCTGTTCGGCTTGCGTCTGCGCGTCGAGGCCGCCCCGCGCAACGCTGTTATCCGCGCTCATTTGAAGACCTGAACCGCGCTGGAATCGATCTGCCCCACCACCCAGCTAGCTTCGGCGATCCCTTGCTTTGCCGAGGCGGGCGTAGCGGTCGGCGCCGACGCCGACGCCGAGCCCGGAATGGGCGGGGGTGTCTGGATCGTCCCCATGCCGCTCGCGGCCGACCAAACGCGACCGACATAACCATTGCGGAAACCGCGCGTCAGCGTGCCGGTGTTGTAGAGCGAATAGGTCGCCGAGATCGCGTCCAGCCCCGTATAATGCTGGATCGCGAGGCCATATCCCGCCCGCAGCATCGAGGATGCGAGCCGCAGGTTCGTACAAGGGTCGAAGGCCTGCTCGACGGTGACACCCAATCGCGCGAAATTGGCGGAGTTCACCTGAGCCAACCCGACATCGACCGTATAGCCGGCCGCCATGTACCGACGCACCAGCGCGGCGCCGTCGGCGATCGACGCGGCGCGGACACGCGGCCCCTTGTTGATATTGATCGCCAGATCGTCGCCGCCGCTTTCGGTCACGACGAGGGGAACAACCGCCTCGGTCGCGATCTCAGATGCGCATTGCTGCGCAAGCATCGTGATCGCGGCGATGGCGTGGATCATTGCTGCGTCACCGTCTGGTAGCGGGTATCGAGCGCGTACCGCGACGTTCCGCCATCGGTCCGCGTCACGGTCAGGTCGTAGCCGTACTTGGCCTTTTTCATTTTGACGCCGACCCCTGTGCAGGTCGGGAACGAGCCGCCGATAGCGAGCGCGTTCCAGAGTTTCGTGATCGGCGGGACGCACTCGACATATTTCGTCGGCGAACCGGGTGTCGCGAGGCAGAGGACCACCTGACACCCCCAATCCGACGCGTAGGCGGGTTGTGGGGCCGCGACCGCCACGACGCCGGCCACGCACAGCGCGATGGCGCCAGTAGTGCCGCCCAGCTTGGTCATCAAAAATCGGATCATGAGCCACCTCCATGCGCTGCGCGCCACTCTTCGGTTGCGAACACGTCCCACTTCGCCGGTGCATTGGCGGCAAGGGCGAGGGTCGAGGCCGGCGCGGTCGGTGCGGGGGCCGCCTCAACTCCGGCGGGCGTCGGCGGGGGCGGCGCGTCGCCTTGTGCGACGGTAATGATCCAGTCCTCGTCGCCTTCGATCGGTCGGGTCCGGTCGATGACCTGCCCGGGTCGCGCGAACGCGACATGCCAGTGGTTCGCTTGACCGCGATCCCCCGGCCCGAGCAGCTCGATGATGCGGATACCGCTTTGTGCCATGAGGGCCCGGATCTGCTCGCGGTCGATCGCGTGGACGCCGCCTGCGGGAACGAAATCGACCGCCTGGCCGAACTTGTGCCAGCTATACCGCGCGCCGAAGCTGGCGTTCATTGGGCGGATCGTATCGGTGATCCGCGAGCCAAAGGCGCGACGAACGAGGGCTGCGACGTTCGACATCGAGGGCGCGCCCACGAAGCCGATAGAAGACTGGTCGTCGTCGATATGAGAGAGCGCGCAGGCATCAAAAACCGTTGCCGGCGTTATACCGTAAGTCGCGAAATCACGGCCGCGGATCCCAAGCGGCCCCGCCTCGAAGTCTGCGCCCAACGCGATGAGATCACGCACCGTCGCCTCTGCGTCAGCTGCGTTGCCCGGCTGCCTAGCGAGGACCGCGCCCGAACGAACGGAGACTGCGAGCGACGCGGGAGATGGCGTTCCGGCCCCGGCTAGCCCGGCGGCACAGAGTTGAATTGCCTTCGCTACGATACTCGCCGGAAGCACATCAATGCACCAATGCTGAATTGAACCAAAGCAGATGTCAGCGACTACAGGAAGTCGACATCAAAAGGTTAAACCTGAAGCAGCAGGCAAACAACAACACCTCTGGAGCGATCCAGCCGCGATTATGGAGTGATCCGGGGTAATCTATTGCGACTAAAGACGCGGTATTGCACGATGACCGCACGAGATGTGTTTCAAACGGCTTTAGGTAATTGTCGGCTAGGCCAGCACCTAGCTGATTCAGTTGTCGAGTGGTTTCGAGGTGACTGGGACGAGGGTGGATATACGGGCCATGCGCTCTTGAAGCTGCAAGCTATATCGGGCGGGTTGGCGCTCTTGATCGCCATCGGCTTCTGGTATGGGCCGTTTGACGACAAGCGGGCTGGGAGGCGCGGTGAGGTTTCGGCCTGCAGCGTCGCCGCGACCCATGACTTCTGCGATGCCGTTGCCGGCCTATCGACGGCGCTCCGCAATCCCTTCTTGCGGGTGGACCGAACCGGCATCCTGCCGCCCCGCGATACGCCAGGGGCCGTCGATCCCTCTATCACTCAGGCGAACATCGGCACGACGATCTGCCGACCCGGCTATGCACGATCGGTCCGCCCCGCCTTCGCGGTTACCGCGCCCGTCAAACGGCGATTGATGGACGCGCAGCATCCAGGCGAGTCCTTCGCCGATGACGAACTCGATCATCTGATCCCGATCTCGCTTGGCGGTGCGCCGCTCGACCTGCGTGATCTATGGCTCCAGCCCCGGCGCGGCCAGGCGAACGCGGCCGACAAGAATGCCTTGGCCTATGTCCTGTGGCGATTGGTTTGCGAGCGCCGCTTGCCACTTCGGACGGCGCAGCAGGCCATCCGGCGCGACTGGACGAAGGCCTACGACACATACGCGACGCCCGAGAATGTGGCGCGCTACCACTTTGCGCACCGCCAAGAGGAGCGCGACTATGCTCGCACGGGCGCGCCGGATCCGATCCGAACATCAACGAAGGAGGAATCATGCCACAGAATATTGCCGAGTTCCGGATCATCGGTCGCATCGGCAAAATCACGGCGCGCGAGAAGGTCACCTATGTGAGCGTCGCCGCCAATTATAACCGCCGCGACGGCGACGACTGGAAGACCGACACGCTGTGGAACAGCGTCGTGTGCTTCTCCAATGTCGGACCCCAAGTCGAAGCAGCCGGGAAGGGTGATCTGGTGCATGTCACCGGCCGGGTCCGCGAGAGCAACCACGGCGAAGGCAACGAGGTTTCCTACCGCACCGAGCTGATTGCCGACACCTTCTCGATCCTGACCAAGGCCGAAGCCGAGCATAGCTGATTGGGGGCGGGAGCGGGTTGGCGGCGCGGTTCAAATCCGCCGCGTTGCGGTCCAGCCCGCGTAGCAGTCTGGGCCCGGTCGGGTGACGATCCTCGCTTGGGTCGCCACCCGGACGCAAGAGATTATCGCGCAGCGCGCGGCCGACCGGCTCCTGCCGACCATCCAGAGTGGAGGATGCCGCCTGTGCCTTCGGTGATATTTACCGGAGGCCAAAAGTGACCGAAACCGACCAACTTCACAGGACGTGGCCGATGACGAGACTACCGCTCGATGCCGAAATCCGAGCCAAGAACATCGTCGAACAGCTCGGCGGGGTGTGGCGCGGCACTCGCGGCGAATGCCGCTGCCCGGCCCATGACGATGGCTCACCCAGCCTGTCCGTCCGCCTCGGCGATTCGGCGATCCTCTTCCACTGTTTTGCCGGCTGTACAGCGCTCGAGGTGCTGAAGGCGCTTCAGCGCCAAAAGCTCCATGACCGTTCTGCGGTGGCAATGCCGGAGGGAAAACCAAAGCGCGACATGGGCGCGCTCGCCCTGCGTCTCTGGAATGCCAGCGTGCCGGTCGCGGGCACGCTCGCCGAAGCCTATCTCGTCGCCCGCGGCCTCTCCGCGCCCTATCCCAAGGCTTTGCGCTTCAACCCGGCGACCATATTCGGCTCCGGTGCCGACAGACGCGTAATGCCCGCGATGATCGCCGCAGTCGAAAACGACCTCGGACTGGTTGCCGTCCAGCGGACCTTCCTCGATCCTGTCGATGTGCTGCGCAAGCCCATCCCAAAGCCGAAGGTTGCGCTCGGACTGCTCGGCACAGCAGCGATCCGTCTTGCGCCTGCGACCGACGAGCTGGGCCTTGCCGAAGGGATCGAGGACGCCCGATCGGCGACTGAATGGTTCGGGACGCCGACATGGGCGCTGGGCGGTGTCGAACGGCTAGCCTTCGTCGCGATCCCGGAGAAGGTCCGCCGGGTGATCGTTTACGGTGACCGAGGCCGCGCGGCCGACCGACTGCTGGAAAAGGCACGCGATCACCTGACAGCGAACGGGCGCGAGCTCATCAGCCGCGTGCCCGAGGATCATGACGACTGGAACGACGCCTGGCGCGCGCACCGGCGGAGCGCATGAAACCGCAACTGCGGCAGCTGAATTACGCGGATCATGGGCGTGTCAGCAGAGCCGCATCAACTGGGAAGGATAGGGGGCGACGAGCCCCTTCAGATCGTCCCATGGTGCCGATAGCCAGCGATCATAGTCGTCGTCGTGAAGGACCACCGGCATCGCCTTTGGATGGATCGGCGCGACGATCGCATTCGGCTCGGTGGTCAAGAACCCATAGGCATTCCCGCGCTCGGTCGGGCGCCAGATTCCGGCAAAGGCAAAAATCGGGCGGCTAGGCACGTCGAACCAGTGCAGCGGCTTCTTTCCGTCCTCGCCAGGCGCGATCCCGAACTCGGAGAACGCCGTCACCGGCACCAGGCAACGGCGCGTCGGCGTTGTCAGCATCGACCGCCAGAAGCTCGAATTGAGATTGCGCACGTTGGTCACGTACTTGGTGAGCTTGACCGCTGGATCGCGCTTGCTCGGCACCTGCGTCGGTACACCCCACTCCATCCGCTCGATCTTCCGGTCGGCGCCGTCCTGGATGACCACTTGGCCGTAGAACGGCGTCTTCTTGCCCGTCGGAAAGATGTCGGGGACCGGATACGTCTCGTCGGGCTCGTAAGGCGGGCGGATGCCGAATGTCGCGGCGATCTCCGCCTGCTTCGCGGTCAGCCTGTATCGATTGCACATCCGAGCACCCTTTCGGTGCCGGCAAGCTCCGCCCGCCGGCACTCTG
>NZ_JALNUO010000028.1:0-21053 GCF_026540835.1 Sphingomonas sp. GC_Shp_6 | reverse complement strand
TCTGCGCTTCGCCAAGCCGCTGGACGTCGCGCTGATCCGCCGTCTGCTGACCAGCCACGAGGTGGCGCTGACGATCGAGGAGAATGCGGTGGGCGGCTTCGGCGCGCATGTGCTGACGCTCGCCTCGGACGAGGGGCTGATCGACGCCGGGCTGAAGCTCCGGACGCTGCGCCTGCCCGACGCCTTCCAGGACCAGGACGCCCCCGACAAGCAATATGCCCAGGCCGGCCTCGACGCCGACGCCATCGTCGCCACCGTCCTCAAGGCCCTGCGCCACAATTCGGGTGCGATGGCCGAGCAATCGGCGTGAAGGCGCTGATCGCGGTGGCGGCGCTGCTGGCGACCGCCGCGGCGCCCGCGCCCGAGGGCACGCTAACGGTGCGCGTCGGCAATGTCCGCAACGCGAACGGCCGCGTCCATGTCGATATCTGCCCCGAGGCGCGCTTCCTGAAGGACGGCTGCCCCTATAGCGGCGCGGCGCCGGCGGTGGCGGGAACGACTGTCGTGGTCGTCCACGGCGTGGCACCCGGCCGCTATGCCATCCAGGCCTATCACGACGAAAATCGCAACGACAAGGTCGATCGCAACTTCCTGGGGCTGCCTAAGGAAGGCGTCGGCTTTTCGAACGATGCGAAGATCGTGCTGTTTCCGCCGCGCGCCCCGCAATGGGCGGACGCGAAGTTCGACTTTGCCGGGCCGGCCCAGACGACCATGCTGAACCTGCGCTATTTCATCGGCGCGTCCGGGCCGGGCTGAGGCGATGCGGGCGTTTCTGTCCGGGCTCGTCCCGGCCGCGGTTTCCGCCAGCATCCGCCGCCCGTTGTGGACGCTGATCGCGGGCCTTGTCCTCCTCGCGCTGGCGGGGCTGTACGCGGCAGGCCATTTCGCGATGACCACCGATACCGATGCGCTGATCTCGCCCAAGGTCGAGTGGCGGCGGCAGGCGGCGGCGATGGACGCGGCCTTTCCGCAGCGCAGCGACGTGCTGGTGCTGGTGATCGACGGCCGCACGCCCGAGGTGGCGGAGGACGGCGCCGCGCGCCTCGCCGCCCAACTCGCGACCGATCCGGCGCATATCCGCCGCGTCCAGCGACCCGATGGCGGCGCGTTTTTTGCGCGCGAGGGGCTGTTGTTCGGCAGCGTCGCGTCGGTCCGCGCGGCCACTGCCGCGCTCGTCGCCGCACAGCCGCTGCTGGGGCCGCTTGCCGCCGATCCGACGCTCCACGGCGTCACCACCGCCTTCGGCAGCGTGCTCGACGGGGTGGAACGCGGCGACGCGACGCTCGACCGGGTCGACGCGCCGATGCGCGCGATGGCGGATGCGATCGACGCCCGGCGGGCGGGGCGCCCGGCGTTCTTCTCGTGGCAGAGGCTGTTCGCCGGTGGCGGCGGATCGCTCGCCGCGCCGACGCGGCGGCTGGTGCTGGTACAGCCGGTGCCCGATTTCGAATCGTTGCAGCCGGGCGAGCCGACGCGCGCGGCGATCGCGCGCGCGGCGTCATCGCTGGAACTCGACGCCGCGCACGGCGTCCGCGTGGCGCTCACGGGGGATCTCGCGCTGTCGGACGAGGAGTTCGGCACGCTCGCGGAGAATATCGGCTTCGTCGGCGCGGTGATGCTCGGGGCCATGCTGGTGACCTTGTGGTTCGCCACGCGGTCGCTGCGGCTCGTGGCGGCGATCCTGCTGACGATCGTCGTCGGGCTGGTCGTCACCACCGCGACCGGGCTGATGGCGGTGGGGCGGCTGAACCTCATCTCGGTCGCGTTCATCCCGCTGTTCGTCGGGCTGGGGGTCGATTTCGGCATCCAGATCGCGGTGCGCTTCAACGCCGAGCGCAATGACGGGCTCGCGGTGCCCGATGCGCTGCGGGCCGCGGGCGCCGCGCTCGGCGCGCCGCTGTTGCTGGCGGCGGGTGCGGTGTTCCTGGGCTTCGGCGCGTTCCTACCCACCGCCTATGTCGGGATCGCCGAACTGGGCGTGATCGCCGGGTTGGGCATGGTGATCGCGCTGGCGCTCGCGGTCACTTTGCTGCCCGCGCTGATCGTCCTGCTGCGGCCCGCGGCGCCCGTTCGGGAGGTGGGTTTCGCCGCGCTGGCGCCGGTGGACGCGTTTCTCGCGCGGCGACGGCGCGGCGTGCTATGGGCATTCGGCGTGTCGACCGCGGTGTCGATCGCGCTGTTGCCGTTAGTGACGTTCGATTTCAATCCACTGCATCTGCGCTCACCGGCCAGCCCGGCCATGCGCACGCTGGCCGACCTGACGCGCGATCCCGATCGCACGCCCAATACGATCGACGTGCTCGCCCCTGATCATACCGCCGCGCAGGCGATCGCCCGGCGGCTGGCGGCGCTGCCCGCGGTCGCGCGCGTGATCGATCTCGACAGCTTCGTGCCCGACGATCAGCCGCCCAAGCTGGCCGCGATCGAGGATGCCTCGACGCTGCTCGACCTGACGCTCAACCCGTTCGACCTGGCCCCGCCGGCGGACGACGGCGCGCTGGTGGCGGCGCTGAACACGACGGCGCTGCGCCTGCGTCGGGCGGCGGGGCAGGGCACCGGGCGGGGGGCGGTGGATGCGCGGCGGCTGGCCGAGGCGTTCGCGCGCACCGCTGCGGCGCCGCCGGCGACGCGCGCGGCGATCGACGCGATGCTGTCGCAGCCGCTGGCGGTGATGCTTGATTCGGTGCGCGCGTCGCTGCAGGCGCAGCCGGTGACGCGCGCGACGCTGCCCGCCGAGATCGTCCGCGACTGGGTGGCGCCGGATGGCCGCGAGCGCGTGCAGGCGAACCCGAGCGGCGATGCCAACGACAATGCCACCATCCACCGGTTCCGCGATGCCGTGCTGGCGGTGACGCCCGCCGCATCGGGACTGCCGGTCGCCACCCAGGCGGCGGCGTTCACCATTGCGGGCGCGTTCGTGCAGGCGGGGGCGATCGCGTTCCTGCTCGTCAGCCTGTTCCTGTGGCTGGTGCTGCGCGACCTGCGCGAGGTGCTGTTCACGCTCGCCCCGGTGATCCTGTCGATCTTTCTGACGCTCGGCACCTGCGTGGTGATCGGTCAGCCGATCAACTTCGCCAACATCATCGCCTTTCCGCTGCTGTTCGGCGTCGGCGTGGCGTTCCACATCTATTTCGTGATGGCCTGGCGCGGCGGCGCGACGAATCTGCTGCAATCGGCGCTGGCGCGTGCGGTGCTGTTCAGTGCGCTGGCGACGGGCACCGCGTTCGGCAGCCTGTGGCTATCCGACCATCCCGGCACCGCGAGCATGGGCAAGATCCTGATGATCTCGCTCGCCTGGACTTTGGTGTGTGCGCTGGTGTTCGAGCCCGCGCTACTGGGGCCCGTGCGGACGAAGCGTCAGCGTCGCTGATTTGTCCTTGCACCGTTCATGCTGAGCCTGTCGAAGCACGCCCGCTGCGACTGAGTCTTCGCGTCCGGAACAGGCCGTTCGACAAGCTCAGGGCGAACGGAGCGAGGGACGTCCTCAAACTCTATAGCTTGGGCGCCGCCGGGTCGGTCAGCGGATCGCTCAGTTCGGGCGCTCCCGATTCGAGCTTTGGTGAAGGCGGCGCTTGCGTGCTGGCGGGATCGGCGAGCGGGTCGCTCAATTGGGACGCGCCGGAGTCCGGTTTCGGCGGCGGGGTGTGCGTGCCGGCCGGGTCCGCCAGCGGCTCGCCCAATTCGGGGGCGGGCGGGGCCGCGGCAGTGCGCGTGCCCTTCAGATGCGCGATCTCGCCCGCGCGGTTCTGCAGATAGACCGAGCGCAGCGTGGCGTAGCGATCGACCGCACCCGCATTCAGCGCCTTCAGATCGTCATCGGCCTCGGCGCGGGTGTCGAGGCCCGTCGTGACCCCCTTGACCACTTGATAGTCGATCCGGTCGAACGGTTCGCCGATCGCGATCGGCAGGATCAGCCCGTCGCCCTGGCCGCCGAGGAAATCGCGCAGCGTCGTCGGCCCGAACAGCGGCAGGAAGAAATAGGGGCCGGGCTTCACGCCATAGAAGCCGAGCGTGTCGGCAAAGCCGTTCGGCCGGTGTGGCAGGCGCACGCCCGGCGATTTGGCGAGATCGACGGTGCCGGCAAGGCCCAGCGTGGTGTTCACGGCGAAGCGCCCCAGCGTCTCGATCGCCTTGCCAGGTTTGCGCTGCAGCAGGAAGTTGAGCGCGATCACCGGCTCGCCCAGATTGCTGAAGAAGTTGCGCAGCGCGGTGCGCAGCGGCCTCGGCAGGATGTGCGTGTAGCCGATCGCGGCGGGGCGGAAGACCGCGCGGTCGAACCGCTCATGCCCGCGGAACACGCGGCGGTTGAGCCGTTCGAGCGGATCTCCCGGCGCATGGCGGGCCGCGGCGGCGGGTGTGGCCGCGGGCTCGGGATCGGGCGCCACGGTCGCGGCGGCGGGCAGGGGGGGCGGCGCCGGGTTCTCCACCCGAATCACGGGCGACGTTCCGGCCGGCACGCCCATCGATGCCGCGGCGACCAGCCCCGCGACCGGGGCGAGCGCCAGGATCAACCGCCGACCTTCGCCGACAGGTCGTTCAGATGCGCCACCAGCGCCTTGGCGCCGCCGCTCGCCAGCACGCTCGCGAAGTCAGCGCGACGGGTGGCGAGCTGGCTGATCGCATTGCGGTAGAATACGTCGATGATCCGCCAACCCTGGCCGCCGTCGCGCAACCGATAGGAAAGCGAGACCGGGCCCGATTTGCTCGACAGCGTGGTCTTGACCAGCCGGTCGCCGCCGCGCGCCTCGACCTTCGGGTCGATCGTGAAGCTCTGGCCCGAATAGCCGTCGAAGTTGCTCGCATATTGCGCCAGCGTCAGCCGGCGCACCGCGGCCACCAGGGCGACCTGGTCGGCGGGCGCGATCCCCGTCCACGCGCTGCCGATCGCCAGCCGGGTCGTCAGCGGCAGGTCGAAGCTGCGGTCCACCACCGGCGCGATCTGCGCGATGCGACCGCGCATGCCGGCGGCCTTACCCGCCTTCATGATGGCCAGCAGACCGTCGTCGAGCGCCTTGACCGGCGCGGCCGCGGGATCGGTCGCCTGGGCCAGCGCCGGGGCGGCCACGAGCGCGAACGGGGCGGCGAGCAGAACGAGCGAGGATCGCATGGAAAACGGCTCCTGATACGGGATGGCCGGCCGCTTACTCTCCTCGCCGGGGCAGGTCCAGCGTGGGGCCTAGCGGCGCTTGGGTGCGCCCATGAAAATCTTTCGACTTTCGTCGCTGCCTTGAAAAGAGTAATCGCACTGCAACATGGGCGGACGCTGCCCGACCCGCCCAGCCCCGACCCGCCCAGCCACGGAGACATGGTGAACGCCATCCAGACCAGCGAGCAGGAGCCTCTCAAGGTGATCCTGGCCCAGCCGCGCGGTTTCTGCGCGGGCGTGGTCCGCGCGATCGACATCGTGGAGCGTGCGCTCGAACGCTATTCGGCGCCCGTCTATGTGCGCCACGAGATCGTCCACAATCGCCACGTCGTCGACAAGCTGAAGCGCAAGGGCGCGATCTTCGTCGAGGATCTGACCGAGATCCCGGCCGGCGCGATGACGATCTTCAGCGCGCACGGCGTGGCGCGCAGCGTGCAGGAAGAGGCCAAACTGCGCGAGCTGCCCACGCTCGACGCCACCTGTCCGCTCGTCACCAAGGTGCATGTGCAGGGCCGCCGCTATGCGAAGTCCGGCCGCACGCTGGTGCTGATCGGGCATGAGGGCCATGCCGAGGTGATCGGCACGATGGGCCAGATCGATGCGCCGATGCACCTCGTCTCCACGCCTGCGGACGTCGCCGCGCTGCCGATCGCGACGACCACGCCGATCGCCTATGTCACGCAGACGACATTGTCGGTGGACGACACGCGCACCGTGATCGAGGCGCTGGAGACGCGGTTCGACGACGTGATGGGCCCCGACGTGTCGGAGATCTGCTATGCCACGCAGAACCGGCAGAGCGCGGTGCGCGATCTGGCGCGAGTCTCCGATCTCCTGATCGTGGTGGGTTCGCAGACCAGCTCCAATTCGAGTCGCCTGCGCGAGATCGGCGTCGAGATGGGCGTGCCGAGCTATCTGATCGACGATGGCGAGGGGCTCGATCCGGCGTGGCTGGACGGAGTCGCCGCGGTTGGCATCACCGCCGGCGCCTCGGCACCCGACGAGCTGGTCGACAGCGTCATCGCCGCGCTTCGCCGGCTGCGCCCGGTCACGGTGTCGCAGCTCGACGGCGTCGAGGAAAACATCGAATTCAGCCTGCCCCCCGAGCTGCGCGACCGCAAGGCTCCCGTCGCCGCTGCGGCGCAATAGGAACACCGCCATGAGCCTTCCCCTTTCGCAGCTCGCGCGTATCGGCGCCTATACGCTCAAACAGCATATCAAGGGCGGCAAATATCCGCTGGTGCTGATGCTGGAGCCGCTGCTGCGCTGCAATCTGGCATGCCCCGGCTGCGGCAAGATCGACTATCCGGATGCCATCCTCAACCAGCGCCTGTCGGTGCAGCAATGCATGGACGCGATCGACGATTGCGGTGCGCCCGCCGTCTCGATCGCCGGCGGCGAGCCGCTGCTGCACCGCGACATGCCCAAGATCGTCGAGGGCTATATCGCAAAGAAGAAGTTCGTAATCCTGTGCACGAACGCGCTGCTGATGAAGAAGAAGATCGACCAATATACGCCGTCGAACTATTTCACCTGGTCGATCCACCTCGATGGCGACAAGGGCATGCACGACCATGCCGTCGATCAGGACGGCACCTATGACGCCGCGCACGAGGCGATCCTGCTGGCCAAGGCCAAGGGTTTCCGCGTTCAGGTGAACTGCACCGTGTTCGATGGTGCCGACCCGGCGCGGCTCGCAAGCTTCTTCGACGAGATGGAGCGGCTGGGCGTCGAGATCACGATCTCGCCCGGCTATTCCTACGAGCGCGCCGCCGATCAGGAGCATTTCCTGACGCGCGAACGCACCAAGAATTTCTTCCGCGACGTGTTCAAGCGCGGCGACGGCGGCAAGGCGTGGACCTTCACCAATTCGCCGCTGTTCCTCGATTTCCTGGCCGGCAACCAGACCTATGAATGCACGCCCTGGTCGATGCCGCTGCGCACCGTCTTCGGCTGGCAGAAGCCCTGCTATCTCGTCGGCGAAGGCTATGTGGAGAGCTTCGCCGAGCTGATGGAGGGCACGGATTGGGATCAGTACGGCGTCGGGCGGTACGAGAAATGCTCGAACTGCATGGTCCATTGCGGGTTCGAGGGCACCGCAGCGACCGATTCGATCCGCCATCCGCTCAAGATGTTCGCCATCGGTCGCAAGGGCGTGCGGACCGAAGGACCGATGGCGCCCGACATCGACCTGTCGCACGCACGGCCCGCCGCGGACGTCCATTCGAGCCATGTCGAGCAGGAACTGGCCCGGATCAAGGCGGCCGATCCCGAGGGCTTCAAGCGGACCCAGCGCGCCGCCTGAGGGCCGCGGGCGCTACCCGGTCAGGCGCAACCTTCGCCAACTTCGGCGGTGCGTCTAACCCGGAAGCGCCATGCGCGGGCCGATCCGGACCACGCCGCGCTTCAGTTCGCGCATCGCCTTGGCGAAGCCCGCGCTGGTGCGGGCGATGTCGGCGATCTGGCCGGGGCGCGCCGCCACTGACCGCAGCATCGCCTTGCCGTCCACCCCGCCATCGGGCCGCATGCTGACGGTGATCGCATGCGGCAGCAGGTGGCGCGCGCCGTCCGACACGCAGCGCACGATCGCGAACGGCAGTCCGCGCGCCTCAGCCACCGCGGCCGCGACATGGCTTTCCATATCGACCGCAAGCGCGCCGTGGCGTTCCCCCAACGCCAGCTTTTCCGAAATCATGTCGATCATCCGCCCATCGGCATAGAAGCCGCCGATCCGCGCGCCGGGCAGGGCCGCAGCGAGCGCGTGAGTCCACGCGGGATCGCAGGCGAGCTCGGTTGCGCCCCACAATCGGTCCGCCACCACCCAATCGCCGATCGCCAGCCCGTCGGCCAGCGCGCCCGTCATTCCGAAGCTGACGATCCCCGCAGCGCCGGCGGCGGCCGCCTCGATCCGGCCGCGCAGCCCCACGGGATCGCCACCGCCCGCGACCGCCACGATCCCGGCGAGCGGCGCCACGCACGCCACTTCGCGGTTGAACCCGGTCGCGACGACGACATGGCCGCTCACATGCCATACTCCACGACGCGCGCATTGGCGCGCTTCAGATTGCGGTAGCGCGCCATCGCCCAGAGCGGGAAATATTTGGGATAGCCGTGATAGCGCAGGTAGAAGACGCGCGGGAAACCGCCGCCGGTATAATGTTCCTGTCCCCATAGGCCGTCCGCAGCCTGATGCGCCTGCAGCCAGCCGATGCCGCGCGCCACCGCCTCGTCATCCACCCCGCCCGCCGCCATCAGCGCGAGCAGCGCCCAGGCGGTTTGCGATGCGGTCGAGGGGGCGGGGCGATAGCCGGCGTAATCGAGCGCATAGCTCTCGCAATCCTCGCCCCAGCCGCCATCCGGGTTCTGGATCGCCTTGAGCCATGCGGCGGCGTTCGCCACCATCGGGTCCGCGTCGGTCATACCGGCGGCGTTCAGCGCGCAGAGCACCGACCAGGTGCCGTAGATATAATTGACGCCCCAGCGCCCGAACCAACTGCCGTCCGTCATCTGCTCGCGCGCCAGATAGCCCAGCGCCGCCTTCATCCTCGGCGAATCGCGCTCGCCCATCTGCGCCAGCATCGAGACGCAGCGCGCGGTGACGTCGGCGGTAGGCGGGTCGAGCAGCGCGCCGTGATCGGCAAAGGGCAGGTTGTTCAGATAATCGTGCGTGTTGTCCGCATCGAACGCGCCCCAGCCGCCGTTGCGCGATTGCAGACCGACCGTCCATTCCACCCCGCGTTCGATCGCCACATCGTTCGCCGGCCCGATGCGGCCGCGGCCGCGGTCCATCGCCATCACCACGACGGCGGTGTCGTCCAGATCGGGATAGTGGTCGTTCGCATATTGGAACGCCCAGCCGCCGGGGCGCACGTCGGGGCGGACATCCGCCCAGTCGCCCTTCACGTCCAGCACCTGGCGCGGGCGGAGCCAATCGAGCGCCGCGTCCGCACGATCGGTTTCGCCCGCCTCCATCATCGCGTGCGCGGCAAGTGCGGTGTCCCACACCGGAGAGACGCAGGGCTGGCAATAGGCCTCGTCCTCGCCGACGACGAGCAGCCGTTCGAGCGACTCGCGCGCCGTCGCCCGGTGCGGATGATCGGCGGGGTAGCCGAGGCAGTCGAACATCATCACGCTGTTCGCCATCGCCGGATAGATCGCCCCCAGCCCGTCGACGCCGTTCAGCCGCTCCACGACGAACGCCACGCACGCGTCGATCGCCCGCTGGCGCAAGCGCCTGGGCCAGAGCCGGTAGCCGCGTTTCAGCGCGCGATCGAGCGCGGTGAAGCCCAGTGTCCATAGCGGCGTGGTGTCCGCCTTGCTCGCGGGCTCAACCGCGTCGCCGGTATAGAGTTCGTCCACCAGGATGCCGCGGGCGTTGCGCGCCTTGGGCTTCAGCGCGGCCAGAACGAGCAGCGGCACGACGACGGTGCGCGCCCAATAGGACATCCGGGCCAGCGTGATCGGAAACCAGCGCGGCGCCAGGATCAGTTCGGGCGGCATCGTCGGAACCGTTTCCCACGGCCCCGCGCCGAACAGCGCGAGCTGGATGCGCGTGAACACGTTCGCCGCCGCGGCGCCCCCCGCCGCCAGGATCGCGCCGCGCGCCGCGGCCATGTGCGGCGCATCCGCGGGATCGCCGATCATCTTCAGCGCATAATAGGCCTTCACGCTGGCACTGACGTCGAACGCGCCGGCATGGAACAGCGACCAGCCCTGATGTTCGGCGGACTGAAGCCGCCGCAGATAGCGGCCGATCTTGGCCTCGAGCCCCGCATCCACCGGCTCGCCGAGATAATGGCGCAGCAGGATATATTCGGCCGGGATGGTGGCGTCCGCCTCGAGTTCGAACACCCAATGGCCGTCGTCCTGCTGCGCGGCGGCCAGTGCGGCGGCGGCGCGGTCCACCGCCTGATCGATCGCGGGGAGGGAGGTAAGCGTTCCGTGCATCACGCAAGCGTTACAGCGATGCGCACGTCATCGCCAGCGCCGCCGCGGTTTCGCCCGACCGGATCGCGCCCTCGATCGTCGACGGCAGGCCCGTGCGGGTCCAGTCGCCCGCCAGGAACAGGTTGCGCCAGCGTGTGCGGGCCGGCGGGCGCAACGCATCCTGCTCCGGCGTCGCGGCGAAGGTGGCGCGCTTTTCCTTCACCACCTGCCAGCGCGGCATCGGCGCGTCGATCCCGAGCGCGGCGCCGATATCGGCCCAGAAGGCGCGGGCCAGATCCTCGCGGTCGCGGTCCACCAGATGGTCGGCCGCGCTGACCGTTACCGACAGCCGATCGGGAAAGGCGAACACCCATTCCGCGGTGCCGCCAAGCAGCCCCAGCATCGTCGATGCACCGACGGGGGCCGGAAAGGCGAAATGGCCATTGACGATCGCGCGGTGTTCGGTCGGCACGGTCAAGCCGGGCACGAGGTCCGCCGCGACCCAGGCGGGAAGCGCCAGCACCACCGCCGTGTCGGCCGCGACCGGTTCGGGCCCGTCGCCCCAGTCGAGCGCGACGACCCGGTCGTTCTCGAACGCCAGCGCGCGAAGCCGACGCCCGAGCGTCACGGGCGCGCCTTGGTCGGCAAGCCAGGCGATCGCGGGATCGACGAAGGCGGCGGCGAGCGTGGGTTCGGCGATCCGCGGGCGCATCGCCCGGCCGCCCTTCGCCACGGTCTCGCGCAGCACCGCACCGGCCAGCGCCGCCGAACTCTCCGCGGGCGCGGTGTTGAGGGCTGCGAGCAGCACGGGCTCGAGCAGCTTCGTCCACACCGGCCCCGCCGTCGGGATTCGCGAATCGATCCGCACGTCGCCGCCCTGCAACAGGCGCGCGAGCGGCAGATAGTCGGCGATGCGGCTGCCCGGCACGCGGCGGCGCTTCGCCCCGATCCACCAGGGCAGCGGCCCATCGTTGATCCGCACCGTCCAGCGCTCGCCGGTCCCGAGATGGCAGAAGGCGTAATCGGCATGGGGCGGTCCCGCGAGCGGCGCCGCCGCACCGATCGTGGACCGGAACCGCGCAACGGCGGGATTGCCGGAGAGGACGAGATGATTGCCATTGTCGATCGTCAGCCCGAGCTGGCGATCGTGATAGGATCGGCAACGCCCGCCGGCCTGCGCGGCCGAATCGCGCACGTCCACCGCCACGCCGGCCTTGGCTAGAACGACTGCCGCCGACAATCCGGCGAGCCCCGCACCCGCCACCGTCGCGCGCGCGAAACTCACCGGGCGAGGCTCAGCCGCAGCACCGTCCAGAGCAGCCCTACCTTCGACACGCGGATGCGCGCGCGCGGCGGTTTCCAGCCGACCGCCTCCATGCGGTCGAGCACCTTGCCATAGGCCGCCGCCATCAGCCGCGGCGCGATCAGGTTGCCGCGCGGCCGCTTGGCCAGGATCGCGCGGGCCTGCGCATAATGGCCGCGGGCTTCGGCGGCGAGCGCCCGCGCGGTGGCGTCGATGCGGGGATCGGCGACGACGCGTTCGGGCGTGGTGAGCGCGATTCCCGCGCCTTCCAGCAATTCGGCGGGCAGATAGACGCGACCGATCGCGGCATCTTCGTCGATGTCGCGCAGGATGTTGGTCAACTGAAGCGCCCGGCCGAGATGCCAGGCGAGCGCGATGCCCGGCGCCTCGTCCATGCCGAAGATCCGCACCGACAGCCGCCCGACGGCGGAGGCCACCCGGTCGCAATAGAGATCGAGCTCCGCCATCGTCGGCCAGCGCACGTCGCCGGCGACATCGGTGGCCATGCCGTCGATCACCGCATGGAAATCGGCGCGATCGAGATGGAAGCGGCGCACCGCCTCCGCGACGATGGCGGCCTGCCCGGCGGGGCCGCCGGCGTAGAGCGAATCGATGTCGGCGCGCCATGCGTCGAGCGCGGCGGCGCGGCCGGCGCGGTCGCCCTGCTGGTCGTCGGCGATATCGTCCACCGCGCGGCAAAAGGCATAGACCGCGTACATCGCTTCGCGCCGCGCCTTGGGCAGCACGCGCATGCCCGCATAGAAGGAACTGCCCGCGACCTGCGCCTGGAGCGCGCCGGGAGTCGCCTTGGGATTCATGCACGCATCCTCGCGAAGACTTGGCCGACGAGCGCGCCCGCGGCGAGCGCCGCGCCCTCATAGGGGCGATGATGGACGCGCTGGCTGAGCGGATCGCGCGTCAGCAGCCGGTGCGTCAGGCTTTCGGCGAGACGCTGGATGATCGCGACCTCGGCGGCGAGCCGGCGGTCGCGAATCTGGCCGGCGAACCCCGCGCTCTGGCGCAGCAGATCCTGCGTGCGCCGCGCGCAGGCGACGATCGTGGCGCGAAGCGCGGGGGACGCCGCCGGGGCACCCAGATCCTCGATGCGCCCCCCCCCGGCCGCCAGCATGTCGAGCGGGATGTAGACGCGGCCGATCGCGGCATAGTCCTTCGCGCAATCCTGCAGATGGTTGATGATCTGCAGCGCGGCGCACAAGGCGTCGGAGGCCGGCCAGGTCGCGCGGCTCTCGCCGTGCACGTCGAGCACATAGCGGCCGACCGGCATCGCCGAGACTCGGCAATAGCCGATGAGTGCGTTCCAGTCGGCATAGCGATCCACGCTCACATCCCGCACGAACGCGTCGAGCAGATCCTGTGCATGCGCTGGGTCGATCCCGCGCTCGGCCATCACCGTGCCGAGCGCGAGCGCCGCCGGATCGTGGCCTTCGCCCGACAGCCCGCGGCGCATCTCGGCCAGGAGCCCGAGCTTTTCGGCCGGCGCTGCGACGGGATTGTCGGCCACGTCGTCGGCGGCGCGGGCGAAGCGGTAGAAGGCCATGATCGGCGCGCGCGCGGCGGGCTTCAGCAGCACGCTGGCCACCGGGAAATTCTCCTGGCGATGGTCCTTGCCGGACGCGAGCGTGGACGCCTCCCTCACGGGCGGCCGACCGGCGCGTGTGTCCGACCCTTCCACATGCCGCCGCGTCCCCGCTCGTGCGCCCAGGCCGAACGCAGCGTGCATCCGGCGTAGAAGGCAGCGATGCCGGGAAGTGCCGGCCCCCACAAGGGCGACGCGCGGTAGAAGCGCAGCATCGGCTGGAACGCCATCGCCATCAGCGCCCAGGCGATCAGGCCCAGCGCCTGCGCCGGGCCACGCGCGAACAGCGCGAGCAGCGGCGGCACGGCATAGACGATGGCAAGACCGACGATCGTGCCCGCCAGCTTCACGCGGCTATGGCCGAGCTGCGTATAGGCCGAGCGCGCGATCATCGCCGCGATCGACTCCACATCGTCATAGGGGCGGATGCTGCGCGAACGATCGGTGAGGCCAAGCCAGATCGGACCCTGCCGCTTCATCAGCGCGCCGAACGCGCAATCGTCGATCAGCGCACCGCGGATCGCGGCGATGCCGCCGGCGCGCTCCAGCGCATCGCGCCGCACCAGCATGCACCCGCCCGCCGCCGCGCCGGGCCCGCGCCCGTTCACCCGCGCGAACGGGTAGAGCATCTGGAAGAAGAACACGAAGGCGGGGATCAGCGCGCGTTCGGCCAGCGTCTCGCAGCGCAGCTTCGCCATCAGCGACACCAAAGCGAGCTTGCGCGATTCGGCGCGGGCGACGAGGCTGCGCAGCGTATCGGGCGCATGCGCGATATCGGCGTCGGTCAGCCAGAGATAGCGCGGGGTGCCCGCGTCCGCGATCCCCTGCGACACGGCCCATAGCTTGCCCGTCCAGCCCGCGGGCAAGGGCGCGCCGGCGATCGTCGTCAGCGCCGCGCCGCCTTGCGCGGCGGCGACGGCGGCGGTGCCGTCGGTGCTGCCGTCGTCGACCAGCACGATCCGGAACGCGCCGGGGTAATCCTGCGCGGCGAGGCTGGCGATCGCCGGCCCGATCACCGCCGCCTCGTCGCGTGCGGGAACCACCGCCACGACATCGGGCCACACGCCGGGCGCGGGCGGGGGGAGGACGGTGTCGCGCTCGCGCGCGCGCCAGAAGCCGCCATGGCCGAACACCAGCAGCAGCCAGATCAGCAGCGACAGCGAACCGAGCGCGATCACCGGATCATCCCCGCGTCCGCGAACCAGGCGATCGCCGCGCGCAGCGCCTCGGCATAGGGACGGTGCGTATAGCCGAGTTCGCGCTCGGCCTTGGCGGAGCTGTAGAACATCCGGTGCTTCGCCATGCGCAGCCCGTCCATCGTCAGGAACGGCTCCTTGCCCGTCACGCGCGCCAGCGCCTCGTTCGCCCAGGCGAGCGGGAAGAGCGGTCCGCGCGGCAGCCGCACCGTCGGCGGCTTGCGCCCGCGGATCGCGGCGATCGTGGCCAGCATGTCGCCCAGCGCGACGTCCTCGCCGCCCAGCACATAGCGTTCGCCGATCCGGCCGCGCTCCAGCGCAAGCAGGTGGCCGCGTGCGACATCGTCGACATGGACGAGGTTCAGCCCGCTGTCGACGAAGGCGGGCATGCGGCCGTTCGCCGCCTCGACGATGATCCGCCCCGTGGGCGTCGGCCGCACGTCGCGCGGGCCGATTGGGGTGGAGGGATTGACGATCACTGCGGGCAGCCCGTCGCGGACCATCGCCTCGACCAGCCGCTCGGCGACCACCTTGCTGCGCTTGTACGCGCCGACGACGTTCGTCTCGGTGGCGGGGCGGGTCTCGTCGGCGGCGCCGTCGGCAGCGGGGAGGAGCGTCGCGACGCTGCTGGTGTGGACGATCCGCGCGACGCCTGCCGCGTGTGCCGCCGCCATCACCACGCGCGTGCCCTCGCGGTTGTTACGGACGATCTCTTCGGGATCGCGTGCCCAGAGCCGGTAATCGGCGGCGACGTGGATCAGCGCCGACGCGCCCGCCATCGCCGCGGCCACGGCGCCGGGATCGCGGATGTCGCCTTCGACGATCTCGCCGCGGAAGTTGGCCAAATTGGCACGCACGCTCGTGGCACGGACCAGGGCGCGGACCGGGCGGCCGGCGTCGGCGAGCGCGTGCGCGACCGCCGAGCCGACAAAGCCCGACACCCCCGTCACCAGCACCGTACCCTTTGCGTGTTCCTGCATCGCCGCGGCTATAGCGTGCTGGCGGCCGAGGAAAAGGCCGGCTTCAGCCGAGCATCTCGCGCACCAGCGGGATCACGCGCGTCCCATAGAGTTCGATACAGCGCATCAAGCGCGAATGGGGCAGTGGACCTGCACTATATTTGAGCTGGAAGCGCGACAGGCCGAGCGTCTTCACCGTCGCCGCGATCTTGCGCGCGACCGTTTCGGGCGAGCCGATATAGAGCGATCCGCGATCCGCTTCGTGATCGAACTGCGCGCGCTGCATCGGCGGCCAGCCGCGCTCCTTGCCGATGCGGCCGTGCATCGTGCGGTAATCGGGCCAGAATTCCTCGCGCGCCTGCGCATCGGTATCGGCCACATAGCCCGGCGAATGAACGCCGATCGGCTGCACCGGCCGCTTCGCCTCGGCAAAGGCGCGGTGGTAGAGATCGACGAACGGCCGGAACCGCGCGGGCTCGCCGCCGATGATCGCGAGCAGCATCGGCAGATCGTAGCGCGCGGCGCGCACCACCGATTCGGGGCTGCCGCCGACGCCGATCCAGGTCTTCAGCAGGCCCTGCTCCACCGGCGGCACGACGCGCTGGTCCGCCAGCGGCGGCCGGATCGACCCCCGCCACGTGACCGGCCGCCCCTGGCGGATATGGGCGAAGAGATCGAGCTTCTCGCTGAACAGCCGCTCGTAATCCTTCAGGTCGAAGCCGAAGAGCGGAAAGGATTCGGTGAACGATCCGCGCCCCAGGATCACCTCGGCGCGCCCGCCGCTCGCCGCGTCGAGCGTCGCGAAGCGCTGGAAGACGCGGATCGGATCGTCCGAGCTGAGCACCGTGACCGCCGAGCCCAGCGCGATCCGGCGCGTCTGCCCGGCGATCGCGGCCAGCAGGATCTCGGGCGCGGACACCGCGAAATCCTCGCGGTGATGCTCGCCCACGCCGAAGAAATCGACGCTCACCGCGTCCGCCAGCACGCCTTGCGCGATCACGTCGCGGATCACCTGCGCATAGGAGACGGCCGCGCCGGCCGCGTCCGCGGTGACGTCGCCGAAGGTGTCGAGGCCGAAGCTCAGTTCCGTCATCATCCGTTCCTTTCGTGTCCGCCCGGCCCGTTCAGCTCGACCGTGTGGGGTCGGTCATCGGATCCGCCAGCTCGCGCGGGCCGGGCGCGGGTGCGGTCGGCAGCGATCCCGTCTGGCGCTCGATCATCCGGTGAACCCGGGGCGATTCGCCACGGTTCAGCGCGGCAAGCGCCTCGCCATTGGCGGCATCGGCCTGGGTCCGGCGCTGATTGTGGCGGACATAGTCGAGCCAGGTGGGAAGCTGATAGCGCTCGATCCAGAGCTCGGGATCGGCAAGATCGCGCATCAGATGCCATTGGCGCGCCCCGTCGCGGCGGCGGATCCGGCCGCGCTCCTCCATCACGCCCAGGAAATGGACCACATCCTCCTCGGCGATGCGGTAGTCGATCGCGATGATGACGGGGCCGCTGCGGGGCTCGATCGGCACCGCGGTCTGCGGCTCGGTCCAGCGCGCGAGCGGATCGAGGTTGAGATCCTGCACCTGCGGCAGCGCCAGCCGAAAGCCGAGCAGCCCGCCGGCAAGCTGGAACGCGGCGGCGGCGAGCAGCGCGTCGCCCACGCCGTGATGTTCGGCGATCAGCCCGAACACCCAGCTGCCCACCGCCATCCCGCCGAACGCGGCCATCTGGTAGAGCGCCAGCGCACGGGCGACGACCCAGCGCGGCGAGGCGAGCTGCACCGTGACGTTGAAGGTGGAGAGCGCGAGCACCCAGCCGCCGCCCGCCAGCATCAGCGCGGCCACCGTCAGCGGCAGCATCGTGCTGAGCCCCGTGACCGCCGCGCCGGTCGCCAGCGCCAGCGTGGCGACGCGGACGATCCATTCGGTGGTAAGCGTCCGCCGCAGCCGCCCGCTGAGCAGCGCGCCGCCCACCGCGCCGATCCCGAACGCGCCGAGCAGCACGCCATAGGTGAGGGGGCCGCCCGCCATCCGGGTGCGCGCGACGAGCGGCATCAGCGCGGGGATCGCGCTGGCGGCGACGCCGAACAGGCCGGCGCGCAGCAGCACGATGCGGATATTGGGCGAGGCCGCGACATAGCGCAGCCCCGCGCCCATCGCGACGCCCAGCCGTTCGCGCGGCAGCAGCCGCGGCGCACGATCGGGATGCCAGCGCGCCAGCACCGCGATCAGCCCCAGGTAACTCACCGCATTCGTCAGGAACGCCGCGGCCGCGCCCGCCGCGGCGACGATCGCGCCGCCGATCGCCGGCCCCAGGCTGCGCGCGATGTTGAACCCCATCGAATTGAGCGCGATCGCACCGGGCAGCGCGGCGCGCGGCACCATGTCGCCGACCGAGGCCTGCCAGGCGGGCCCGTTCATCGCGGTGCCGCAGCCGATCAGGAAGGTGAAGCCGAGCAGCCACCAGGGCGTGAGGATCCCCGCCCACGCGAATCCGGCGAGCACCACCGACACGACGAGCATGAAGCTTTGCGCCCACAGCATCACCAGCCGCCGATCGAGATTGTCCGCCACCGCGCCGGCCCAGAGCGACAGCAGCATGATCGGCAGCGTGGTCGATGCCTGCACCAGCGCCACGAGTTGCGGCGAGGAGGCGAGCGACGTCATCATCCACGACGCGCCGACCGACTGGATCAGCCCGCCGAAATTCGACGCCATGCTGGACAGCCAGATCGCGCGGAACACGGGGATGGCGAGCGGGGCGGGCGGCCGATCGGCGGTGGGGACGGGCATCGCCGCCGCTTGCGCTCCATGGGCGAGCTTGCCAACCCTTTCCGCCACGTTATGCCGCCCGCGCAGGTCAGGGGGGTAGGGAGCAGGCCGATGATCGACCGGATCGACCATTTCGCACGGAGGGCGCGATCGCTGGAGGCGACGGGCAATTCCGGCAGCGACCGGATCGCGGCGAGCGTCGACGAAGAGGGCGTGTGGAGCGCGGCCGTCTTCCACTCCTGCTTCCACGGCGAAGGCCGGGGCCCAGGGGGGAAGGCCTTCGTAACGAAGCGCGGCGCATCGTCGCGCAGGTCTCCCGACCGGGCCCCGGCCTTCGCCGGGGAAGCAGGAGCAGGGGCTTGGCGATGACGGCACGCGCGCCCGACGCATCCCATCCCCACGGCTTCGCCGACATCGTCCGCGTCGCCAGCGGCAATTTCCTCGAAATGTATGATTTCATGGTGTTCGGCTATTTCGCCGCCGCCATCGGCCAGGCCTATTTTCCGGCGGGCGACGCGTTCGGCACATTGCTCAAATCGCTGGCAACGTTCGGTGCCGGTTTCCTGATGCGGCCGCTGGGCGCGATCATGCTCGGCGCGTTCACCGATCGTCACGGGCGGCGCGAGGGGCTGCTGCTCACGCTGTCGCTGATGTGCCTCGGCATCGTGACGCTCGCGGTGACGCCGGCCTATGCGACGATCGGCGTGCTCGCCCCCGTGTTCGTGCTGTTCGGGCGGTTGCTCCAGGGTTTTTCCGCCGGCGCCGAACTCGGCAACGTGTCGGTCTATCTGGCCGAGATCGCGCCGCCGGGGCGCAAGGGCTTCTACGTGTCGTGGCAATCCGCCTCGCAACAGGTGGCGGTGATCGTCGCCGCGCTCGTCGGCGTGGCGCTCACCGGCGTGCTGACCCCCGCGCAACTCGCCGCCTGGGGCTGGCGGGTGCCGCTGCTGCTCGGCTGCGCGGTGGTGCCCTTCGTCTTCCTGCTGCGGCGGCATCTGCGCGAGTCGGCGGATTTCGCGGCGCGGACCGACCATCCGGATCTGCGCCGGATCGCCGCGGCGCTCTGGACGGCGCGGGGGCGCGTGCTGGCCGGGATGGCGCTGGTGCTGATGACGACGGTCAGCTTCTATATAATTACGGCCTACACCCCCACTTTCGGCACGTTGCTTCATCTGCCCGAGCGCGCCAATCTGTGGGTCACGGCTGGGGTGGGCGCGTCCAACCTGATCTGGCTGCCGCTGATGGGCGCCGCGTCCGACCGGATCGGGCGCAAGCCGATCCTGATCGCGTGCACGATGCTCGCGATCCTCACCGCCTATCCGGCGATGGCGTGGCTGGCGGCGGGGCCGAGCGTGGCCAGGCTGATCGCGGTCGAGCTGTGGCTGTCCGCGCTCTACGCCAGCTACAATTCGGCGATGGTGGTGTATCTGACCGAGATCGTGCCGCCTGCGGTGCGCGCTTCGGGTTTCAGCCTGGCCTATAGCCTCGCCACCGCGATCGGCGGGTTCACACCTTATATTGTCACACTTGCGATCCATGCCACGGGCAATCTCGCCATGCCCGGCGTGTGGCTGACGCTCGCGGCGGCGATCAGCCTCACGGCGACGCTGCTGACGGAACGGAAGCCTGTGATATGATCGGACGGCCCCTTTCATGATCGAACGGATTGCGTTGATGCTGGCGCTCGGCGCGGCGGCGTCGGCCGCCTCGGCGCAGGACGCGAGCCCCGCGGAGGGATCGCCGATCGCGGTGCACGGTCAGGCCACCTTCGTCGTGCAGGCGACGCCCGGCTTCGCCTCGCCCTATACGGGGCCGCAGAGTCTGACGCCCGATCAGGCCAGGGAGACGTTCGACGCCACCGCCTTTGTCGGCCTGCGGCCGGCCGCGGGCACCGAGATCTGGGCGAATCCGGAAATCGACCAAGGCTTCGGCCTGTCGAACACGCTGGGCGTGGCCGGCTTCCCCAGCGCGGAGGCGTATAAGGTCGGCAAGTCGGCGCCCTATCTGCGCTTGCAGCGGCTGTTCGTGCGGGAGACGATCGATCTGGGCGGGGCGGCCGAGCCGGTGGCGGGCGTCGGAGACCAGTTCGCCGGCACGCGCACCGCGAACCGTATCGTGCTGACGGTCGGCAAGTTCGGCGTCGGCGACGTGTTCGACACCAACAGTTATGCGCATGATCCGCGCAGCGATTTCCTCAACTGGTCGATCGTCGACGCCGGCTCGTTCGATTATGCCGCGGACGCCTGGGGCTATAGCTACGGCGTCGTGGGCGAATGGTACGCCGGCACGTGGACGCTGCGGCTCGGCGGGTTCAACCTGTCCAGGGTGCCGAACGGCGAGACGCTGGAAACCGGCTTCGGCCAATATCAGGTGGATGCGGAGCTGGAGCGGCGCTTCGCCATCGCCGGGCGTGCGGGCGCGGCGCGGCTCACCGTGTTTCGCAACCGGGGGCGGTTCAGCCGGTTCGACGATGCGGTGGCGCTGGCGGCGGCGACCGGACAGCCGATCGATCCCGCACTCACCCGGCGGCGGATGACGCGGATGGGCGTGCACGCCAATCTCGAACAGCCGGTAACCGATACGCTCGGCCTGTTCGCGCGCGCGGGCGTCGCCGACGGCGCGATCGAGCCCTATGACTTCACCGATATCGACCGCACGATCGCGGTGGGCGGCCAGTGGCGCGGCAAAGGCTGGGGCCGCGCGGCGGACCGGATCGGTCTGGCGATCGTGGCCAACGGCATCTCCGACGCGCATCGGCGCTATCTCGCCGCGGGGGGCCTGGGCGTTCTGATCGGCGACGGCCGGCTCGTGAATGCGGGCGCGGAGGGGATCGTCGAGACCTATTACGACTTGGCCGCCGCGAAGGGCATCGACGTCACGCTCGATTACCAGTTCGTCGATCACCCCGGTTACAACCGCGATCGCGGGCCGGCCAACGTCTTCGCGCTGCGCCTCCACGGCGGCTTCTAGGCTGGGACCGCGCCGCGTTTGGCGAGCGGTTCCGCAAAAAAAGTGAATCATGTGACGATTTCGCTTGCCGAATCGGGGAGCCCCACCTAAATCCCCTTTCACCGCAGCGGCGGGCCACACGGTCCGCTTCTACGGTCACCAAAAATCTGGCGCTGGAAACGCCCTCCGAAAAGAGGGTAGGTTCAAGCGTCCGA
>NZ_JALNUO010000027.1:0-23764 GCF_026540835.1 Sphingomonas sp. GC_Shp_6 | reverse complement strand
ATGTGCGTAGTCGGGAGATTTTTGGCTTTTCGGGTGATGCGGATGTTACTGATGAAGCGGTCTTCGGTCGCATTCATGAGCAGGACGTTGCGTCCGTTCACGCTGGGTCGATGGCAGCGGTTGAAGCTGGCCAGTCGCTAAACGTGGCATACAGGATCGTTCTGCCAGATGGCGAACTCCGACATATCGATAGCATGTGCGAGCCGGTGTTCTCATCGGAAGGGCGAACCCGCCTCATGTTGGGTATCTTCGTTGACATCACCGATCAGAAAAATGCCGAAGTAGCACTCCGTGAAAGCGAAGCGCGTTTTCGTACCATGGCTGATCGCGCACCCGTCATGATGTGGGTCACCGACCCCAGTGGCTTTTGTATTCATTTGAACGCCCGGTGGTATGAATTTACGGGTCAGGCACCGGGCGCGGGTGAAGGTTATGGCTGGCTTGATGCGGTCCACCCCGACGATAGACCAGCGGCGGAGGCGGCTTTTGTCTCAGCGAATAACGAACAGCGAGATTACCGGACTGAGTTCCGCTTACGCGCGGCTGATGGAATTCACCGGTGGACGATCGATACCGCAGCCGCAAGGTTTGACGACGCAGGCCGGTATCTCGGTTATGTCGGCTCGCTTATCGATATTGATGACCGCCGTGAGCATGAAGCGCAGCTGGCCTTCAAGGAAGAGCAGTTGCGCCTTGCGATCGACATCGGTGAGATCGGCGAGTGGGACGTTAATCATCTCACCGGCAGCATGTTCTGGCCGCCACGGGTCAAGGCAATGTTCGGGATATCCCCGGATGTCTTCGTAACGCTGGACGATTACCACAACGGCGTTCACCCTGAGGACCACAGAGCAACTCGCGAGGCCTATGAAGCTGCGAGCGATCCCGATCTACGCGCATTCTATGACGTTGAATATCGGACGGTAGACAAGGAAGACGGCATTATCCGCTGGGTTGCTGCTAAAGGCCGCGGCCTGTTCAACGCTGACGGGGTTTGCACTCGGGTAATTGGCACAGCCATCGACATTACCGAACGTAAGCGGATCGAAGAACAGCTCCGCGATTTGAACGAAAGGCTCGAAACGCGTGTAGCCGCACGCAGCGCCAAACTGCAGGAAGCTGAGGACGCTTTGCGTCAAAGTCAGAAAATGGAGGCGATGGGAAGCCTCACAGGCGGCGTCGCCCATGACTTCAATAATTTGCTGACGCCGATCGTTGGGGCGCTAGACCTACTTCAGCGCAAAGGCGTGGGAGGAGAGCGAGAGCAACGACTGATCGCTGGCGCGATTCAATCCGCCGACCGCGCCAGAACTCTGGTTCAGCGACTTCTCGCATTTGCCCGGCGTCAGCCACTCCAACCTGTCGCAGTCGATATTGCGGGTCTTGTGAAGGGGATGGCAGAGCTACTTGCAAGCACCACCGGGCCGCAAGTGGACGTCGTGGTAGACGTAGCAGATGACTTGCCACCAGCGAACGCCGATCCGAACCAGCTCGAGATGGCGCTCTTAAATCTTGGCGTGAATGCCCGCGACGCGATGCCGGATGGCGGCACGCTGCGGATCAGTGCCACCCGTGAAAGCGTTCGTGCTCCGCGCGGCACACTTAAACCCGGACACTATGTCCGACTTTCGGTTGCAGATACTGGTTTGGGGATGGACGAAGCAACGCTCGCGCGGGCTGCCGAGCCGTTCTTTTCGACCAAAGGTGTTGGCAAGGGGACCGGTCTCGGACTGTCGATGGCACATGGTTTGGCAGCGCAGCTTGGGGGTGCCCTCACCATTCAAAGCCGACAGGGTGTCGGCACGAACATCGAGCTTTGGTTGCCTATAAGTGCGGCCATTCTCGACGACGGGGCCGTTGCTCAACTTCCTGCCACACTAGGCAAGGCGTCGGGAGTCGTACTCCTCGTCGATGACGAGGAAGTGGTGCGAGCCAGCACTGCCGATATGCTCGAAGAATTAGGCTATGAGGTGAGCTTGGCGGAGTCGGGCGAAGAAGCATTGAAGCAAGTTGGCGAAGGCCTTCGCCCCGGCCTGTTGGTTACCGATCATCTTATGCCGGGAATGACTGGGGTCGACCTCATTCGCGCCTTGCGAGAGACAAAGCCAAACCTTCCAGTGCTGATCGTTTCGGGCTACGCTGAAACAGAAGGTATTGCCCCGAACCTACCCCGCCTTACGAAGCCATTCCGGAGGGCGGAACTAGAAGCGAGTCTGGCTACCCTTACGGCCAGCCGCTAGATTGCGCCTAAATGATCAGGCTTTCCCAAAATTCCATCCTTTTCGGGAAAAGTGGCTGTTGCGTGATGACAGCCATCGCGTTCTCGAAACCTACCGGACGGCAGTCCGCTAATCTTCGCGTACACTGGCATTGGCTTTGCCAAGGATGACCGTTTCTGCCCGAAGCCGTCGTTCTGCGAGCCTGGTTTGAAAGACTGGAACGTCCCACTTCACGTCGTTTCGGACCGGCCTCCGCGGCTCCTCCGGCTTGGGCTATTCAAATGAACGAACGGGCGAAGTTGGGAAGCGCATAAAGGCCGCTCAATGGCGGGAAGTGGGTCATGGCGAACGTCGGCGAGGCAAGCAGGATCGTGGCTCCGGCCTGAGTAGCGACGAGCGAACCCCAAACAGCATTTGTGATCGACAAACTACCGTCCTACCAAATCCTGACCGTCGAATATCCTCCGCGCCACGCTACCTGCGGCCTCCAAGCTCACCGGACATTGTAAGGGTCACGCAAGACTCTCACGGAGGTGAGAAAGGTAAGGTTATCATTGAGGCGCTCGATACGCCGATTCGAGAATCGGCTAACCCCAGGTAGAGCATCCACCGGCCGCCGAACGCGACCAGACCTTCGGCGAAAAGTACATTGCCCACTTGGCCTTGCGCCTCAGCGGCGTCGATGCGCAGAAACGGTGTCTCCAGCCGGCCGATGACGGCGGTTGGATCCCCGGCATCGAGCAGCAGCTGGCCGGGCTGATAGGCGAAAGGCGGCGTATCGGCGACGCCGCCCTCATAGTGGTTTGCCCCGTTGTAGATCAGGACGATCCCGGCCCCGGTCAACAGCGGTGGCGGTCCCGGTTCGGTAAGCAGCGAATCGAAGCGGTGGCGGCGCGGGCCGGCGATCGCGCGCAAGCCTTGGGGACCGGGTATGCGCTCGAGCACCCAATGGCCCATCGGTCCCACCACGTCAGGATCCCAGGTCAGATACTTGTCCGGCGACGCGTCCATCTCGACAGGGGTCCAGCGCACCAGGTCTTCGGACGTGGCCGCGAAGACCATGCCTTCGCCCCAATACATCCAGTAGCGGCCGTCGACCTGCGCCGCGACCAATTCGCCGTCTTTCAGAGCGGTAACGATCGCCCCTGCCTTGGTCGGGCGGCGGACATGGGCGCTTCCTGCAAAGGCGGGCCCGTGCTTGGTCCACCGCCGCAGGTCTGGCGAGGTGGCGACGAACAGGCAGCCGACTTTGCCATCGAAGGCGGTGTAGGTGCACACGAACGTCCCGTCCGGCGCCTTCACCACGCGGGGATCCTCCAGGCCGCCGGGCCATTCCCACGCCTGCCAGCGATCGTTGCCGGGGGCGAGCACCGGTTCGGTCTCCAGTTCGAAAGCGATGCCGTCGCGGCTGGTCGCAAGGCCGATCCGCGACGTCCCGGCATAGCGGCCCACCCGATCCTCGCCGCGCACCAGCAGGCAGACCCGGCCGTCATGCACCACGGCGCCGGGGTTGAAGGCGTCCTTGGCCGACCATGCGACCTCGCCGACAAGCGGGCAGGCGAAGGTGGCGAGCGACCGATCCTCCAGGATGCGGATCGGGGGAGCGAATGGCCCGATCGCCCAAGCGGGCAGGGTTGCGGTGTCGGTCATGATGATCTCTCCCAGTCGATCGGCAGCGCTGCCGGGCGTTCGACGCGCGATGTGACCGTGACCGCACCGGCGCCCTCCACCGCGCGCTCCAAAGCCAGCAGCGTCTCCAGCACGTGAAGGCAAGCGCGCCACCCGCGCGGGCGGCACGACCGCTGCGGATGGCCGCGGCCATATCGATCACGCCCAGCCCGCGACGATCGCCGAAGCGAAGCGGTGTTTCGGCATCGACGGCGCCCCCGGTCAGCGAATCGGTGCCCGCCATGAGCCGGGCGACCGCGGCCGCCAGGCGCTCGGGCGAGGGGGAAGCGGCTGGTTTGTCGGGACCGTGCGTCTGCCACGTCCGGCCATCCACGCTCAGCCGCGTCGCACCGTCGAAGCCATTGGGATCGGGGGCGACCATCACGCCACCATCGCCGTAGAGTTCCAGCGGCGCGCGGCCATGCGCGGGTATGTCCCATGACAAGGCGAGCGAGACGAGCGCACCCGAGACGAAGCGCAGCGCGCCGGCGACGCTGGTCGATACCGATACGGGAATGGCGGCGCCATCAAGGCCGGCGCGGATGGTGCGCGGTGCAGTGCCGAGCGCGCAGACCTCGGCCACCGGTCCAAGCAGATCGACCAGCTGGCTGAGATGATAGGGCCCTACGTCAAGCAGCGGCCCGCCGCCGGCGGCGTAGAACAAGGCGGGGGCGGGGTGCCAGAGCTCCATGCCGCGCGTGCCGAACGCCGCCGCGCCGCCCGTCACCGTGCCGATCGTGCCTGCATCGATCAGCCGCCGCGCGCGCTGGTGTCCCGCGCTGAGAAGGGTGTCGGGCGCGCAGCCGACCTGAAGACCACGCGCTGCGGCGAGATCGAGAAGCGCGGCGGCATCGTCGAGCGACGTCGCAAGCGGCTTTTCGAGATAGAGATGTTTGCCCGCCTCCAGCACGCGCCGTCCGATCGGGTAATGAAGCGCCGGTGGAGCGAGCACCACGACCAGATCGATCGCGGTGCTCGCCAGCAGCGCGTCGACCGGCATCGCCTGCCCACCATATTGTGCCGCGCTCATCTCGGCCGATGCCATCGTCCGGCTTGCGAGTGCCACGAGTTCAAGGTGCGCCGTGCGCGCGATCGTGCCGCAATAGGCATGGCTCACCATGCCGCAGCCGATGACGCCGATCCTCATGCGGCAAGTGGCGGCAGGTTCGTGGCCAATGTGCGCCGTGCCGCCAGATCGACCAGCATGTCGGCATGGCGCGCGGCGTCGAGCCGGTAGAACAGGCAGGTCAGGGCTGCGGCGACCGCCAGCACGCCGGTGCCGGGGCCGTAGATCGCGCCGATCCATCCGACCGTTCCCGGCGGCAAGGTCAGCCGCGCGGCGTCTTGAACGCCGCTCGGAAAGCCGATCGCCTGCAGCGCGACACCAGCCACCAGCGAGCCGAGACCGGCCGCCGCCTTGCTCGCCAGCGCCCAGCCAGCGAAATACAGCCCTTCGCGGCGTGTGCCGAACAGATGCTCGTGCTCGTCGGCAGCATCGGCCATCATCGAGGCGAAGGCGATCGCGGCCGTTGCCATCAGCATGCCGCCGGCGAACACCGCCGCCGCCAGGATGGCGACCAGCGTCGCACCCTCGAACGGAAAGGCGCCGAGCAGCCGCAGCGTGGCCGGCACCGAGAATGCGGCGGCAAGGCCGATCATGCCCGCCAGCAGCACCGTTCGCTTTTCCAGCCGCTTCAGCAGCGGTCCCGCCAGCGGCGCGCCGAGCAGCAGACCCAGGAACAGTGCGAGCGTGACCGACTGGATCTGCGTGGGTGCCAGCCGCCAGAAATAATTGTCGGCATGGAGCCCGAGCGTCGCATGGACGCTGAGCGCGGTGAATAGCAGGATCGCGCCGATGAACAGGATCCGGAACGATGGGTTGCGGAACACCTCGCGCAATCCGGCGATCAGCTCGGCATGCGCGGCGCCTGCCGCAGCGGCCGGTGCGAATTGCCGGTCGCGCATCCCGAGGAGCGCGCGCATCGCTACCACCGCTCCGATCGCTGCCACCACCGCGAGCGTCGCCGCAAACGGCGTATAGGCGGCCCGCCGGGCCAGCCCACCGGTTCCCGCGAAGAACCCGCCGAAGCCCAGCATCACGGCAACCAGCGCGCCGATCATGGCAAATCCCCAGCGCCACGCCGCGATCGAGGAACGCTCGTCATAATCGTCGGACAGCTCCGCCCCGACGGCGTTGTACGGTAGCAGAAACAGCGAGATCGATATCCGGAGGCCGATCGACAGCGTCGTCAGCCACGCGAACAGCGCCGGCGTCGACCAGCCTCGGGGCAACGAGAAGATCAGCACGAGGAACACGGCCGTGGCGGGCAAACCCACTACCATGAACGGCAGCCGGCGGCCCCAGCGCGACCGCCACCCATCGGACAGCGAACCGATCAGCGGATCGATCACCGCATCGACGACCAGCCCGGCGGCGAGCGCGGTGCCGGCCAATCCGGGCGGGAGGCCGCAAACCGCGGTGACGTAGAAGAACAGGAAGATGGCGACCGCTTGCTGCCCGATCCCGTCGAGCAGCGCGCCGGCGGCATAGCCGAGCTTCGCACCGAACAGGAGCGGCCGGGCATGACGTCCGGGCTGGCGATCCACGGCAGGGGGCATGATGTTCCTCCTCTCTCGACGTTTCTCTTTGGACCGATCCTAGCGCAAATCGAAATGCAATCAACAAAAAGGATGGACGTTCTGTTTGTGTTTGAGTAGGGTTGGTGAAAGGCAGCATCGACTGTCGGATCGAGGGAGATGATCGATGAAGGCACACAGGCTTTTGGCCGTCGCGCTGGGCGGGACTGCGTTCGTCGGGATCGCGCCGTCGGTATGGGCACAGAACGTGCCCGCCGGGCAGGCGACCGCGCCGGCGGACACGGGCGCCTCGACGCCCGATACGCAGCCAGCGAACACGGGCGACATCATCGTCACCGCCAACAAGCGTGAGGAGCGGTTGAAGGACGTGCCGATCACGGTGACCGTCATCAGCGGCGACCAGATCGCCAAGCAGAACATCAACGAAGTTACGGACCTGACGCGTAGCGCGCCCGCGCTCAACTCGGCGGGACCGTTCGGTGCGCTCAGCATCCGCGGCGTCGGTTCGCTCTCGTTCGCGCGGTCTGCCGAAGGGTCGGTGGGGCTCGTCGTGGACGGCGTGGCGCTCGCCAACACCTCGACCAACCCGCCGCAGCTCTTCGATCTGTCGCGCGTGGAAATCCTCGAAGGGTCGCAAGGCACGCTGTTCGGGCGCAACTCGTCGGCCGGCGTCGTCAACATCACGACCAACGCGCCCGATCCGACGCATTACGAGGTGATCGGCCATGCCGACATCGCCAGCCGCAACAACTACATCGGCCGCGGCGTCGTCAACATTCCGGTCGCGGACAATGCCGCGCTGCGCGTGTCGGGCGCATTCAGCCAATCGCCCGAGAACCAGTATAACCGCTACGACGACAGTTCCTTTCGCGTGATCGGCCGCAGCGGCCGCGCGCGCTTCCTGTGGGATCCGATCCCCGATCTCACGATCAACCTGATCGGCGATTACAGCAAGTTCAGCCGCCGCGGCGGTGTACCCTGGAGCGTCTATTATTCCACGCCGGGCAGTCTGCTGAGCCAGCGGCTCGCCGCGTGCGGCATCGTCGTCGGCCCGCAGAACCAGCAGGGTTGCACGAACGGCGGCACCGATACCGAAAGCGAAAGCTGGGGCTTTTCGGGACAGGTCGATGCCCGGATCGGTGACTTCACGCTGACCTCGATCTCGGCCTATCGCAAATTTTCCAGCCAGAATCCGGGCAGCGATGTCGACAGCGTTCCCGTCAACCGGCTCGACATCAATGCGTCGCCGAGCGACATCGAGAATTTCAGCCAGGAACTGCGACTGACTTCGCCGACCGGCGGCCTCGTCGATTACGTGCTCGGCCTCTATTATTTCGACAGCAAGCTCGAATCGACGAACATCCAGCGCGGTCAGATCCTCGCGGATCTCGGCGTGCCGTTCTTCATCGGCCAGGTGCAGAACACGCGATCCTACACCACCAGCTATGCCGCGTTCGGCAACGCGACCGTGCATGTCACCGATTGGCTGCGGCTGATCGGCGGCGCGCGCTATGGGCATGAGGACGTGGCGGCCACTACCGACGCCATGCTGGCGGCGAATGCGGTTGCGCCGATCCTGTCGATCGCGCCGATCCGCGGCCGCGTGACCGACACGTATTTCTCGTTCAAGGCGGGCGCGCAGATCGATTTGAATCGCGACGTCATGCTCTACGGCACCTACACGCGCGGCTATAAGGGGCCGTCGGTGAATGACCAGACCGGCAGCGGCGCCATCCCGCTGATCGTGCAGCCCGAGATCCCGCATTCGGCGGAGATCGGCGTGAAAGCGAACCTGTTCGACGGTCATCTGACCGCGACGCTGGCGGGCTTCCACAACCGGGTCGTCAATTTCCAGGCACAGTTCTTCCTGCCCAGCGCCAGCGCGTTCGTGTTTGGCAACGCGCCTCGGCTCACCACCAACGGCGTGTCGTTCGACCTCACCGGACGTCCGGTGAGGGGACTGACAGTCAATGGCGGCCTGCTCTACAACGATGCCAAATACGGCAGCGGCTATTACGTCGCCTGTGCGCAGGGCCAGACCACCGCGCCGAGCTGTATCACGGTCGGCGGCGGGCGGGTCGATGACGCGGGCGGCAACCAGCTTGCCGGGGCACCACGTTGGAAGGTGACCGGCTATGGCGAGTACGAGACGCATCTGGGCGGTTCGCTGAACGGCTTCGTCAATGCGGACATGGTCTACACGTCCCGCATCTATTGGGACGCCGCCTACGATCCGATCGACACCAACGCGCCCGCGGCGATCTTCGGCGCGCGGGTCGGCGTCAGGACCGCAAACGGACGCTATGGCGTGTCGGCCTTTGCGCGCAACCTGTTCGACACTTATCGATCGACCGTCCGCTTCGCGACGCCGACTGCGCAGCAGCAGCGTGATCCGGTGTCGTTCTCGCAGATCAGCGGCCCGGAATCGCGCCGCGTGATCGGCGGCACGCTCGATGTGAAGTTCTAGAGGCGGAAAGGGGCAATGGCATCCGATCCCGATCCGCGCCGGACGGTTGCCGCCTCGGTCTCGCCCGAAGCGGCGGCGATCCTGCGCATGGTGGGCGCAGCCCTCGCGGCGATGCCGCCGCGCGAGCCGCCCGCCAGCCTTGCCGATTTCGACGCGGCGAACGCGCGTGGCGCTGCTTTTGCCGAGATGATCTCGCCCGGGCCGCTGGCGGCGCTCGCGCCCGTGGTCGAGGTGGGCCAAGCCGGTGGCGTTCCGATCCTCGGCGTCACGCCGCGCGGTTCCTGGGCTGGCGCAGCGCCGCTCGTCTACGTCCATGGTGGCGGCTTCGTCGGCGGATCGGCGCACGCCAACCTGCTGACCGCCGCGGTGGCCGCCGCCACGAGCGGGCGCATGGTGTATTCGATCGACTATACGCTTGCCCCCCGCGCGCGGTGGGACACGATCCTCGATCAGGTCGCCGCCGCCTGGCTCGACGTGGCCGGACGCGGTGGCCCGGCGATGGGATTGATCGGCGACTCCGCCGGCGCCTGCATCGCGCTCGCGGCCAGCCTGCGGCTGCGCGACCGCGGTGCGGTGATGCCGGCCGCACTCGTTGTGCTTTCGCCCGTGGTGGATCTGACGGGTGGCGGCGACACCAACACGACGCTTGCCGCGGTCGATTACCTCGACCGACGGATGCTGGAGCCCGCGCTACGCGCCTATGCCGATCCCGCCGACTGGGCGAACCCGCTGGTCTCCCCCATTCATGCCGATTTCGCACCCGGCTTTCCGCCGACGCTGATCCAGGCGGGCACCCGCGAGACGCTGCTGAGCGACGCGGTTCGGCTCCACCGCGCGCTGCGCGCCGCCGGATGCGATGCGCGGCTCGATCTCTACGAAGGCATGCCGCACGTCTTCCAGCCGATGCTTGCCGAGACGCCCGAGGGCCGCACGGCTTGGGCCGAGATGGCGGCATTCTGGGCGGATCATCTCGTATGACCGCGGGGATGCTGGTGCCGCCGCCGCGACGCCCTAGACTATCCGGCATGGATACGACCGCTCCCCGCCGCACGCGCCGCCCTCAGGCCGAGCGCAGCGCAGACACCCGCGCCAAGCTGATCGAGGCGGCGATCGCCTGCCTGCATCGCTCCGGCTACAGCGCCACGACCGTCTCGACCGTGGCGACCGAGGCTGGCGTCAGCCGCGGCGCGATGACGCACCATTTCGCCGCCAAGAACGATCTGATGCTGGCGGTCGTCCAGCAGGTCTTCGAACAGGACACCGATTTCTACGCCGGCGTGATTGCGAAGACCGATCCCAAGCGCTTCTTGCTCGAGCTGCCCGAGATGATGTGGGGCGTCATCAGCCGGCCGGGCGGTATCGCGGTCGTCGAGATCATGCTCGCGTCGCGTTCCGAGCCCGATCTCGCCGAGAAGCTGCGCGCGCTCCAGTCCGCGATCGACGTGCGTGCGCACGAGTGGAGCAATGTGCGCATCCGCGCGGCCGGGTTCGAGCCGCATCCACAATCCGCGGCGATCCACGAACTCTACGTGGCCGCTGTCCGCGGCCTCGCGATCGAAGCGACCTTCATGGACAACGCGGAGGGCGTGCACCGCTCGCTCGGCGTGCTCACCGAAATCTTCCGCCGTCTCTATCCCGGTCTCGATGAGGCCGTGCCCCAGGAGTGACCTCGCCGTGACTGACACCGCCCGCCGCCCCGTGCCCCCCGGCTTCCTTTGGGGCACCGCCATTTCCGCGCACCAGAGCGAGGGCGGCAACATCAATTCCGACGCCTGGCTGTGCGAGCAGGTGACGCCGACGATCTATGCCGAGCCGTCGCGCGACGCGTGCGACAGCTATCACCGCTACGCCGAGGATATCGCGCTCGCCGCCGATCTCGGCTTCAACTGCCACCGCATCGGCATCGAATGGGCGCGCATCGAGCCGGAAGAAGGACAATTCTCGGCCGCGGCGCTCGACCATTATCGGCGCGTGCTCGACGCCTGCCACGCGCGCGGGCTCAAACCCATGGTCACGTTCAACCACTTCACCGTGCCGCGCTGGTTCGCGGCGCGTGGCGGGTTCGAGGTCGCGGACGGTGCGGATCTGTTCGCGCGCTTCGCCGACCGCGCGACCGCGCGCCTGGGCGATCTGATCGCCTATGCCTCGACCTTCAACGAGGCCAATATCCAGCGCCTGGTCGCCCTGCTGCGCCGTGGACCGGATGCGCGGGCGCCGATCGCGGCGATGATCGCGGCGTGCGCCAAGGCGTGCGGCTCGGATCGCTTCTCGTCCCTGCTCTTTGCGCCCGTCGAGACGTCGGAACCGGTGATGCTCGACGCGCACGCCAAGGCGACGGCGGCGATGAAGGCGGGGCCGGGCGACTTCCCCGTCGGGCTCACGCTGACGATGCAGGATGTGCAAGGGGTCGGCGAGGGGCATCAGGCCGAGGCGCTGATCGACCATCTCTACGGCCCTTGGCTTGCCGTTGCGCGCAACGCCGACTTCATCGGCGTGCAGACCTATAGCCGGGTGCTGGTCGGGCCTGAAGGCCGCCTGCCGCCGCCTGACGGCGCGGAGATGACCGCGGCGGGCTATGAATTCTGTCCGGAGGCGCTCGGCGGCACGATCCGCTTCGCGCACGAACGGATCGGGCGCCCGATCTACGTCACCGAAAGCGGCATCGCGACCGACGCCGACAGCCGCCGCATCGCCTTTCTCGACCGCGCGCTGGCGGCCGTGCGCGGGTGCATGGCGGACGGAATCGACGTCCACGGTTACATCTGCTGGTCGCTGCTCGACAATTTCGAATGGACGCGCGGCTATCACGAGCGGTTCGGCCTGGTGCACGTCGATTACGCGACGTTCGAACGCACCCCCAAGCCGAGCGCGCATTGGCTCGGCGGCATCGCCCGTGGGGGGATGATCTGATGGAGCGGGTGGCGCCCGAGGCGGTGGGCCTGTCTTCCACCGGGCTCGATGCGGTCGATGCGGCGGTTCGCGCGAAGGTGGAGGACGGAACGATCGCCGGCGCGGTGACGCTCGTCGCGCGGCGCGGCAAGATCGCACGGCTGAGCATCATGGGCGTCGATGATCGCGCCACCGGCACCCCGCTGGCCGAAGACACGATCTTCCGCATCTTTTCGATGACCAAGCCGATCACCGGCACGGCGATGATGATTCTCCACGATGAGGGCCGCTGGCATCCCGACGACCCGATCGCCAAGCACCTCCCCGAATTCGCCGGGGTGACGGTGTATGGAGGGGAGGCGCCGGACGGCACGCCGATCCTCATCGAGCCTGACCATCCGCCGACCATGGCCGAGCTGATGACCCACCGCGCCGGCTTCGCCTATGGCATCGCCATCGGACCGGCGAGCGATCGGGTGGAAGAGATGTACCGCGAGGTCGGGGTGCTCGGTGCGGACGATCTTGGCGACATGATCGCACGGCTCGGTACGCTGCCGCTCGCCTATCAGCCGGGTTCGCGCTGGCGCTACAGCCTGGCGATGGACGTGCAGGGCGCGATCGTCGAGCGGCTTTCCGGGCAGACGCTTCCCGTATTCATGGAGCAGCGGATCTTCGCGCCGCTCGGCATGACGGACACCGCCTTCCACGTGCCGCCCGGAAAACGCAACCGGCTGGCGAAGCTCTACCTGAAGACGGGCGATGCGCCGCTCACCGCGATCGCCAACCCGCTGCGGCCCGAGCCCGACGCGGTGCCGGCGATGGCGATGGGCGGCGGCGGGCTGTTCTCGACCGTGATCGACTATGCCCGCTATGCGCAGATGCTGCTGGATGGAGGCGTGCTCGATGGACGCCGGATCGTCAGCGCCGAAGGCGTGCGTGCGCAGATGACCAACCGGCTGCCCGATGCAATGCTCGAACGGGGTTTCGTCGCCGGGCATCACCGTTTCCGTCCCGGGTTCGGCTATGGCTATAACGGCGTGGTCGTCACCGATCCGGTGCTTGCCGACCTGCCGGTGGGCGTCGGCAGCTATTTCTGGGACGGCGCGGCGGGGACGTGGTTCTGGGTCGATCCGGTGCATGACCTGCTGTTCGTCGGCATGATCCAGCTCCTGTCCTACACCGCGCCGCCACTCCAGGAGACGACGCAGCGGCTCATCGCCGCAGCGATCCGCCGCGATCAGGTGCTCGGCGCGTCCTGAGCTGTTCGCCTGCGATCCGCCACGCAGACTGTCCGGAGCGATGCCGAGCCGGCAAACCTTTTCGTGAGAGGTCTGGTGCGGCCGTTGCGGCACCGCGAGCAACCGGGCGCCACTGCCGCCCTCACCGGCTGCGGTTGGCCGCATCGCCAGACTCGCGGAGCAGGTTAACTAGCGCGCGCAGCCCGGCGGGGAGGTGGCGCCGCCCGGGATAGTATAACGCAAGGCCGGGCGACGGTGGCGTCCACTCCTCGAGGACGCGAACCAGGCTCCCCATGGCAAGGTCTCGCTCCACGTTCCAACACGACAGGAAGGCTAGTCCGACGCCTTCTCGCGCAGCCTCGAGCATCAGGGCCGGCTCGTCGAGGATGAGCGGACCCGTACCCATGAAGCTGACATGCTCGTCGCCCTTGCTCAAACGCCAATCGTTTATCGCGCGGCTCGGTGACCTGTCGTGGATGCAGCGATGCTGCGCGAGATCCGCCGGCACATGAGGTTTCGCCCGCTTCTCGAAGTAACCCGGCGACCCCACGACCGCAAAGCTGAGGTCACCGCCGAATGGGACGGCGATCATGTCCTGCGGCACCGATTCAAGCATTCGCACGCCTGCATCAAAGCCGTCGCGCACGATGTCCACCTTGCGGCTCTCCGTCACGATTTCCACGGTAATCGCGGGATAGCGGTGCAGATATTCGTAGAGGACCGGGTCGAGAAGCCGCCGCGCCGCGCCTACCGAGGCGTTGATGCGCAGACGCCCGGTCGGCGTTTCCTGATGGGCGCCTGCCCGCTCGATTGCCGCCCGGATCATCCCCATCGCTGGCGCGAGTTCGCCGACGAACGCCTCACCTGCCTCGGTCAGGGACACGCTGCGCGTTGTCCGGTGGAAGAGGCGCACCCCCATCTCCTGCTCGAGAGCGGCAATGGCGTGGCTGATGGCGGAGCGCGACACGCCGATCTCGAGCGCGGCCGCACGGAAGTTGCGCAGGCGTGCGACCGCCAAAACAGCGTCGAGTCCGCTTAGGCGTGTTGGCATTGTCCCGTATTCCTCACCGCTTCGTCCAGGAATGTCCGTCTTATCTCACTGGACGGTAATTGCCAGATGAGGTCCGGAACCGAGGACGACGCATGACGGACATGGCTGCCGACATTCTGGCGATCATCACGCTTACCGCCCGCTTGGCGCAGGCGGCCGACGACTGCGACCTCGACGGCTACGCAAGCTGCCTCGCGACCGCGGTGGATGGCGGGGAGCGACGCGCGTTCGCGAGCGCATCGATCGGTTGTATCGAAGACCTGACGTGGACTCATCATCAGCTGATGAACCACATCGTCACGGTGGCCGGCGAGAGGGCAAGCGCGGCGGTCGACGTCGTCGTCGACATGGAACGGACAGACTTGAGCGGATCGCGCACCGCGAGGGTCGGAGGACGATACGATCTCGGCTTCGTGCGGACTGACGGGGGCTGGCTCATCGATCACCGGGTCATGCACCGCCGCTACGTGCGAGGCGACGCCGATCTCGTCGGCATGTGAGCCGGGCGGCTCAACTACTCATAACCATCCAAAAGGAGAGTTCGCATGCGACGTTTCGACCAGGCTTATTATGACGGCGCCTTCCAGGCCGTATGTGGCCGCGAGGAACTGGCGCTGTTCAACCCGACCACGGAGCAGCCATCCGGGGTGCTGGTGATGGCGGACGAGGAGGATGCGAGGCTTGCCGTGGCTAGCGCCGTCAAGGCCTTGCCCAAGTTTGCCGCCACCCGTCGCGACGATAGGATCGCGCTGCTCAGGGCACTCAGCGACGCGGTTCGCGCCCGCAGCGAGGAACTGACGGCAGCGACGGTGGCCGAATATGGCGGCCCCGTGCGTGAGGCGAGCTGGCGCGCTGGCCTGGCGGCTGACAATTTTCTCGCTGCCGCCAGGCTGCTCGAGGACTTCCCGTTCACGCGCTGGATCAACGACGCCGAGGTGGTTGCGCAGTCGGTCGGGGTCGCGGTCCACATCGTGCCGTGGAACAGCCTCTACAACGCGATCAGCGTCAAGATGGCCGGCGCACTCGCCGCCGGCTGTCCGGTGGTGGTCAAGCCCAGCGAATACAGTCCATGGCAGACCCGGATCTTCACCGAGTGCCTCCACGCGGCTGGTGCCCCAAAAGGCGTGATCAACGTCGTGATGGGGCGCGGCGACGTCGTGGGCGCGGCGCTGACCGCTAGCCCCGAGGTGCGCAAGATCTCGTTTACGGGCTCTACGCCGGTCGGCAAGTCCATCATGCGCGACGCCGCGGGGAGGATGGTCCGCACCACGCTCGAACTCGGCGGCAAGGCGCCGGTCATCGTGATGGATGACGCCGACATGGCGAAGGCAGCCGCATCGGCGTTGGCGATGGGCTTCATGAACAATGGTCAAGCATGCATCGCCGGAACCCGGATCCTTGTGCCCCGCCGAATGATCTCCGCTTTCTGTGCCGCCTTGGAGATCGCGGTCGCGAGAATCGTCTCGGGCGATCCGTCGGATGCCAGGACGACGATGGGGCCGCTGGTCAATCGTGCGCAATACGACCGGGTCCAGGGATACATTCGCAGGGGTATCGCCGAAGGGGCGACGCTGCTGACCGGCGGGGAGGGGCGGCCTGAGCATCTCGACCGCGGACTGTTCGCCCGGCCGACGGTGTTCCGCGACGTGACCAACACGATGGCGATCGCGCGCGAAGAGATCTTCGGGCCGGTCCTTTGCATCATCGGCTATGACGACGACGAGGATGCGATCGCCATCGCGAACGACACCCCCTTCGGACTTCACGCCTACGTCCTCGGCGAAGGCGTCGAGCGCGCGCGGGCCATCGCGGGTCGGCTAGATGCCGGACGGGTGGCGATCAATGCGTCCGCCCACGAGCCACTGGCGCCTTTTGGCGGCTTCAAGGAACCGGGGATCGGCCGGGAATATGGCGTCTACGGCATCGAGGATCATCTCGAGTTCAAGGCGATCCTTGGCCGCAGCGCGCCGCGAGATGCGTGAATGTTCATCAGACCAATTGACTCCGTTTCGAGGAGGATGACATGACGCGAACCGTTTCGGCTGTCAGCGACGTCGAGTCAGCCATGCTTTCCCAGCCCGCGCCGTTCCGGCTCATGGGGAACAGGTATCGGTCACCGTGCCGGGAGAGCGGACCGGTGGCCAGCTTTCCATGATAACCTCGCTGAGCCCGCCCGGCGGCGGTCCCCCACCGCATATCCACCGGCGGGAGGACGAGACGCTGGTGGCGCTGGATCCTGGGTTCGAGGTGCTGATCGACGGCCAGTGGGCGGCGCTGGCCATCGGTAGCGCGGCGTTCATCGTGCGCGGCACGCTTCATACGTTCCGCAACGTGGGCACGCAGCCCGCCCGTCTCGTTGCGCATTACACCCCGGCGGGGTTCGAGCGGTTCTTCGCCCTATTCGCGCTAGGTGGCACTCCCGACAATGCCATGGACCGCCTCGCTGCGGCGGCGGCAAGCGTGGGTACGCAATTCTTTCCGGGTCCGCTGATGAACGAGAATATGCAGAGCAGGTGGTCGTCGGACTAGCCGGGTCAAACCGCGAGGGAGATCTGCACCGCGCTCGCCGTGAATATTGGGGACCGGCTGATCGCCGCTGCGGCGGCGCAGCGGGTGTGGGAAGTCTCGTCCACTCTCAGCAACGGCTCGCGCCGACCACAGCAGGTATACCTCGCCTCTGTCCGGTGTCCTGAGGCCTTCGGGCGTGATGAGCTAGACCAGACTGTACCCCGATCATCGGTGGCTTGCATCGGTTACTCCAAAATCCAGGTCACGATCCGATGCCATTCAGAGGTGTGGCTTGTCGCCTGAGGTCCTGCCGAGCCGCGGATGAACGAATGTCCGCTTTTGAGGAGCCGCGAAGCTAGCGCGAAGGACTGACATTGGGTCGACGCGGCGGTGAGCAGCGTCGGCAGGTTTCGACGCGAGCGGGACGTTGGCATTCAGCGGGCAAAGGTAAGTATCGTTGGCTTGAACCCGCCTCAGGGTTGGGACACGATAGGCCATCGGGCAAGATCCGAGAGCGTTCTCGTGGAGCGTGGCATGGAAGAGCTTAACCAGGTGGCGGGCGAAGGCTTGTGTCGGGAGTCTAGTCTCTATCCCGCCGTGTTCGGGTCAATGCTCGCCGCAACGATCGCGCTCGTGCTCGCGCTCTGCCTGGGCTATCTCTGAGCGGCGACTGTAGAGGTTACGGCGCTGTCCGCGTTGCCGGTCCAGCCCCCCGCGGTCGCGACATACAGACGCGCGACGTTTAGGAACTGACGCGCACGCGACTCGACCAGGTTCGAGGTGGCCCGCTGGTAGAGCCGTTCCGAGTCGAGCGTCTGCAGGATGCCGGTGTTGCCGACTTGGAAACTCCGCCGCGACAGACCGAGCGAGCGGCTCGCGACGTGGACGGCCTCGCGCTGGTTGGCGACCGAACGCGCATCGCTGTCGAGCGACTGCAACAGGTCGGCGACCTGGCGGAAGGCATCGAGCACGGTCTGGCGGTATGTCGCGTCCGCTGCCCGCGCCCGCTCGACGGCGGCTTGCTTCTCGGCCTTCAGCGTCCCGCCGTGGAAAATCGGCGCGGTCAGCCCGGCGAACAGATCGAAGCCGCGCGTCGCGCCCGAGAAGAGGTCGCCGATCCTCGGTGTGCCCTGCGTCATGGTCGCGCCGAGCGTGATGTCGGGATACAGGTTCGCGGTGGCGACACCGACCGCGGCGGTCGACGCATGGAGGTTCGCCTCCGCCTGCAGGATATCGGGCCGCTGATGGACCAGCGCGGACGGCAGCGTGACCGGGACGGAGCGCGGTAGCGTGAAGCCGTTCAGGTCGAACTCGGTCGCGCCGAGATCCGCCGATGCGGTGCCGGTAAGCGTCGCGAGCAGGTGGCGCGCCTCGGCAAGCTGTTGCCCGAGCTGCGGAATGTCCGATCGATCGGCTTCGTACTGCGCCTGCGCGTTGAGCACCTCGACCAGCGTTCCTTCGCCCGCATCCTTGCGCTTCTGCGTCAGGTCGACGTTGCGGCGATCCTCGGCCAGCAGCTGGTTTGCGGTCTCGATACGCGTACGGATCGCGGCGATAAGGAGGACCTGATTGACCACCTGGCCCGCGATCGAGAGATGTGCGGCCTGCGTCTGGCGGAGTTGCGCGTCCGCTTCGGCACCGACCTGCTCGGTCTCGCGGCGGCGCCGGCCGAACAGGTCGAGCGGATACGAGATGCCGCCGCCAACCGAATAGAGATCAAATTCCGGATTGGTCCCGGGGAAGCCGAACGCCTGGAGATTGACCTGCTCGTGCTCGACGCGGGCGTTGGCATCGACCTGAGGCAGTTGTCGTCCACGCGCGGCCGTCAATTCCTGCCGCGCCGCCGCTAGCGTCGCGTTGCTGGCTTCCAGCGAGGCGTTGTGTGCGATCGCCCGATCGACGAACGCATCGAGCTGGGACGATCCGAACGCGCGCCACCAGGCGAGTTGCGGTCCCTGTCCGGGCATAGCGGACGGGCCCCCGGTATCGCGCGGTGCAGGATCCGCGGGCGATACATAGCCGGTCTGGCCAGGGGCGGCGGGGCGCGTGAAATCCGGGCCGACGGTGCAGCCGGCAAGTGCGAGTGCGGCGCTCGCCACAAGGAATGGAGTGCGACACGTCATTGGCTCAGTCCATGTGCATGGTCGGCGCCGCAGCCCCTTTTCGAGGCGGGCGCATGAGGAAGATCAGCGGGGCGGTGATCAGCGTCACCACGAACAGCGCGTAGAAGGCATCGATATAGGACACCATGCTGGCCTGGCGGGTGATCTCGCCGTTGAGCCGGGCGAGGTCCGACAGCGAAGTGAAGTCGAAATCGGGCATGGCGGCGGTCATCGCCGGGTTGTCGGGTCGCACACCCTCGACGAGCCGTGCGTGCACCGTGTCGGTGTTGCGGATCGTCATGAACTGCAGCACCGAGATGCCGATCGCCGAGCCGATGTTGCGGATCAGCGTGAACATCGCCGCGCCTTCGTTGCGCAGACGGCTGTCGAGCGTGGCGAACGCGACCGTCGACAGCGGCACGAACACGAGGCCCGTGCCCAGCCCCTGGATGAACCCGGTACTGACGATCAGGCGCTCGTCCATTCCCAGCGAAAAGCCGCTCATCCGCCACGTCGAATAGGCGGCGATCATCAGCCCGGTGCCGATCAGCAGGCGCGGATCGACCCGCTTGATGAGTTGCCCGACGGTGATCATCGAGATCATCGTCCCGAGGCCGCGCGGCGCGGTGACGAGCCCGGTCAGGACGACGGGATACCCCATCAGCCCCTCCAGCATCGGTGGGAGCAGCGCGAGCACCGAAAAGATCAGCACGCCGAGAAAGAAGCCGAGGACCGAACTGGCGACGAAATTGCGGTCCGCGAACAGCGCGATGTCGATGAACGGCTTTTTCGCGGTGAGCGTCTGGACGATGAACAGATAGAAGAAGAAGACCGCCAGGGCCGCCTCGATGATGATCTCGCGGCTGGAGAACCAGTCGAGCTGTTGCCCGCGATCGAGCATCACCTGGAACGAGGCGATCGCCAACGCCAGCATCGCGAAACCGAACAGGTCGAGCTTGATCTTCTCGATCGACTTGGTCTCGGACAAGAAGAAATACAGCCCTGCAAAGGCGAGCACGCCGATCGGCAGGTTGATGAAGAACACCCAACGCCAGTCGTAATTGTCGGTCAGCCAGCCGCCGAGCGCAGGGCCGACGATCGGCCCGAGGATCGCGCCCATCCCCCAGATCGACATTGCCGAACCGTGATCCTCGGGCTTGTTGATGTCGAGCAGGATCGCCTGGCTCATCGGTACCAGCGCCGCGCCGAATACGCCCTGGAGCAGGCGGAAGCCGACCAGTTCGCCGAGGCTGGTGGCCACGCCGCACAGCCCGCTGGCGATCGTGAAACCGATGATCGAATAGAGCATCAACCGCTTGCGCCCGAACCGCCCCGCCATCCAGCCGGTCAGCGGCGTCACGATCGCGGCGGCGACGATATAGCTCGTCAGCACCCAGGTGATCTGGTCGGCGGAGGCCGAGACGCTGCCCTGCATGTGCGGGAGCGCGACGTTGGCGATTGTCGAATCGAGCGAGTTCATGACCGTAGCCGCCATCACCGACGCGGTGATGAACTTGCGCGTCGTCGGGTCGGGAAGGCCCGTGTCGGCTACGGTGTTTGCCACGGCATTCGTCACCGGACAGCGTTGCCCGGCGGGGCGGGGGGCTGTGCGGGGGGCGGTGCCGAGGGCGGCGTATCGGCGCCGAACAGGTGACGGACATGCCCGGTATCGACATCGACCTCGACGCTGAGCCCGGCATGGAGCGGCACGTCGGTCGGAATGCGGTCCAATGTCAGTTCGACTGGCAGCCGCTGGACGACTTTCACCCAGTTGCCCGTCGCATTCTCCGCGGGCAGCACCGAAAAACTGTTGCCCGTACCGGGGCTGAAGCTCGTCACGCGCGCGGTCAGATGCTGGTCTGGAAACGCGTCGATCTTCACGGTCGCCGGCTGGCCGAGCCGCATGTACCGCAGCTGATCCTCCTTGAAGTTCGCCTCGACCCAGATGCGCGTGCCGGCCAGGCTGAATACGGGGCGGGCGACAGTGACGTAGTCGCCGACCTGAAGCTGATCCACCTTGGCGACGATCCCGTCCTGTGCGGCACGGATGACCGTGTAGCCCAGGTTGAGCCGTGCGCGGTCGAGCGCCGCCTGCGCACGCTGCACGCCAGGCTGTCGGCCGAGCGGCGCATTGACGTCGCCGGACAGCTGCGCCTGCACGCTCGCATTCTGTTGCTGCGTCGTCTGGATCGCCTGGCGCGCGGTCTGCGCGGCGAGCTGTGCCTGGTCATACTGCGCCTGGCTCGAAATTCCCTCGCCGACGAGCTGCTTTTGCCGCGCCGCCTCCCGCTCGGCATACAGTACGCGAGTGCGCGCCGTCGCCAGCTCGGAGGCACCTTGCGCGTAATTGGCGCGCAGCGATCCTACTGCGGTGACCGCCGCCGCCAGCTGTGCCTGCGCCTCGGCGACCTCCGCCTTGAAGGGGGCTGGATCGAGTTGGAACAGCAGGTCGCCTTTGTGCACGTACTGGTTGTTGCGCACCGCGATCGCAACGACGCGGCCCGGCACGTTGGGGCTGACCGACACCAGACCCGACTGAAGGTAGGCGTTGTCCGTTGTTTCGTAACGACCTCCATGCAGGTAGAAGGCGAGCGTACCAACGAGAAGGATAATTGGTGCAATCAACAGTAGCGGCTTACGCCACCGCCGCCGCGCAGGCTCGAGGGAAACCACATGCCCTGTCTCTGGGACCGTTTTCTCCGATACGGTCTCGCCTGGATCGAACTCGTCGCCCATGAGGCCGTGGCCCTCGGCAGTACGATCTATCTCAATGCGGGAAGCGTTGTCCGCCATCGGCTGCCTCGTCTCAAAGCACCGTATCGACAGCTACCTGGTTCATCGGCACGGCATACATATTACGTATGGTAGCCTGACCTAATTAATGCTGATGGGCGTAATGTAAATGGGACGCTTAAATTGTTGGGAACTCACGCAAACTCGATGATCGGCATGTCGTTATGGGCGTCAGTCACCTAGCCGGTTACCTCGCTGACCAGACATGCTCGCGTGTGATGTAGGGACGGGAACCCGGTCGATCTCGCACATTAACGAATGTCGGACGTCGGGGAGGCGAAACAGCCTCCTGGATGGCGGCTTATGGGTCAGTAGTCACGAGCCATACTTATCGCGCTCGTGCCGCTTCGACATCCGGGCCGCCGCCGCCTAGTCTAAATGGCCTTGATCAGCCATCACCCGCATCTTCTCGGCGCGCGGCTCGATGACGCGTGCGTTCGACGCCCACGGGCTCACCGCGGCGTTGATGATCGCCGGCGCTCCGCCGTTCGCCGCCGCCTGAACAGCATCGGGCGCAACGCGGGTCGGCGGAGAACATTTCTCCCCGCCGACCTCCTGTTGGCAGGTCGTCCGCTCAGGCGCGAGTGTCGAGTTCCGGGACGCCGCTCTGACCATCGGCATAAGCGGCCAGAAAGGTCGGCCGCGTCTGCCAGCGCCGCCAAAAGGCATCGATATACGCGAAGCGCTCGTCCAGCGGGGTGGCGTTGACCGGGAACTTGGAGAAGGCGATCGCCGTCGCCAGCGTGATGTCCGAGAACGTCGGCTCGTCACCGCCCAAGAGCCACGGTCGTCCGTCCGAAAGGTGCCGATCGACCAAGGCGGCGTGCGCCAACGCCTCCTTACGCGAATGCTCCCCCCATGCGGGGTTGTTCGTCAGCTCCAGCTTGGGGCCGAGACCCTGGTGCAGCACGTGGAACGCGGTGACGATCGGGTAGAGAATGTGTACTGAGACCCGGTTATCCCACATCTGGTCGAGGCCACGCTCGTGCGCCGTTTCGCCCATGATCTTGCGGCCCTCGAAGCTGTCGTCGAGGTAGCGCGCAATGGCGGAGGTTTCGCTCAGGAACGAGCCGTCGGCCAGCGCCAGCGTCGGCGTCTCGCCCCAGGGGTTCATCTTCAGGTGCCGCCACCCTCGCTGCTCGCCGACGGGCGACATGTCGTACACCGTCTCGGCGAAGCTATCGGCAATGCCTTTCTCGTGCATGAAGATGCGCAGTCGCTGCGGGTTGGGGAAGGCGGAGGGAGATGTGAAGAGCGTCAGCTTGCTGGCCATCAGATGTCTCACTTACATTGTACCAATCACCTGCCTGTCAGATGACAGGTACTCTTTTGCGGCTGAGAACTTGCACTGTCAACCCCTGCCTGCCATATGACAGGTGGAGGTTCGAAGATGGCGACTACCAAGGAAAATGCGCGGGAAGCGATCCTGCTTGCCGCGCGCGAGGCGGCAATGGCTCGGGGCTATGGCGGCATCAATTTTCGCGATCTGGCGGCGACGGTTGGCATCAAGGCGGCCAGCATCAACTATTACTTTGCCAACAAGGCGCTGCTCGGCGAGGCGGTGGCGCGTCGCTATTGGGAGGACATCGCCCGCGATCTCGAGGCGATTTCGGTGAAGGCCAAGTCGCCTGCTGATGCGCTGCGGCAATACCCTGGCATCTTCCGGGCATCTCTGGAGCGCGACAACCGGATGTGTCTGAGTAGCTTCATGGCGGCGGAGCATGATGCGCTTCCCGCACCGGTGCTAAGGGAGGTCCAGGCCTTCGCCGACGTCAATGTGGCGTGGCTAAGTCGTCAGCTCGTCGCTGCAAGGCTCGGCGATCCCGACAGCTTGGATGATAGAGCCCGCGCGATCTACGGTGCGGTCGCTGGCGCCCAGATCCTGGCACGAAGCAGGTCTGACGTGGCCGTCTTTGATGCCCTGATCGAAAGCTACCGTAAGGCGGGGCCGCTTCCCAGCTAAGGACTCTTCGAAGGTGCTCGATCAGCGGCAGCTTTGAATAACCGTTTGGTTCGACCGGCAATTCGAACGTCCTGCTGCCGCGTGTATCAGCTTAACGGATGGCCGAAATCGGGAAGCGTACAGAGGGCGTTGGACGGCCGGTATTGGGTCAAGTCGCGCCGGAAAACCGACGATTCGGTCAGGCAATTGAAAGGGGTAGATTTTGTAAGAGCCCGACCGAAAATTGAGTTGAGCGATTTCAGTAGCTTGTGATTCACCGGGGGTTGCG
>NZ_JALNUO010000026.1:0-26538 GCF_026540835.1 Sphingomonas sp. GC_Shp_6 | reverse complement strand
ATCCAGCACCTGCACCGCGGCGTCCGCGCACTCTTCCATGGTAAAGCCGCGACCGGGGTAAGGGCTGCGGCCATGGCCGGGGGGATCGAGCGCCAACGTACGCCAGCCGGATGCGTGCAGCGCCGGCACCTGCCCTCGCCACATCTTATGATCAGTGAACAAGCTCGGCCAGAGCAGCGCCACCGGCTGATCGGGCGAACCCCTTTCGTCGACGTAGAGCGGACCAAGGATCGTCGGCACCGAGGTCATGCCTGCCCCCATTTGCGGCGAACCCGCCCGGACGCGCCCGATGTGATCGGCTTGCCGTGCCCGAACGCTATGGCGTCGAAGTCGAGCCCGGCGATCTTGCGCTGGGAACGGCGTCCTTCGGCCTTGTCCTCGAACCCGAGCGGGTCGCCGAGCCCGGCAAGGTTCGTCGCGAAATCTCCCGCGACCAGCAGGCGGGTGCCGCGCCACAGATAGGCGACCTGACCCGCACAATGGCCCGGCGTGGCGATGACGCGCAGGCCGCCCGCGATCGGCAGCGTCTCGCCGTCCGCTACCGTCTGGTCGATCTTCACCGGCTCGATCGGTGCCGGCTTCTGCAAGCCGACCACGAAGTACAGCAGTCGCGGCAACAGGCCCGAGCCGGGCACCATCGGTCGGAACGGGCCGCCTGCCTCGGCGATCGGCACGTCGAGCGGATGCATGTAGGTGCGTGCGCCCGTCGCCCGTACGATCGCGGCACCGCTGCCGATATGGTCGGGATGATGGTGGGTGAAGACCAGGTGCCGGAGGTCGGAGGCCTCCCGCCCAAGCTCGGCGATGGCGTCGAACACGAGCTGCTCCTTGCCGGGAAAGCCCGCGTCTACGAGGGTCAGTTCGTCCCCGCCGTCGAGCAGCACCGCGTTCACCTGCCCCATCGGGATCAGGTAGGCGTCCTTCACGATCGTCTGTAAAGCCATGGCTACTCTCCCCGGCCGAGTTGCCGGCGCACGGCATCGGCCGCGTCGCCGGGGGTCGCGTTGAACGCGAGCCGAGCGTGCGGCGCGGCCTCGATCACCGCGGAGACCAGCGCCTCGAACAGCACGGTATGCTTGGGGAGGAGGCGAAGGCCCGCGCCGATCACCACGCAGGCGACCGGCCGTTCCGCTAGCGCCGACCGGACGGCCTGCTCTGCGTGCGGGTCGTCCTCCGTCAGCGAACAGCAGCGTGTCGCGTATCCGGCTTCGCTCAGTTCGCGCATCGAGCGGTCGATGCCTTGCTGGATGGCATCGGTCGTGCCGGCCGGCGCGCCTTCAAGGTTCATGCGGCTGGGGTCGAGCCCCACGAACAGGATGTCGGTATCGGTCATGTCAGCCTCGTGGTCACAGGGTCATGGAGCGGCAGGATCAGCCGTGGTTGGGGAACAGCACGATCAGTGCCGTCTCGATCGGCGCGCGATATTCGAGCGGCAGGATCGCAAGGAATGGCAGGGCGACGCCTGCAAGCCGGCGGATGCGATCGGCCGTGCCGGTTGGTGCCGATGGTTGCGGCGAGCCGGTGCGGATCACAGGCCCACCTTCCGCCGGATGCGCGGCACCGCGTTCGCGGTGATCGCCGGCCCGTGCCCGAACACTATTGCCTCGAAGTCGAGGCCCGCAACCTTGCGCTGGCTGCGCCGGCCTTCCTCGGCATCCTCGAAGCCGAGCGGATCGGCGAGGCCGAACACGTTCATGAACACGTCGCCGGCGATCAGCAGGCGGGTGCCTTTCCACAAGAACGCGACCTGGCCGGCGCAATGGCCGGGCGTGCCGATGACCGGCAGGCCGCCGGCGATCGGCAGCACGTCGCCTTCCTTGACGGTGTGGTCGATCGTGAACGGTGCGGTCCTCTCGTTCTGGTCCCAGAACCACCAGTACATCGCAGCATTGAGGATACCCTTTGACGGCGGCATCGGCCTGAACGGCCCGCCATTCTCGGCAAGCGGCTTGTCGGCCGCGTGCATCCAGGTGGTCGCGCCAGTCGCCGCCACGATCGCGGCGGCGCTTCCGATGTGATCGGGATGGCCGTGGGTGAACACCAGATGCCTAAGGTCGGACGGCTTGCGGCCGAGCTTCGCGATGGCGTCGAACAGCACCTGCTCCTTGTCGGCGAAGCCGGCGTCGAACAGTACGAGGTCGTCGCCGTCTTCGAGAAGGACGGTGTTGGCCGTACTGAATGGGAGCAGCCAGGCCCCCTCTGCGATCCGTTTCATGCTCGCCTCCATCGACTCGGCCGCCGTATCAGCAGCGATGTTGATGTCGCCAACATACGCTCGGTGTTGACGCTGTCAACAGTACGGTTAGAATAGGGATATGGCTTCACGAACCAAGGCCCAGGCGATTGTCGCGCCCTATCACCACGGTGATCTGCGTCGGGCGTTGCTCGATGCGGCGAATGACATTCTGCGCGAGACCGGGCGGTGGGACTTCTCGCTGCGGGAGGTGGCGCGCCGGGCAGGCGTCAGCCACAATGCGCCCTACCGGCACTTCGCGGACAAGGACGCGCTGCTCGCCGCGATCGGCGCATCCGGCTATGAGCTGATGGGGCGGAGCAGCGCTGCGGCGCTGGAGGGACTCACCGATCCGGCGGCGCTGCTGGCGGCGCTCGGCAAGGCTTATATCGCATTTGGGGTCGCGAACCCGGCGCTTTACCGGCTCATGTTCGGTCAGGCCTTCCCCAGCAACCGCGAGCTACCGGCCGAGCTTCTCGCCGCGATCCGCGGTGCGCGCGAAGGCCTGCATGGGGTAATCGCGGCTGGCATCGCGGACGGGACGTTCGCGGTAGCTGAGGGCGACGTGAGCGCGTCCAAGACGCTATCGGTGTCCGCCTGGGCGATCGTGCACGGCGCGACGTTGCTGTTGATCGACCGGATCATCCAACGCGATCAGGGTGCCGAGTTGGTGGAGAACCTTCCCGATCATGTCGTGGACCTGTTCGTCGCCGGCCTGCGGGCTGGCCGGAGGGAGTAAGCGTCGGCTTCTCGCAAGCTGCGGCGGCAGCAATTTTGAGAGGCCTGTACCGTTCTCAATTTACGATCCTTTTTGGGAAAGCTGGCGGGGCAGCGGGCAGGGGTGGGCTCAGCACATCCTCCGTTGTCAACATGAACGGATGGCAGAAGTTGGGAAGCCGAAAAGAGGCCGCGAATGACGGGATGTGGGTCACAATCACCGAGATCAACAAGCGTTTGCGGGTTCAACATCTGCCGGGGCTCATACCGCGGCAGCGACTTAGCAGAACAGACCGATGGCGACGACAGACTTAGTGCGGCCGTCCTTCAAGCATTGGCACGATGCTTGGTGGCGGCTCGCGCATTGGGGTCGGCGTGATGCGGTGTTCGGCTTGCAGCATCTTCTGCGCCTCGGCGTGGATGGCGGCCTGCACGGCCGGATTGCTGAGGTCGATCGGGCCGGCGTAGACGTTGCCGGCGATCGCGCGGCTGTTGGCGACCAGCGACGCGGTGGCCGGTGCCGAACCGTCGGCCAGCTTGTAACGACCGGGTGTGCTCCCGGGACATGCCTGGCCAGTGGCCGCGAAGAAGGCGTCTGCGCTCTTCAAGTCCTGGCACATGCGCGCTACGGCAACGTTGTCGAACCCCATCGCGTGCCAGGCGGCGGCATCGGACCGCCGCTGGCACCCCTCGTCGCTGCGGCCTACGTTGAGGCTCAGCGCGATGGGACCGCCCGCTGCACCGGCACCTGTGCCGACCAGACAGGGGTTCGCTCCGCCGAAATAGCTGCCTTGCGCATTGGGCGTGGTCCATTCATGCCCACTATAAGTCACGCGTTGGTCCGCTGGCGCTTGGCTGATGGGGCCGGTGATCGCCTGAATGTTGACCGCGCTGTTGGTCTGCGTGCTCATTTCCGTCTGCGCGCATACCGACGCCGGAGTGAGCAGGATAACGAGCGCAGGGCACAGGATTGCCGCACGGGCCATGTCATGTCTCCTCGGGAAGAAAAGATCGGGGCGGCGATGGCGCCGCCCCGCGGTCGCGGATTACTGTACGTTCCAGCCGACCGAGCCGAAGCCGAACAGCGACGGGCCCGCTGCGCCGGCAACGTCCCAGGAAGCGGCACTGGTGTTGAAGGTGTCGGCCGCGTTTGCGGCGAACGTGAGGTTGAACTTGTAGTCGCCCATACTTTGGCCGAAGTTCATCACCTGCATGTTCAGCGCCGCATTACCGCCCGTCACGCCGCCGAAGAGACCGGCATTGTAGCTGCTGCTCTGGATCGTGCCCACGCCCATTGGATCGACGGCGCTGCTGATCGACGTGCCAGCCTCACCGACTCCGCCGACGACGGCATAGCTGGTGCCGCCGGGCAAGCTGTTGATGTTCATCGATCCGCCGAACCCGCTGCCCGAGGAGGCCGACAATTCATTGCCGATGGTTCCGCTGATGCTCTGCGAGTTGGAGCCGTTCACCGTCCCCGTGTTGACCGAGCCATTGCTGAACCCGCCAAGGCCGATGCCTACGCCGCCGCCGATGGTGGCGGAGCCGGTCGATTGGGCCAGCGCGGGCCCCGCTACGCACAGCGCCAGCGCCGTTGCGGTGCCGAGAATGATCGTCTTCATCGCTCTATCTCCTGTGCCCCGTCGCAAAAGGCGGGGATGTTGAACTGCGCCCGACGGGATCGCCGGACGGCCTTGTTGCACCGCGGGATCGGCATCCCCGCGACGGCGGACTGGATCGAGCCGGAAACGCAGGGCTTCCTGGCGGCTGCATCGCCGCCCGCAGACGATGCGATGGGAATGGAGGAAATGGCCGGATGGGCCGAGGGACGGCGGAACGTCAGGTCGGTGGTGTGCGCCAGCGCCATCCGCGTCGCCGAGGCGACGCGGATGGACACCGCCGGGAGAGCCCTTGGCAAGGTCGTTGGATCGCACCGGCGGGGGGTGTCGGTGGCAGGATCCATCTGGCGAGAATGCCCATGCCAGGTGCCGCACGGAGGTTGACGGAGCGTTCGGCATGAACGCGGCAATTGCCACCGCATGGCGAAATCACGGCAGCAGCCGATACATTCGCTGCGCCGGTCCTCCATGATGTTCGATCGTTCATGTCTCGTCTCCCTGCCAATTGGATAACCAAGAAGGACGCGCCCCAAAATTCCGGGTGATTACGGAAGATCGCGGTGTCGGCTCCGGAATGCTCCGGAGTTGCCCATGGGCGTCGAGGCGACGACGGATGGGACACGGATCGGAGGATCGCGACACCATGGACGAGGCAGTCATCACGATCACGGCGACGGACGTTCGCTGGCCCGCTCGCCTGATCGATCGCCATGGGATGACGATGTGGCGCAGCGGGCCACGCGCCGATGGATCATCCCTCAGCGCTATCGGGCAAACCATCCGTATCCCGGCACGCGATGCTGGCGGAGACCAGGTCGTTCTGGAACTGATCGACTTGAACGCGCCCGATCCGCTCGACGCCGTACAAATGCGTGAGACCGAACATCGTTCGCGCAATCTGGTGTCAGTTGCGCTTGCCGTTGCCCGGCAATCGCTGCGTGGGCTCGAACAGGATCCACGCGTGAACGCGATGTTCGATCGACTCCAGAGCCTGAATGCCGTCGTCAGCAGCGGCTGCGAGATCGAGGGCGACTTTTGCTCTCTTCTTGCGATCGCTCGCCGCGTTACCGCTCGCTTTGAGGACCCGACCCATCCGCAGATCGCGCTTTCCGGACTTGACGTCCCAATCGCCGCGCGCTGGGCGCACCTCATAACGCTGGTGCTGCACGAGCTGGCGGTCAACGCGATCCGTCACGGCGCACTGAGCGTGGCACAAGGTCGCGTCGATCTGCGCTGGTCGGTCACGTCAGCCGCGGGCGATGAAGACGTGCAACTCATCCTGACCTGGCGGGAGCGACAGGGTCCGCCAGTCGTTCCTCATGTCCGGCAGGGCATGGGAACGCGCCTCCTCGACGCGCTGGTCGGTAGCAGCTCGCGGTGCAGCAGCGATCTGCGTATGCGGGAGAGCGGCGTTGTCTACACGCTTTCGATCAAGCTGGCCGCGGGGGAGGTCGGCCAGTCCTGATCGACCTCGAGACCCGCGCGCAGCGCGATCTTGATGAGGTCTGCGGTGCTGGAAGCGCCCGTCTTGCTCATCAGCTTGGCTCGATAGGTCTCGATCGTCCTTGGGCTGATCGCCAGTCGTCGCGCCGCCTCCTTCGTCGTCAGCCCGCCAACGATGAACTCCAGTGTCTGCCGCTCGCGACGAGACAACTGGTCGATCGGGCGATGGTTATCATCGTCGTGCGTCGCCAGCCCTCGCGCATCCTCGACCGCTCGAAGGATGGTCGCCGCGGCGAAAGGCTTCTCAATGAAGTCGATAGCCCCGGCCTTCAGCGCCTCGACCGCCAGGGGAATGTCTGCGTGGCCCGCAATGACGATGACTGGATCGCTCCGGTGTCGGACCGGCATGATCCGCAGGAGGTCGATTCCCGACAGCCCCGGCATCATGACATCGCTGATGATGATGCCGGGCTTCAGGAAGTCGAGCGCGTCGAGGAACTGGTCGGCCGAGGAGAAGCACCGCGCCGGCATTCCGTCCGTCGCGAGCAGCAGCGCGAGCGACCGGCACATCTCGGGCTCGTCGTCGACGATGTAGATCTCGCGTTCATGCGGCATCTCATGCTCTCCTATGCCTTGCAGACCAAGGTAAACCGGAAACCCGCTCCACCCAGCGCACCCGGTGAACTGGCCGAGATACGTCCGCCATGCGCCTCGACGATCGTTCGGCAGATTGCCAAGCCGATGCCCACGCCATCGGCCTTGCTTGATCGGAACGGCGCGAAGACGTCGTCGCGTAAATCTTCGGGAATACCCTCACCGCTGTCATCGATCGTGATCGCCAGTTCTTCCGGTCGGGTCTGCGTGGTCATCAGACGGATCTGGCGGCGTTCAAGATCACGGACCGCATCGGCGGCGTTCGCAACGAGGTTGAGGATGACCTGCTGGATCATCACAGCGTCGACAAACACCATGCGTTCCGGGTCTTCTACCTCGGTCGTGAAATTGGCGTGCGCCTCCTTGATCGCCAGGTCCGCGATGCTCTTCGCTTCGGCGACCACGGTGCCAACGCTTATCCATTCGAGTTTTGGCGAGCGGCGTCCGACGAACGCCCGCAGCCGCTTTAGCATCGTCGCAGTGCGGAATATCTGCTTTAGCGACTGATCGACCACGTCCTTGATGGCGGGTGTGTCCGGTATCGGGGCGTCGAGCATCGCCCGGGCGACGCCAGCATAGTTGGCGGCGAAGCTGAGAGGCTGGTTGAGTTCGTGGGCGATCGACGATCCCAGCTGACCGAGGGACGTCGCACGTGCGATCCGATGGAGTTCGCGCTGCGTCAGCGCCAGCCCATCGGCCGCGGCTTTGGCCTCGCTTTCGTCACGAACATAGAGGAGCCGATAGGCTCGTCCCGCTATAGGCAGGTCGGCAAAAGACAGATCGAGGCTCAATGACCGCCCGCCGATCACAGGTGTCACGCGTCCGCCGTCATGCGGGAACGGCACCGAACCGAAAAAGGCCGCGACGCTGGAAGCGACGAACGTGCGATCGCTCAACGACAGCAGCTTGATGGCGGCATTGTTGGCGGCGGCGATCCGTCCGTCCGGATCGACGAGGATGGTGATCGCCGGCGACTCGTGGAATATAATCTGTAGCGTCTGCTCGCGGCGAAGGGCCTGGTCGGTGACGGCGCGTTCCTGTCGCCGCGATCGGATCAACGCCTCGCCGGCAGCGCCCATCGCCAGACAGAAGATCGTCACGACGGCGGTGCTCCGCAGCGTCACGATTGGATCGGCCGCGTGTGCGAGGAGCGTCGTGCCGCCGAGCGCAATAATGGTCGTCATGGCCGATGCCAGGAGCCCGCCGCGGAACGCTGCAACCATGACCGCGGCGATGCAGAACAGGTAAGGCAACCGCACGCTGATCACCGTAGCCAAGATCATAGTCGCTGCTAGGGCCGACAGGCCGAGGGCAATGCATTGCACATAGCGAAAAGGTGGCGGGGATGTCCGTTCATCACGATCGATCGCTTCCCAAAAACGCTGCATTGAACCTCCTAGGTCCGAACCGGACGTATCAGAATTCGAGCACAGCGGCAATCGCGTGAGAAATGATCCCGGTCGAAGACTGAAGTAGTTGCCGCACACGCAATGCGGCTGCGCTGAGCTCATAGATCCTCCGTATTTACCCGGATTGACCCAAGCAGCCGATTGGAACAGACGACGCGTGGGAAGCGCGTTGACCGCAGAATCACGTTGCCCCCTTCGACCATGACGTCTTCGCTGCTCATCCCGCAGAGGGTATGCGCACGCTCATCGGCCGATCGTCCTGAAATGGAGATCGTGATGAAATCACTCGTTTTGTTTATAACGGCCATAGGGCTGTTGTTTCCGATATCGTCAACTTCTGCCCAGCCGCGAGGTCGGGATATCACCGTTCAAGCCGAGCCATTGACACCCGCCCGCTGGACCGCGGCAGTGAGCCGCAAGTTGGATAGGGTGATTTTCTATCCCGTCTTCTTCTCGAACGAAGTGCCGGCGAGCGGCGTAGTCTCGGTTCGGTTCCAAGCCGACGACGCGAACCGACCGACAGGTCTGACCCTGACGCGTAAATCGGGCAATCGAAGTCTGGATCGGGCCGCGCTGATGGCCATCGCGAAACTTGGGCCGTTGCCTGCCCTGCCTGCGGCGTTCCGGTCCGGCCAGATCTTCGTTGCCCGTCTTCTGTATGCCACCAGCTGGGACGAACACGATCGGCAGCTCGCGCTGCTTCGCCGCGAAGCGGAGGAGATGCGGATCGCATCCTCGGACCATCCTGAAACGGTTGCGCTGGTCCTTACCTCATCTGCGGGCGCCGGTTCCTGACGGTTCACGCATAAACCTGCATGTCCCTTCTGTTTCTGCGGGCGGAAGGGGCATGTACATCGTCGTCAGTACGGGCCTGTCCCGTTGCAAAGCGAATGATAGATTGGAGTGCTGCGCCACGTTGCCACGCTTGACTTCGTGTTTCTTGTCCTGTTCTCGAGCCCCGCCCACCGGTCCAAACCTGCCCGATCTTTGTCGCCCTCCGCGCGATCCGGCTACTAGGCGGCGTCGCGCTGGCAGAGTGGCAGGTCCTCGTGAGGGATCTGTCAGACGAACGTGGCACGTATGGCGGTGAACTGGTAACGGCGGCTGATGCCCCGCCGTTCACGTGCTCTCCCGCCATCGCCGTTCCGCCGCTTCAACTCGTCACCTGAGGTGATCCGCCTGGTGGTCATGATGTACGTGCGATTTCCGCTATCGCTGCGAAACGTCGAGGACTTGTTGTTCGAGCGCGGGATCGATGTCTGCCACGAGACGGTGCGGATTTGGTGGAACAGGTTTGGACCGCTGTTTGCAGGCGATATCCGCCGGCAGCGGGTGAACCGGATGCGCGGCTTTCGTCACTGGCGGTGGCACCTGGACGAGATGTACGTGAAGCTGAACGGCGAGATGGTGTACCTCTGGCGAGCGGTCGATCACGAGGGCGAGATCCTCGAGAGCTACGTCACGAAGACGAGGGACAAGGACGCAGCGCTCACCTTCATGAAGAAGGCGCTGAAGCGCCACGGCAGCCCTGAGAAGGTCACCACCGACGGGCTTCGCTCCTACGGCGCGGCGATGAAGGAGCTTGGTAACGCCGACAAGCAGGAGGTGGGTCGCTGGGCCAACAACCGGGTGGAGAACAGCCACCTGCCGTTCCGACGACGAGAGCGGGCGATGGTGCGCTTCAGGCGGATGAAGACACTACAGAAGTTCGCCTCGGTCCACGCCAACGTCCACAACCATTTCAGCCTCGAACGGCACCTCGTTGATCGCCAGACCTACAAGGAACGACGCTCCGCCGCCCTGGCGGAGTGGCAGGTCCTCGTGAGCTAGGCCGATGCGTACAAAGCGCGACGTGCATCGTGTGGAGACGGGTTCGCGTTAGACTGACAGCACCTCACTGGCCTTTCGTCGGGTCACGTAAAGAACGACCGATCTTAAAAAAGGGCCCGGCCGTTCTGAGCGTTGCAACGGGCGCCTCTTTGCCTTTCTTGAAGCATCGTGCGTCCGCGCGTAGCTGGGCGATCGGACCGAAGGCAGCTAACTCAGACCTCTGCTGCGCGGTGAGGCGGGAAGCATTGCTTTGATCCAGGTCAAAGCTTCGTCGTCCGACCATGCGTCGGCGGCAGCGCCAACCGTTACCTCTGCAAGAGTTTGGTCGACAAGCGGCGCATCGACCAGCGCATTGAACAGCCAAGCCTTGCGTCGCTCCGCCATTTCTAGGTGTCGCTGTCGGAGATTGTCGATGCAGCCCGGCAGAATGAGCTGAAACGCGTTTATGTGCGGAACCGGTGGGTTGACCGTGAGCCCGGGGAGTTCCTGAAGCCGTTCCGCAAGCGCTCGCGCGCGCATGACGTAGCGGGGCATGCGGGGCAGGTGGTCATCCATTCCCGCAAGCGCCGACAGCGCTTGCGGATACGCCGTGACGAGATCGCCGCCGAAGCGGGTCTTCCAAACCCCGAGCGCCCGTACATGTTCGACACTCCCTGCGAGGACGGCACCTCCAAGGCCACCGAGCCCCTTATAGAAGGAGACATAGACCGTATCGGCAAGCGCGGCGATCTGCTCGACCGTGACGCCGTAGCCGGCGGAGCTTTCCCAGAGCCGTGCGCCGTCCAAGTGAAGAGCGACACCTTTCTCGCGGCACCAAGTCGATATCGCGACCAGTTCATCCCAGGACGGTAGCAGATAGCCGGCACGACGTAGCGGTAGCTCGACCACCACGACTCGCAACCGTTCCGTGACCGCATCGAGCGCTGCGACGTCGAAAGGGCGCCAGCGTCCGAGGCGGATGGCGCGTAGGCCGCCGATCCGCTCGATCGCGTTCGCCTCGTCATGATCGAGATGGCTGAGCGGATGGAGCGCCACGGCCGTATTGCCAGCCGCCTCAGCATGGACGCGCAGCGCACAAAGCTGTGCGGACACGCCCTTGATGAAGAAGCGCGCCGCCGGCTTGCCGAGAAGAGTGGCCGTCCGATCCTCCAGCCGAGCCACGGCGCCGCCGACGCCGTAAGCATCGGCCGGTTCAGCGGGCGACGCTAGGTCCGCCAGCCGACGCAACGCCGCTGCGGGGCTCTCAACCCCGTGGTGCGAAAGGAAGCGGGTACACCGCGCGCGTATCGCTGCCTCAGACCTTGCTTCGCTCATTGCTTCTTGGCTTCGCGGCTGACGCTATCACCGGCGCTGATCGTTCGTCGCGGTCCGTAACGCGCCATATTCGATGCCCGGGTTCCATGCTGGCCAAGCCGCGCTTTCAGCCACTCCCTTGCCGACCGCGAACGCGACGCGGGCTTCCTGTGCGCTACCGGCAAAGGTCCAGCTAGGGTCGAATTCGTCGCTCGGCTGATGGTATCGGCGCGCGTTGTAGTCCGCGACGATCGCCGATCCTTTCGCCATGCCGCCGTCGACAAGGTCACGCCCCGCACGGAATGTCAGCGCCGGCACCCCGCGCTTGGCGAAGGAAAACTGATCGGAACGGAAGTACCAGCCCGCCTCCACGGCTGGCTCGTCCACCACCGCCAGCTGTTGCGTCGCGGCGACCTTTCGCAGGTCGCCTTCTAACGAAACGCGCCCGCCGCCGATCAACTCCACGTCGCGGGTTGCCGGCAAAGCGACGTGCGGGTCGAGGTTGATCATCGCCGCAGTCTTGGCCAGCGGATAGAGCGGGTGCGACGCGTAATAGTCGGAGCCCAGCAGCCCTTTCTCCTCGGCGGTCCAGGCTGCGAATATCACGCTGCGCGCCGGCCGCCGGCCCGCCGCGAAGGCGCGCGCGACGTCCAGCATCTCCGCGGTGCCGGTCGCATTGTCGATCGCACCGTTGCGGATACCATCGCCATTCACCGGACCATTTTGTCCGTTGGCGTCCCAATGCGCGCCATAGAGAACAAACTCGTTCGCACGGCGTGTTCCGGGCAACCTGCCGATGACGTTATGGCTGAGGACCGGCCTGGCTTTAAGATTGCCCTGCGCGCTCAGCGTTGCACCGCCAAGTGCGAAGGCGCGAAACTTTGGATCTCGGGCACGGGCCTTCAGCGTCGCGAGATCAAGCCCGGCACGACCGAGAAGCTCAAGCGCCACGTCGTCGCGCATCCATCCGCTCACCATGAACGTTGCGGACGGTTGAAACGGTGCGATGACCATCGCAGGCAGAGCGTCGCCACTAGCGAGCTGAAGAAACGGGTAGCTCGCGGCGGCATCTTCGTGAATCACCAGCACGCCGGCCGCGCCGGCCTTTTCCGCCGCCGCAAACTTCGCGCCTACGCGGCCCGCAAAGGCAAGCCGGCGGCCATCGAAGCCGAGATCGGCACCGGCCTCAAAATCGGGATCGTTGGCCAGGACGACGGCGATCTTACCGTGCATGTCCACGCCAGCATAGGCGTCCCAGCCGAGCCGGGCATCGACGACGCCATAGCCCGCGAACATCAGCGGCGCCGATGAAAGCATCGTCTGTCCAGCATTGCGAAGCGACAGCGTCGCGTCCTGGCCCAGACGCAGCGGCTTGCGCCAGCCTTTCGACTGCAGCGCAAGGGTCGCGCCAAGCTGGCGCTCAAGCCGGACTAGGGGTACGTCCTGATACCAGCCACCATGCTCGCCGCCGGGTTCGAGGCCAGCCGCCGCGAACTGCTGCGCGATATAAACGATCGCCTTCGTCTCGCCGGGTTCACCGGGGCCACGCCCCAGAAAGTTGTCGGATGAAAGTGTCCGGACATCTGCCTTGATATGGTCGGCTGAGATCGGCGAGCCGGAGGCAGCGGCCGCTGCAGCGAGAAGCGAGATAAGCATGGAGGCTTATTGGAGGGAAGATGGCCATACTGGCAACCGTCTTCGGTGTCGGTCGCCCAAATACCGCGCGTAAGATGGATGGGTCTGACTCCTATCCGCCAATGGCTCGAACGCGCTAGCCAGGAGATCGGTGGCCTCATGATTAACGGTCCGGTTTCGGGCACAATCAAAGCGTGTTTGAGTATCCAGCTATGGGTCGTCGTTCTTGCCAATGCCTAGGCGTGTCGATCATTAGCGCCGCCGTTAGCTGCCAAGCGTCCTTCGTTCTTCGTTCGTCACTCACGACGCGATCGATCGACTATTTAACCGGTGAGGCGTAGATATCGGTAGCGTAGCCGCCTGCAGGTTATGCGATATCGCTCGAGCGCTATGTTAGCCAGATCGAGTTTAAATTAGGACGTTGAGGGACATTGGGCCTCGCCGACGCAAACCTGGGAGACGATATTGGATCACGCGCGTTCGGAACCGGTGGCTGTCAATCGACAGAACGACGTCACACAGGTGGTAACCCGCTACTCGAGCGTCGCGGTTGTGCTGCACTGGCTGATCGCCGTGCTGCTGATTTTGAACATCGCGCTCGCCTGGTCACGTAGCCTGATCACCCGAGAACAGGTCGGCGCTGTAATGGCTTTTCACATCTCGACCGGCATTTTGGTTTTGTTGCTAAGTTTGGTGAGGCTGGCATGGCGCATCGCACATCCCGCCCCTCCTTACCCTGCCGGTCTGCCAGCACGGGAACGCGTGCTCGCTCATGCCACCCAATGGGGGTTCTATTTCATCATAATCGCCATGCCGCTCACAGGCTGGATCATGACCTCGGGTCCACGCGCGCATGGACCGTTGTCGCTGTACGGATTGCTGCCTTGGCCGCTGCTCGGCTTCGTCCATCAGGCGCAGGGGCAAGCAGGCGCGATCTGGCACAATGTCGGCGAGGCACATGGCCTGCTAGCCTGGCTCGCCTATCTGCTGATCGCCCTCCACGTGGGAGGCGCATTGAAGCACCAATTTATCGATCACGACGTAATCATGGCGCGAATGTCGCCATTTGCTCGAAAGGTGCGGCGTTGAGCCCTGGTCGATCGTTATGCGTCTGATCCGCCACCTCACCACGGATTTAGGAGAAAGAGATGCGACACTCACGAATGCTTCTGGTCCCGCTGCTGGCAATCGTGTCACCCGCGTTGGCCAACCCGCAAGACTTTCTGAACAAGGCATTGTTGGGCGATAATTCGGAAACGACGCTAGGCAAAATGGCAGCTGCGCGAGCCTCGACGCCGGGCGTACGACAATACGGGGCGATGCTAGCGGCTGATCACAGCAAAGGCCGTCGCGAGGTGCTGCCGCTTGCAACGCACTATCATGTACCGACTACTATGAGGCTGGCGCCACCGGCCGACGTTGAGCAGCACAAGCTTGCCGGATTGCACGGACCTGCGTTCGATCAGGAGTTCGTCCGCTACATGATCCACGATCATACCGACGACATCTCCGACTTTCGCGGCGAGATGAAGAGCGGCGACCCCCTTGAGGTGCGCGCGCTGGCGACGCGGACGTTGCCCGTCCTCCAGAAGCACCTCGAGACCGCGCAGAATTTGCAAGCGCAAATGGGCAGACAACGTCGCTAGGCGAAGCGGGCGTCCAGCAGGCGAGTGATACCGCGCTACCGGACGCATCGAGACCCTGCGCTCTCCCGCCGGCTAACTGATTGCCGGATAGCCTGGAGGCGCGCATGCGATACCGCGATGGCGGACACCTTAACGGCTTTGACCGCGCGAGCCGCTACATCTACCGCGCAAAGCACAACGGGCGCCATTAATGATCGATCGACGGGGCAGCGGGCGCTGCCCCGTTTTTTTCTTAGTGAGTCTCGCAGATTAACGGGCGACTGCTTTAAAGAAGTGCAGACGGGCGGCTGAGCGTCTGGGAATGGGTCGAGATGGCCACTACCGTACTCGTTTACCCGTTTCAGCCTGCCCGGCCATTAAGCAGCCTGCGCAGCCGCTCGGCATCCGTTGCCGAAGCGGGATTGTAGATGATCATTCCGAGTTCCGGCCGCCCTTCGACGGCGAACGAGGAGAACTCCATTGCGAGCAGTCCGGCGTCGGGATGATGGATGCGCTTCACGCCCTCGCCGTGCGCGACCACTTCGTTATCCAGCCACAGTGTCTCGAACTCGGGACTGATGCGGGACAGTTCGGCGACCAGCTTGGTGGCCGCGGCGCTGTTGTTGGCGCCGGCGCGCGCCACGTCGGCGCGGAAGGCACCGACGACGAAGCGGGCCATGCTGTCCCAATCCGCGTTCCGGGTGCGAACATGATCGTTGCCGAACATCAGGCGGAGGATGTTGCGTCCTTCGCGCGGCAACTTGGCATAGTCGGTCAGCAGCACAGCCGCTGCCCGGTTCCAGCCGACAACGTCCCACATCGCTGTCTTGATGATCGCCGGGCTCAGCACCATCGCGTCGAGCACTCGCTGCAGCCGGGGCGTAATGCCGTCGACGGGCCGATAGCGCGCCTCGGGCGCGCGACCGAGACCCAGCATGTAGAGATGCTCGCGCTCGGGCTCCGTCAGCATTAGGCCCTTGGCGATGCGGTCGAGCACGTCGGCTGACGGCGCCCCGCCGCGGCCCTGCTCCAGCCAAGTGTACCAGGCCGGGCTGATGTTCGCGCGGGCAGCCACTTCTTCGCGGCGAAGGCCGGGCGTGCGCCGCCGGCCGACATCGAACCCGAATGCCGCCGGATCAAGGCGGGTGCGGCGATCTCGAAGATAGGTACCGAGCGGGTTGGGGACATCGCTGGCCATGATCGATCCTGTTGCAGGTTATACCACGATAGGATCACTACTTTAACAGGTACGCGCACGCCGCGACATTGCGCCCAGGCAAGAAGGAGATTTCCCATGCGCGTGTTCCTGACCGGAGCGACCGGCTTTATCGGCTCGCACGTCATTCACGAACTCCTCGCGTCTGGCCACCAAGTGCTCGGCCTTACCCGCTCCGACGCGGGCGCCCGACAGCTCGAGGCGGCTGGCGTCGACGTCCATCGCGGCGACCTTGAAAGCCCAGAGACGCTCGCCAGCGGCGCGGCAGCCACCGATGCGGTGATCCACTGCGCATTCGATCACAATTTCGCGACCTTTTTCGAGAACACGAAGAAGGACGAACGCAATATCGCGGCGATGGGCGAAGCGCTTGAGGGGACGCACAAGCCGATCCTCATCACCTCGGGCGTCGGCATCGGCACGCCGCTGAATGGTGGACCCGCCACGGAGGACGTGCTGAACCCGCACCATCCAAATCCGCGCATCGCGACCGAGCTGGCCGGCGCAGGCCTGATCGCGCGGCGGATCGACGTGCGCACCATCCGCCTGCCGCAGGTGCACGACACCACCAAAGCCGGATTGATCACGCCGCTGATCGACGAGGCGCGCCGTGCCGGAGCGGTAGCGTATTTAGGCGAGGGCCAAACGCGCTGGTCCGCGGCCCATGTCAGCGACGTGGCGAGACTCTACGTCTTGGCCTTGGAAAAGGGCGAACCGGGCGCGCGGTACAATGCTTCGGTAGAGGAGGGCGTAACCGCACGTGCTATCGCCGAGACGATCGGGCAGGGCACCGGGCTGCCGGTCCGCTCGATCGCGGCCGACGAGGTCGAGAAATATTTCGGCTGGATGGCCCCTTTTGCGGCGCTCGACATGATTGCCTCCAACGCCTGGACGCGCGCGCGCCTCGGATGGGAGCCGACTGGACCCGATTTGCTCACCGACCTTGCCGCCATGGATTATTCGCCGCTCGCCGCAGCCTGATCAATCGCCGTTGCACTCTGGCGGATGAGCCGCCGAATAAACGTGAACCGATGGCGAACTTCGGGGAGCAGCGGAACGGCTCTAAATGGCGGCTTTGGGGTTTGGGTTCGACTTGGGACGGGCTACCCGTGCGCGGGCCGCCTTGCCAAGGATCGGGCGCGAGACCAGCGTTGCGCGCATGACGGAAAAGCTGGCGATGTCCGAAGATTATGCACGCGGCCGGCGAGATGGACTGCGCCTCGCGCTGTCGATCCTGGAGGCAGAGGAGGCTAGGTGGGAGGCGCTGCTCGGTGAGAGTCCATCATGGCGGACGAATGCGATGCGCGCGATCCGACACAAGGCGTACCAGGTAGCACGCAAGCGAGTGCAGACTGCGTTTAACCGGTTCCTGCCGAAGTCAGAGTCCGTATTGCCGGCCGAAATTGCTTCAATGATTGACCAAGCTGGATTGTAGGAAGGTCGCCTTCGGAGGCTCTACCGTTCGACCTAGACTCACGTTCAATCAATGGGTGCAACGGTGATGAACGAACGGCAGCTTTCGAGGAACGACAAAACGGCTCCGGCCGCCCGCAACTGCGTCGTACTGACGGCCACCTGCGTTGAAGAACAACCACGAGCGCCAGACTGAAGGCCCGGTCTCAGTGAAATAGCCATCCACTGAGCTTGGCAGCGCACGCATCCACGCCGCGGTTCAAATTTCAGCTGAACTGATCCTGTAGGCTGCGCGTGCGGTGCGTTACCTCATTGCCAGTGTGTAGGGTGGATGCGGGTTCGATCAACAGAACCCAGCATTCCTCCTCAGCAACCGGATTGTGCCGTACACCCTTTGGCACAGTGAGGAAGTCGCCCTGAGCGAGCTCGACGATGCCATCCTCAAATCTAATTCGAAGACGTCCCTTGACGACGTGGAACAGCTCATCCTCGCCGTCATGTGCATGCCAGACGAACTCGCCCTTCAGCTTGGCAGCCTTGAGCAGTTGATCGTTCACGCGGCCGATCACCTTGGGTGACCAGTAGTCGGTAACGCGGTCGAACGCCGCCAGCAGGTTCTGCGAGGAAAGCATCGGTTCTCCTTGTGCACCATGGGCGTTAGCAATCAACGATTGTAAACATGACGGCAATCGACACAACCGTAAACGTGTGTAGCTACTGTGGAATGTAGCCGTCAGAACGCCCCATGGACCAGCAGGAAGACTGCCATCGCCACCATCATCACGTTCTCGGTCAATGACACAAAGCCTAGCGGTACCTTGCTTGCCCCGCCGACGCAGGCGCATTTGATCTCGCGTTTGTCGACGTAGACCGCCTTGAACACCGACACCGCGCCGATGCCGCCGATGAACAGCGCCACCGGCACCGACAGCCAGCTCAGCACGCCGGCCGTCATCAGCACGCCCGCCAGTCCTTCGGCGAACGGATAAAGGTAAGCGTACGGCACCCATTGCTTGGCAAGCAGGTCGTACCCTAAAAACATGCTCGAGAAGGTCTCGACGTCCTGGAGTTTGAGGATCGCCAGCACGCACATGCTGAACGAGACGAACCACATTGCCGCTTGCACGGTGAACGGGCTGCCCAGCACGGCGATGCTCGCCGCCAGTGCGATCAGTGCGGTCATCGCGAACACCGCGATCACCGGACGATAGCTGGTCGCGCCGGGATCGCGCACCGTCTTACCGAAAAAGCGACGGACGTCGTCATAGCCGCCGATGCGTTCGCGCCCCATAAACGTCTGCGGCGTGGTCTTCACGCCGTGCTCGCCCTTGAAGGCGTCGGTCTGCGCGCGCGTTTCCAGCCAGTGGTCGTCGACTTCGTATCCCTGGCTGCGGAGCAGGTGCAGCGCCTTCAGCCCGAACGGACAGACGTGGCTTGGCATCACCATCCGATAGAGAGTGGCGCGTTTGTCGTGGGGGTCGGCAGCGGCGGGTTCTGCGATTGCGGTCTGTTGCATGCCACACATATGGCATCTGTACCGTAGTACGGAGTCAAGGCATGGCGACGATGACAATCGCGGGGCTCGCGCGCGAAGGCGGCGTGGGGGTGGAGACGATCCGCTACTATCAGCGGCGCGGCCTGCTGCCCGAGCCGCCGCGGACCGGCGGCTCGGGGCTGAGTGGCGGCATCCGGCGCTACGACACCGAGGCAGTGAAGCGGCTGCGATTCATCCGCTCCGCGCAAGCTGCTGGTTTTACGCTCGAGGAGATCGGCGAACTGCTGTCGCTCGACGCGACCGACGACCGACCGAGGGCGCGCACGATGGCACGCGGGCGGATTGCCGCCCTCGACGAGAAGATCCGCGAACTCGAGGCCGCAAAAGTTTGGCTTACCCGCCTAGCCGACGAATGCAGCGCGTCGATCGTTGGTCGATGCCCGATCCTGGAGGCCTTCGAGGCAAGCTGATCGTCTCACTTGGGGAGAATGCAACCACAAAGGCTGTGATGGCGACTGGCTGAACGGATGGCCGCTTCTGGAGAGCGGCGAAGTGGCTGCGAATGGCGGTTTGTGGGTCCATTCCGCGGCTGCACCGTCGGCAGCTATCGTCCAGATATTGCCGTTCCAGCGTTGTGCGCAAACTCCGGACCTGACAGGAGCCGCCGACTGAACGCTATAAAGCTGCCGGTCCGGAGCCGCCGCACACCTTGTCATTCCAGGTGCCTGGTTGCACGCTTCTAAGCGGAAATTAGCGAGGAACGAATCGTGACGGGTTCGATCAAGACAGGCGAAGTCTGGATAGCCGAGTGGCTCGACGCCGTTCAGGATGGAAGCGCGGCGATGAGCCAGCGCCGTCGCTCTTCGATTGATAAGAACGGCGGCCTTGAAGAGGTCATTGCCGCAGCCAAGCAACGTGACGTGCATTTGGCAGAACTCATCGACGACAAGGGCAACTTGCTCGTCGCCGCCAGCCGCCACCCGTTTCGATCATTGTGCTGACCAACAGGTCTGTTAGCGTGCTATCGCCAAGAAGTGGATGTTCGCCGTATGGTGCAGTCGGCCGCCCCAACCGTCGAAGCCTTTCTCTCTGTAGTCGAGCCCGAGCGTGTTGATGCCATTCGACGGTTGCGCGAGGAATGTCGTGCTCGTCTGATAGGATGGGAAGAGCGGATGCAATGGGGGATGCCTGGATATGGTCCCCCCGGATCGGACGCGCGGATAAGCTTCAACAGCCAGAAGGGTTATATCTCCGTCTACCTCGGGAAATCGACGTTGGATCGTCACAAAGCCTCGGTCAAAGGTGCCGCTTTCGGAAAAGGCTGCGTCCGCTATCGCCGGCCTGACAAGATCGATTTCACGCTTCTCGGAACGATGCTGTCTGAATCTTTCCACGAAAAAGGTGGCGGCGAATAGCATCGGTTGTGCGCCTTTATCTTAACAACGGACTGTCTCTTATCCACCGGTTCTGTGCTTACATTGGTGTGACTTGGCTTCGTCGGCATGACTGCTCTTAGCTGAAGCCGCCGTTACGCAAAGCCTTTGCGTCTGGCGGGTTTGATAACTTCACGTCGTTTTGGACCGGCCTCCGCGACTCCTCTGGGGCTGGGGTAATTCACTGAATGAACGGGCGAAGTTGGGAAGCGCATAAAGGCCGCTGAATGGCGGGAAGTGGGTCAACGCGAGCAGCCGACATCGGCAACCTTAAGCTGCTCCGATCGCGCCGATCTCAGATCCCGCCCATCGCGCTTGGTCGGTTCGATGCCGGAGCCCAAGCCCCGCCACAGCGCCGCATTGAACGCGGCGGTGTCGAGATGGTCCTCGGTGCGGAAATCCTGCCCGAGCATCGCCGTCGCCCACCATGCCGAAGTCGGACGATCGCAGCGTCCGGTGGTGGCCGCGATCCTGGGAGCGAAACGGTCGGCGGCGATCGGGAGCTGCGTCGTGTGCAGCACGTCGGCCGCGACGGCACGATAGGACCAGCTCGCCTGCGCAGGGTCGAACAGGTCGGCCATCGGTGCCGCAAGCCCGTCGTTCAGCCCGAGCGGTTTCAGCCCCAGCACTGCCTCGATCGTACGCAGCATGTTGACGGTGGTATAGCGCGTCGAGACGACCACGTGCTGCCTGACATAAGGGCCGGCGACGAACGCCACCGAGCGCCGCGCGTCGACATGATCGGCGCCGTTCTGCGCATCGTCCTCGATGACGAAAATGAGCGTCGAGCCGGCGACATGGCTGTTGGCGATCCGCTCGACGACCATGCCGAGCGCATAGTCGTTGTCGGCCATCTCGGTCTCGACGGTGTTCACGCCGTCGATCGCCTCCTTGAAATCGCCGAAATGATCGTGGCTCAAGCGCAGCAGGGTCAATGCGGGCACCTTCCCCGCCGCGTCCGCGGCGTCGAACTCGCGCTGCCATTCGCCCACGCGCCAATAATCGGCAAGCTTCTGGTCAAAGCCGCGGAAATAGGGGTCGCTGCGGCTGGCGAGCAGCTTGTCGCCGGGCGTGTAGACAGGGTGGCGTTCCTTGAACGGTTGGCGGATCACCGGCACCGCGCCCGGGGCGTCGGCGTCGTAAATCGAGGCGTCGGAGAAGCCGTAGTTGCGCACCGACAGGCCGGCGCGGATCGCCTGATCCCACAAGAAGCCTTGGCCCTTGTCGCCGTCGTCGTCACCGTCGCCATCGGGCGCGGTCAGCAGCGCGGAACCGGCGAGCAGATCGGGATCCTTCGACAGCGCGGGGTTGGTGGCCTGGCGCTCGGCGGGCGTCTGCTGGGCGTAGATGAAGCGGTCGGCCTCCTCGGCTTCATAGGCGAGACCGCGCTGCGCGTAATTCACCGGCGCGGTCTTTTCGAGCAGGTCGGGCGTGCGGGCCGCGGTCGACCACGTCCAGCCGGTGCTCGACTGCTCGCCGGAATCGTAAAAATTGTCGAGCGTCGCGAACTGGCGTGCGAGCTGGTGGTGGTTGGGCGACAGCGCGCGGCCGAGGATCGCCAGATGCGGGTCGCCATTGCCGACCTCGAGGTCGCCCAGGACCTGGTCATAGGTGCGGTTCTCCTTGACGATGAAGACCACGTGGCTAACCCGCGCCCGAATCGCCGCTATCCGCGCCTCGGCCTCGGCGCGCGCGGCGGCACCGGGCAAACCGATATTGTCGGCGACCTGCAGCGTCGTCGCGGCGAGCGCCTTGGCGTTCGGCAGCGGGAACTGGAGGAGTCCGGCTTTTTCGAGCTGGAAGATATACTGGTTCGCCGCACCGCAGGCATTGGGTTGGCCGCGATAGATGGCGAGTTTCGGCGCGCAGCCCTGGGGGTTGGGGCCAGGCGGGCTCTTGCGGTTGACGACGAACACGCGCTCGCCCGCCGGCGATGTCGCCACCGCGCTTGGATACCAGCCGGTCGGGACCAGTCCGGTCACCGTGCCGCCCGACGAGCCCGGCGCGACGATCGCGACCGCGTTGATCCCCCCCAGCGTCACCAGCAGCCGCCCGTCGCGAAGCTGCGCCAGGCCGTTGGGGTTGAGCCCCTTGCCGAGACCCGGCGCGGCGAGCGCGTCGGGCAGCGAGAGGCGCGGCTCTTCGACCAGCCGCGCGTTCGCGGTATCGATCACCGCGAGCCGATCGTCATTGTCCTCGGTCGCGAACAGCCGGTGGTTGCGCGCATCGGCGAGCAGCGCGGTGGGTTCGCCCACCGTCGCGATCCGGTCCGCGACGCGAATGCCCGATCGCGACAGCGAGAGCGCCACGACCTGCCGATCGCGCGGGGACGAGACCCAGGCATGGCCGGCATCGGTCCAGGCGATGGCAAAGGGGAACTCGCCGCCCGGCACGCCGCTGCGCGCAGGATCGATCTTGCCGGGGCGGAGGTCCTGCTCGGCGACGACCATATTACGATCGAGATCGATCAGGCTGACCGAGTCGTTATAATAGTTGGCGACGAGCGCGCGATGCCCATCTGGGCTGACCGCCACGCCCGCCGCCTGCGGTTTCACTCCGGCGCCGATCCCGGCCGCATGGCTGAGCTTGATCGTCGAAATCTCGGCATAGCCACCGTGCGATCGGCCGAAGACGTGGACATCGTCGTCGACCCCGCCGCCGACGACGAAGCCGCGTCCATCGGGCCGCCACGCGATGCCGCCATAGCTGTTGGGAATTGTCAGCGTCTGCAGCCGCCGGCTGCCCCGCGCATCGATGGCGTAGCGAAAGATATACTGGACCGACTGCGCCGCCACCACCTTGCCGTCGGCGCCGTTGAAGCGGTTGTAGCCGCTGGTCAGCACGAGCATCTCGCGCCCATCGGGGCGGGTCGCGATCGCCGCCGCGCCATCGGCGACATAGGCAGGATCGGGACCGGTCCGCGAAACCAGCGGCTCGAACCGCGCCCCCGGCGCCGCGGCCGGGGTTAGCCGCTGTCCGGTCGGCAAGGATTGCCCGGCGCGATCCTGCGCGGCAAGCGCGGCGGGCAGCATGATTGTAAGGGCGGTGAGGAATGGGCGCATGATCGTCTCCGAGAGCGGTATCATACGCCCGGAATGTGACATCTTGCCTCGTCACGACGCCCCCATAGCTCGCTCAACATTATCGGTTCGGCCCGAGTGCCGGCTTAACCGGGGTTCTCGCTCGAATTGCCTGCGGATTGATCGAGGCTGGCGAGCATCTCTTCATGGCTGTCCTTGATCGCTTCGAGCACCGCCTGCGGGTTGGCGGGCACGGAGAGGGCTTCAGCTTCAGCGTCCATCCGGTCCGGGATCATCGGATTGTCTCGGCGCAACTCCTCGAGAAGTTGAATGATCTTGGCGCTTTTCTGCTCGCTCAGGATGGCCAACTCCAATGTCAGTTGCTCCCGATGTTCGGCAAGCTCGTCCTCGCGACGCTGGGTGATGAGGATGAGGACGGTGATATAGAGGCCGAGAACCTCGCCGATGTCCTGCAGGATCTGGAACGGCGGCCTGTCGAGCGCGCGGCCGCTTACCTGCAGCGCGAGGTTCGCTGCGATCCAACCCAGGATGAACAGGGTCAAAAGGCCTACAAATCGCGGACGACCTACCAGTCGGACCGAACGGTCGACGAAGCGCTGTACGGGCGTTGCTCGCCGGTGGTGCTCGGCATGGAGCGCCGCGATCGCCTGGATCGTCTCTTCGATGTGGGCCGGTAGGATCGGCGGAGCTGGCTGCATCTTCGCGGCATCCTCGTCGTTGTGGTTGCGATCGGAACGCCGGCGCGTCCCGGCTTATAGCCGTGCGATACCGCGGCGGTGTCAAGGAGAACGGGCTTGGATGTTCAGCGGGCGAGAAACAGGCGTCGGATCTTCGAGCGGTCGTCGGCTGCAGCCGCGCTGGCGGCACTCGGCATCGTCTATGGCGATATCGGCACGAGCCCGCTCTACGCGTTCAAGGTGGCGGTCCAGGTGGCGGGGGGCGATGCTCCGGCTTCGGCGGTCGGCGTCGCCTCGCTCATCATCTGGTCGCTCGTTCTGGTCGTCTCGATCAAATATGCCGTTCTGATCCTTCGCGCCGACAATCATGGCGAGGGTGGCGTCGTGGCGATGCTGGCGCTCCTGGGTGCGCACGACGCCAAGCCGCGCAGTCGCCACGCGGCGCTGCTGTTGCTCGGGTTGATCGGTGCTGCCTTGCTGTATGGCGATGGCGCGATCACGCCAGCGATCTCGGTGCTGAGCGCGGTCGAAGGGCTGAAGGTCGATGCGCCCCATCTCGGCCCGGCGGTGCTGCCGATCACGGTGGCCATCCTCGTCGCGCTGTTTTTCGTCCAGGTGAAGGGCACCGGGTTCATCGGCCGCATCTTCGGGCCGGTGATGCTTGCCTGGTTCGGCAGCATCGCGCTGCTCGGTCTTGCTGCGCTGCTTCGTCACCCCGCCGCGCTCGATGCCCTCAACCCGGAGCACGCGTTAGGCTTCGTCCTCCACGCGCCGCTCGGCGTCAGCTTTGCGGTGCTGGGCGCGGTTTTCCTCGCGGTGACCGGCGGGGAAGCGATGTACGCCGATATGGGGCATTTCGGGCGTTTTCCCATTCGCCTCGCCTGGTTCGCGGTCGCGCTGCCGGCGCTGGTGCTGAACTATCTCGGGCAAGCCGCCCTGATCGCGGTGGATCCGCGTGCCATCGACAACCCCTTCTACGCGCTCGCTCCCAATTGGGCGCACTATCCGCTGGTGGTGTTTGCGACCCTCGCGACGATCATCGCCAGCCAGGCCATCATCTCAGGGGTGTTCTCGTTGACCCAGCAGGCGATCCAGCTCGGCTTCCTGCCGCGGCTCGACATCCGCCACACCGCGGCCGACCAGGAAGGGCAGGTTTATCTGCCGCTTGCCAACTGGCTGCTCGCGGCCGGGACGCTGGCGGCGGTGCTGATCTTCCGCTCGTCCGACGCGCTGGCGGGGGCCTATGGTATCGCTGTCTCGGGGCTGATGGCGATCTCCACCTTCCTTGCGGCCCTCATCGCAATAAGGTGGGGGTACAATCCAGTCCTGGTGACGGTGGTGAATGGCGGTTTCTTCCTGCTCGATCTTGTCTTCTTCGCCGCCAATGCGATCAAGCTGCTGGAGGGAGGCTGGTTCCCGCTGCTGATTGCCGGTATTATCGCGTTTCTCATGCTGACGTGGCGTACGGGCGTGCGGCTGGTCGAGGCGGCGCGCGCGCACTTGCGTGAGGACGAAGGAAGCTTCCTGGCCAAGCTGGACCAGGCCGCGCCGTGTCGCAGCGACGGCATCGGCGCGTTCCTCAGCGCCGCGCCGAACGGCGTTCCCTTGGCGATGACGCACCACGTCCGCCACACCCGTTCGCTTCAGAAGCGCCTGGCGCTGGTGTCCGTGTCGATGACGGACATGCCCTTCGTCGCGGATGCCGAACGCGCCACGGTCACGCGGCTGGCACCCGACATCGATCGGGTCATACTCAGATTCGGCTTCATGGACGATGTGGCCATCCCGCACGGGCTTGCCTGTTCGGGGCTGTTCACGGCGACCGAGCTGGAGGAGATCAGCTATTATATCGGCCGCGAGACAGTGATCGCCGATCCGCGCATCCCCGGCATGGCGCCCTGGCGCGAGGCGCTGTTTGTGTCAATGCAGCGCAATACGGCGCCGACGGGCAGCTCATTCTGCATTCCCTCGCGTCAATTGGTCGAGATTGGAACTGAAGTGCGGATCTGACGACATCAAAGCTCATCGGGAGCTCGATTATGTTTCTCGACTAGCTTTTTTCCAGCAAACGCTACGATGTGACGAAACTCAATTACTATCCGAAGCGGATAGAGCCCGATAAGACGCTAATTACGTCGCAGAGAACCAAGAAGATAAAAACCGCTAAATCGCTTTAGACATTTCTCTATCTGTGATTATCGTTGCTTGTAACATCGACATGAACGAACGGCTAATGCCAGGAGGCAGTGAGCTTACTAAGATTATCCGAATATTTATTATTCGGGATTTGGGGTTAGCAGGGCGACACGGGGGGAAGTCCGACCTGCCCGCCGGGCGAGCATGGAACTTCGTCATCCCGCACGGTCATTGGTGAGGCGCAAAAGCCGACCGTTGCTGCCGTCCTCCAGCAGCCAGAGAGCGCCGTCCGGCCCGGCCACAACGGTGCGGATACGCGCGCCCATCTCCCAACGCTCAGCCTCGCGGGGGGTGGTGCCATCGAAGGAGACACGGATGAGCGATGTCGATGCGAGCCCCCCCCGATAAACGCCGAACCACGCCACTGGGGAAACATGTTGCCATAGTAAAAGGTGAAGCCGGCCGGCGTGATAACCGGGTTCCAGTATAGCTTGGGCTGCTGGAATTCGGGTTAATTGCGGGGCTCAGCGTCGCCAGCGAAGCTTGCGATCGCTGTATTGCTGCTCGGACGGTGTGCGTGGTCGTGGCGCACCCATGACGTACCTGTCCCATACGGCCTCCTTCCATTCCAACGAAAGGATCGCACCATCAAACCGCGGGATTAAACAC